>JAXDOS010000051.1:0-9455 GCA_034668785.1 Alphaproteobacteria bacterium
GTGTTGTTGTTATGGATGAGAGCGCTCAGCAGGATGTCGTCGGCATAGACCAGACTGCGCGCGCTGGAGCCGACACCCCAGGTGCGGGTGGCAAGCACGGGCTGGGTATCGCCGTAATTGCGTTTACGCACGAACAGGCTCGGCATGTATTTGACCGCATCTTCCGTATCGACGGTGTTTGTCGTCTGCTCGATCTTCTCGGCGGTTACCGAGGCGGTCGTTTGCGGCAGTTGATATTTTTCTTTGACTGGAACCGCGGCCGCGTCTCCGCCAGCCCCTTCGATGACAATTTCCGGGATTTGCACGGCGGATTGCGAGAATGCAGCGGGCGCAGACGCGCACAAGCCCAATGCGGCGCAGCCGAACACGCATAGACGCGACATGACAAGAATCCTCCCGACAAACTGCTGGTGAAAGCGCGGCTTACGCCGCGACCATTCAGGCCGTTTGCGGAGGAGCGCGAGGTTGTCCGGTAAAGGTCTTGGTATGCGTGATCGAGGGCGCGGCTGCCGGAATCGGCACCAGCTCCGACTGCATCAGCCGGAGCGGCTGAGCCACAGGATTTGGCAGTCCAACACTGTGCGTCCCGACGCAAAGCGCACAATGATCTTCACCGTGTCCGACAGGCAGCGACCTGCCGGAACTATCGGCTGCGGAGGTTTGGTTGCCATCGCTCGATAGGCATAGCTCGCCCAGCGGATCAAAAAACTCAGGATGGCCGGCGGTAGGGGAAAGCGGTCCTGCAAAACTCAGGAGGATGGTGTTGGCGGCAAAAGCATAGGCGGCGATCCAAGCGATCACCGGCCGCCAATGCCGACGCCAACTAAGTTGCACAGCGACGCCCTCACATCCGTCGCTAGCATGTAAGATTATTTCGCGAGTGGCAATACCTCAAAAGTAGCCACAGCAACGCGACGGGAGGAAACGCTTATTGCCGCGCCAGATCGAGCGAAAATTCGCCGTTGCGGATGCGCACGGAAAGGCCCTCGGCATATTGCGCGGCGGCCTCTTCGCCATAGGTCGAAACCAGTTCGATGAAGGCGGAGAACAGACAGCTCTGCGCCATGCAATCGCCGTCGATGCCGTCGAGACGCGCCTCGGCCCAGGCTTCCTGCAAATATCCCAGCGCGACTTTTTTCTGCTCGTGGTCCGCGACCGGGCCGCGAGTGTTGGATGCGCGCGTGAGTGTACTCATGACAATCCCTGGCCGGCGCCGCTGCGCCGCCTTCTCAATGGCGCCACGTTAGCATAGGCATTCAGCCGGCCAAGGCTGCAACTTTAGGAAAGGTTAATTGCCGCGCCGCGGCTAGTTGGCATAGCGCGCCGTGATCTCGCGCGAGATTTTGGCACCCTCGTCGAGATAGCGGCGGATGGCGAAATTGGCGGCGGGGGTGCAGGTGCGGTAGGTCTGCTGAAAGCCCTGATAACCGCGATTAAAGCTGGCAATGATGCGGCTGCGCCGCTCGCCATTGGGCGTCTCGGCGTTGATCAAGGCCTGCATCTCGTTGCGCCATTTCTGCCCTTCATTGGCGCCGCAGATGGCGCGCAGATAATGCAAGGCGCCGAGGATTTCCGAAAGCCGCTGCAGGTCGCCGTCGAATGGGGCGGCCGGTTCCTGCGCGCGCGCGGGCGCGTTGGCGCCGGCGAGGAGGAGAATGGCGAGGGTGACTAGGCGCTTCAACATCGGCAATGGGTGCAAGCGGGTGAAATGGTGATGCTCGACCTTCGCCCCGGACCAAACCCGGCGGCAAGGCATAATCCTTATCATGGTTGAGATAGCGCGGAATTGTGGCGTGGGGAACGCTCGCTCCGGCTCTGCTACCCCGCCTTGCGCAGCAGCTCAAAAGCCGAGGCGACGATCCCGGCCAAGCCTTCGGTGGTCGGCAGCGCCGTGACGTCGGCCGGCTGTACCCAGCGGAATTCCGCGAGTTCCTCATTGAGCACCGGCTCGCCCGATACCCAGCGGGCGGCGAAAGCCAGGATGACGAAATGCCGCTCAACGCGGCCTGCGGCGTCGCGGGTAATGACCTCGCGGTGACCGGCCAGGGCGAAAGGATCGATCGTCAGGGCGGTTTCCTCGCGGACTTCGCGCAGCACCGCGTCGATAAGGGTCTCTCCGGCCTCGACCCGGCCGCCCGGCAGGGTGAATAGGCCGGCGGCGGGCATCCGCGCGCGCTTTACCAGGAGGATTTGCCCCTGCCGCATGATCGCGGCGCTGACAGCGAGCCAGGGGCGGTCGCGGTCGGCGGCACCGCGATTCACGGGTGGCTCCGTTTTCATGACCGTCCAGATTACTAGTTAATTGAGGTGTTCAGTACGCTGATTCAGAGGTTCAGCACGCCATCAAGGCGTCCACTGCCGCCTGCGTACCGTCGGCCTCCCGATTTGCGGCGTTACCGACTTCCGTCCCATTGATAACCGCGCCGGCACGGGCAACCAACGGCTTGAGCCGCTGCACGGCGAGATCGGCGATGTTGCTTGCCGCCGGGGTGCTGAGGCTCAGTTGCATGACTTCGTGTGTCGCCACGAGAATCCCGTTCATGGCGTCAGCGAGCGTATCGAGGCGGTCGCGTATCGCCGGATCGGCAGCCTCATAGGCGGCGATCGCCATATCGCGGTCTTTGAAATTCGACGCGGCAAAATGCTGACTGTAGCTGAGCGGCTGCCAGGCGAGGAAATCTTCCCGGCACTCGGGCATCTCCAGCATCATTTCGAGCAGCATGATCGCTTCGCTGAAATGATTGAGGTAGTCGGTGGCGAGACCGGTCAACGGATTGATATTCGTCTCGGAAAGGCGGGAGAGGGGAGCGTTCACCACGGTACCCATGAAGGCTTAATTGTTTTTCGCGGGCGCATGGGGGAAAACGGCCATTGATTCTTGTAGACAGCGCGACGCGCCGCTTCCGGTAGTCTTGTACCTTACGGTTAAAGTCGTTTTAACGAAGTGGGCTTCAGCCGCTTCATCGGGACGAGAATGTGCGGACGTTACACGATAACCTCGCCTCCGGAAGCCATTCGCGCGCTGTTCCGCTATGAACAGCAGCCGAATTTCCCTGCCCGCCATAACGTCTCGCCCACGCAACCTATACCGATCGTCCGTCTTGCCAACGGCAAGCGCCAGTTCGCCCTGGTGCGCTGGGGACTGCTTCCCTCTTGGGTCAAGGACCTCCGGTCCTTTTCGCTGGTTATCAACGCGCGGGGGGAATCCGTGCTCGACAAGCCGGCGTTCCGGGGGGCGATGCGGCGCCGCCGCTGCCTCATCCCGGCTGACGGATTCTATGAGTGGAAAGGGGAGGGCGGACGCAAGCAGCCCTATTACATCCGGCTCGAAACCGGAGAACCGATGGCGCTCGCTGGTGTGTGGGAAACCTGGACCGGTCCGAACGGCGAAGAGCTGGAAACAGCGGCCATCGTCACCACCACAGCCAACCGCCAATTGTCTGCGATCCATCATCGCATGCCGGTGATCGTCCCGCCCGAGGCTTTCGATTTCTGGCTCGACTGCGCCGAGGTAGATGCCGAAACCGCGGCGGCGCTGATCGTGCCGGCACGCGAGGGATTGCTCGAAGTTTATCCGGTGTCGACTGCGGTCAACCGCGCTGCCAACGATATGCCCGCGCTGATCGAGCCGGTAACCGCAGAGACGGCCGAGATCGGGCCGCCGCCCGCTGCGACAAAATCCGCGAAAGCAAAACCGAAGCTACAAAAAGACAACGGCCAGGCGTCGCTTTTCTAAGCCCATTCACTGCTGTCGTCGCGCCAGCCATACGCAGTGGCGGCCGCAATCGGGGTCTTCCGCTACGTACATAACGACGCTGAACCCATGTGCCTGAAGCAGCGACCGGTACTCGGCCGGGTCCAAGCTCGCATGGTAGAGCGGCTTGCCCTGATAGGTGCCGATTGCTTCGCCATGCGACGGTCCGCTGGTGAAGAGCAAAGCGGCCTCGTCCGCCGCATGGTGTTTGAAGACGGCGAACATCCGGCGCTGATCCTCGGGAGACAAATGGAAGAAGCTGTTCCAGGCAATGATGCCGGCGAACTTCTTGCCGAGTGACAGGGTCCGCATGTCCGCCACCAACCACTCTTGCGCGGGAAAGCGTTGGCGGCAGATCGAGATCATCGTCGCCGAACTGTCGATGCCGGTGACCGCAAAGCCTTGCTCGACGAAATGTTTCGCGATGGGCTCGCCGGAGCCGCATCCGAGGTCGAGGACCGATCCGCCACGCGGCAGGAGAGGGATGAAGCGATCGAACCAGGGCTTTTCCATTAGCTGACGCGTGCGCTCCCGATCCCAGTCGTGCGCGTGACGCTCATAGAGATCGATGATGTGCTTGGCCGGACTATCGAGATCGTCCCGGCTCACAGCACCTTGCCCGGATTGAGAATGCCGTTGGGATCGAGCGTATGCTTGAGCGCACGCATCAGATCGAGCGCGACTGGGTCCTTGACGCCCGGCAACAAGTCGCGCTTGAGCTGCCCGATGCCATGCTCGGCGGAGATCGAGCCGCCGAATTTTGCGGCGACGGCATGAACAACTGAATTCATCTCCGCCCAGCGCGCGAGGAAAGCCGCCTTGTCGGCGCCGGCCGGCTGAGTAACGTTGAAATGCACGTTGCCGTCGCCCAGGTGACCGAATGGCAGCGGCCGCGATCCGGGGATCAGAGCCTCGACCGCCGCGCTCGCTTGCGCAATGAAATCCGGCACCGCCGCGACCGGCACCGAGACATCATGCTTGATCGAGCCGCCGGGATATTTCTGCACCTCGACGATGGCTTCGCGCAGGCCCCAGAAAGCATTCGCCTGCTCGATGCTGGCGGCGATGGCGGCATCCTCGATCAAGCCCTGTTCGGCGCCGGCGGCAAGCAACTCGCGGAGCACCTCCGGCAGACCTTCGGCGGATTGGGAGGATAATTCGATCAGGACATACCAAGGATGCGGCGCCGCCAAGGGATCGCGCCTGTCCGGCATATATTCCGTAACGAAATCGAACGCGGTCCGCGGCATCAGCTCGAAGCTGGTGATGCTATTGCCGGCGCGCTCACGCGCCAGATTGAGCAGAGCGAGAGCAGCTTTGGGCGAGGGCAGGCCCACCAAGGCAGTTTCGACCGCGCGCGGCTGCGGAAAAAGCTTGAGCACCGCGGCGGTGATGATGCCGAGCGTGCCCTCGGAACCAATAAAAATATTTTTCAGGTCGTAGCCGGTGTTGTCTTTCTTCAGCTTGTTCAGTCCGTTCCAGACGCGCCCGTCGGCCAGCACGACTTCCAGTCCAAGCGCAAGGTCGCGCGCGACGCCATAAGCCAGCGCGCCGGTGCCGCCGGCGTTGGTGGCGAGATTACCGCCGATGGTGCAGCTTCCCTCGGCGCCGAGCGACAGTGGAAACAACCGCCCGGCAGCTTCCGCGGCCTCTTGTGCCGTGGCGAGCACGACACCGGCTTCGCAAGTCATGGTGTTGGAGTTGGTGTCGACCTCGCGGATGCGGGCGAGCCGGGTCAGCGACAGCACGATCTCCGTGCCGCTTTCGTCCGGCACCTGACCGCCGACAAGACCGGTATTGCCGCCCTGGGGCACGATGGGAGTGCCGTTCTCGTTGGCGAGCTTGAGGATCGCGCCGACCTCGGCGGTGGAACCCGGACGCAGCACCATCGGCGTGCGACCATGATAGAGCCCGCGTCCTTCAACTAAATAGGCTTCCTGCTCCGCCGGATCGGTGATCGCATATTTTGCGCCGACAATCGCCGTGAAACGGGCGAGAAGATCAACCGAGGGCTTTTTGGAATTTGGCATCGATGATCCGGTCACATCAGCGCAATGGTGCGGCAGCCCGTTGTAACCGATCATTGATGGCCTCGCCGAGTCCGTCGTGAGGCACCGGCATAACGGCAATCGTCGCTGCGCCGGCGGCATCCAGTGCGCGCAAATGCGAAAACAAATTCGCCGCCGCTTCGACTAGATCGCCAGCGGGCGAAAGATTCAGCATGGCGACGGCCCTTTCGGCGCCTTGTGGAAGCTCCCGCCCGAAAGCGAGCAGGGCCTCGTCGGCGCCGACCGACGTAGCGTCGAGCCGCAGCCGCGTCTTCGGCGCGTAGTGCGACGCCAGCATTCCCGGCGCGAGCGGCGCTTCGCCCTCTTCCGCCGGATCGGCGGCCTGCGGCGGTTGGGCGAGCTTGCGATCGAGAACACTTTCTATTGCCTGACGTGCCAGCCCGCCCGGACGCAGCAGGACGGGTTCGCCGAGGCAGGCGACAATGGTGGACTCCAGGCCAACCGAAGTAGGTCCGCCGTCGATCACAAGATCGATCCGCCCGCGCAGGTCGGCCAGCACATGCGCGGCCGTCGTTGGCGACAGGTGGCCGGAACGGTTGGCGGAAGGCGCGACTACCGGCTTGCCAAAGGCGGCAATCAGGTCGCGCGCCACCGGATGGTTGGGCATGCGCACGGCAACGCTGTCGAGGCCGGCGGTGGCGAGGTCGGCAACCGGGCAATCGGATGTCTTTGGCAGCACCAGCGTCAGCGGTCCCGGCCAGAAGGCGGAGGCGAGCCGTTCGGCGTCGGCATCGAAATGCGCCAGCTCTCGCGCCGCGCCGATATCGGCCACATGCGCGATCAGCGGATTGAACGACGGCCGGCCTTTAGCGGCATAGAGTTTGGCGACGGCCTGTCCATTGGTGGCATCGCCGCCGAGGCCGTAGACGGTCTCGGTTGGGAAGGCGACCAGGCCGCCCTCGGCAAGGCACCGCGCCGCCGCTTCGATGCCGCTCGCATCGGCTTTGCTCACGCGCGTCAACGGCTCAGCCGACATGCCGCGCCCGTGCGGTTCGTGAAATTGATCGGCGCGCGTATTGGTCAGCGTGCCGACGCGCGCGTGGAATGTGATACCCGCCAGATCGTGCCGTTGCCGTCTTCGGAGAACAACAGCGCGCCGTCCTTAGCCACCGTCACGCCGACCGGCCGGCCCCAAACATTGGCATCATTGATGACGAAGCCGGTGACGAAATCCTCGAACTCGCCGGTTGGCACGCCGTCCTTCATGATGACGCGGATGATCTTGTAGCCGAGGCGCTTATGCCGGTTCCACGATCCATGCTGCGCGGCGAAAATCTGGCCTTTGTATTCCACCGGAAACTGCTCGCCGTTATAGAACGTCATTTGCAGCGACGCCGAATGCGCCTGCAACAACACATCAGGCACGGTGACCTTATCCTTCAGGTCGGGCCGCGCGTCCTTCAGGCGCGGGTCTTCATGCGCGCCGATATAATACCAGGGCCAGCCGTAGAAGGCGCCTTCCTTCACCCGCGTGATGTAATCCGGCGGCAGATCGTCGCCGAGCAGGTCGCGCTCGTTGGTGGAGCAATAGAGATCGCCGTTGGCGGGATTGATATCCATGCCGACGCAGTTGCGGATGCCGGTGGCGAAGATGCGCCGGTTCTTGCCTTGCGGGTCGAAGACCAGAACGTCGGCACGCTCCGTCTCCGGACCCCACGCCGCGCCGAGCGGATTTTCCGAGATCCATTTCTGCAACGCCGCCGGCTCGAGCTTCGGCATGTCGTCGGCGACGTTGGTGCCTGATCCAACGGACACGAACATCTTCGAGCCGTCCTTGGAGAACACAACATCGCGCGTCCAATGCGGCCGCGCATGGGTCGGCAATTTGGCGACGATGATTTCCGCCGCGCCGCGCGCCTTCAGATCGCCTTCCTGATACGGGAAGCGCACCACCGAGCCGCTGTTGGCGACATAGATCCATTCCGGCTTGCCGTTGTTTGGATAGAAGTTGATGCCGAACGGACGCTCCAGGCCGGTGGCGAAGACTTCCATCTTCTCGGCGCTGGCGCCGTCCGCACTCGGACGCAGCACACGGATTTGTCCCTTGTCGCTTTCGGCGACGAAAATGTCGCCGTTCGGCGCCGTCCGCATCAGCCGCGGCTTGTCGAGGCCTTTGGCGAAAAGCTTGACGTCGAATCCGGGTGGCGCCTTGAGCTGCCCGCCGCCGGGATTGACCACCACCTCGACGCGGTTGCGGATCGACTCTGTGGTGAAGGGAGCGGGAAGGTCGCCGGCCTTGATGTGCCGCCGCACGCCCGGCGCTTCCGCGGTCCAGTCGCTGAAGGCGGCTTTGCCGGTCAAAACGCCGCCGGCTTGCGCCGAATTGCCTTGAGCGCCAGCTGACGTCGAATGAGCAAGGGGTGCGAGCAAAAGTGCAGCAGCAAAGAGCCGGATCGGCAGCATGACCGTTTCTCCCTGGATCGGCTTTTAATGTTGCAAGCAGTCTATTCCCGTCGGCTGACCATGTCCAAAAGAATGCCGCCCTTGGCGACAGGAAAGCCGCACAATTCGGCATTTGGCGGTTGGAAAAAGTGAAGGCGGAGTGGTCGGAGTGGCAGGATTTGAACCTGCGACCCCCACGTCCCGAACGTGGTGCGCTACCAGACTGCGCTACACTCCGAAGCCAGAGGCGTCCCTATAGCGGGGCCGCTTGGCGCCCGCAAGCGCGGGATGGCTGATGGCCCCGCTTCGTGCCTCATGAGCCTTACCGCGAGGTGGTGAGAATGCGGATCGCGAAGGCGCCGAAGATCGACGCAAAGGCGTAATCCAGCATGCGCAGAATGCCCGGGCGCGTCTTGAGAACGCTGATCAAACGGCCTGCCCCCATGATCATAAGAGCCGACAGGGGGGTGCAGAAGGCCACGAAATACAGCCCAAGGAAGACCAGGCGCGCGCTCGCTTGGGGATCGCCCGGTTCGACGAATTGCGGCAGGAACGTCACGAAGAACAGCACGATCTTGGGATTGGTCAGGTTAATCCCGAGCCCGAGGAGGAAGGTGCGGCGGAGCGAGGTGCCCGTCTGCTCATCGGGCCGCAGGTTCAACGCCGAGCCATGGCGGATCGCGTCGACCGCGAGCCAGAGTAGGTATAGCGCTCCCACGACCTTCACGGCCATGAAAGCCGTGGCGGAGGCCGCGACGAGCGCCGAGAGGCCGAGCGCCGCAAACAGCGTGTGAACGCAGCAGCCCGCCATCGCCCCTACCATCGCGGCGAGCCCCGCCCTGCGCCCGCCCGTCACCGTTTTGGCCAGGAATAGGCTCATGTCGGGGCCCGGCGTGACGAAGAGGATCAGGCAGGCCAGCGAATACGCGAGGAGAACGTTGAGGTCGGGCAGAAACGAGAGCTGAAACATTGTGACATCTGGCGGATGGGACAGCTCGCATTGTGCCTAGCGGCTGCGCCATGCGCCAGCGTTCGCGTAAGGTGGCGCATCGCACCGTCGAGGCCTCGATGCTCCTACCTGCCGCGCTCGCCCGCCTTGCTCTTGCCGCCGCGCTCGCCTGGTCGCCTCTGCCGGGCCTCGCCCAGGGTGCCCCGCCCGGCATGCCCGGCGCCGCGGCCGCGATCCCGTCCGACGAGCCGCGGCTGCTGCCGGCCCTGGCCGAACACGGCATGGTCGCCTCCCAGGAGGC
>JAXDOS010000052.1:0-4458 GCA_034668785.1 Alphaproteobacteria bacterium
GGCCATCCTCGCCAATCTGGTGGTGGAAGATAATGTGGTCCCGGAATTCATCCAGGAGACATGCACGGTCGAAAATCTGACGCAGGCCCTGCTGCCGCTGCTAAGCGACACGCCCGAGCGGCGGCGGCAAATCGAGGCATTCGCGCGGCTCGATACCATCATGGAGATCGGGAGCGCCGTTCCCAGCGAACGCGCTGCCGACATCGTGCTGGCTCGGGCGGAGCGCGGCCGCCCAAAGCCGGGTGACGCCGCGTCATGACGGCACCGCTTCCCATCCGCGCCGCGATCACCGGCGTACACGGCTACGTCCCGGATTATGTACTGGACAATGCTGAACTGGCAGCCATGGTCGACACCAGCGATGCCTGGATCACCGAACGCACCGGCATCAAGGAACGGCGCATTCTCAAGGGCGACGGCCTCGGCACCTCGCACATGGCCGCGGAAGCGGTGCGCGGCCTCTTGGCCAAAACCGCGACAAAGCCAGGCGACGTCGACCTCCTCATCTGCGCCACCACGACGCCGGACCTTGTCTTTCCCTGCACCGCCAATCTGATCTGCGACATGGCCCACATCCGCAACATTGGCAGCTTTGATATCCAGGCTGCGTGCACGGGATTTATTTATGCGCTGACCATCGCCACCCAGTTTATCGCCAGCGGCCGATGCAAGAAGATCGTGGTCGTCGGAGCCGACAAGATGTCGGCGATCATGGATTACAGCGATCGCGCCACGTGCGTGTTGTTTGGCGACGGTGCCGGAGCGGTCCTGCTTGAGCCGAGTTTGAATGGTAACGGCGTCGTTGACACCGTGATCCACTCCGATGGTGCCGGAATGCCTTATCTACATCAGAAGGCGGGCGGCAGCCGGATGCCGCCGAGCGCCGATACGGTGGCGCGGCGTATGCACTACGTGCATCAGGAAGGAGCGGCGGTCTACAAATTCGCCGTCACCCGCATGGCCGAGGTAGCGAGCGAGATCATGCGCCGCAATAACGTGCGAGCCGACGAGATCGATTGGCTGGTGCCGCATCAAGCCAACCTGCGCATCATCGAAGCGGTCGCCGAACGCATTGGGCTTCCCATGGAACGGGTGATGGTGACGATCCATAAGTGGGGCAACACCACTGCGGCCACGATACCGTTATGCCTTTGGGACTACGAGCCGCGCCTCAAATCAGGCGACCGGTTCATCCTCGCCGCCTTCGGCGGCGGCTTCACCTGGGGCGGGGCTTACGTGACGTGGGGGTATGACGGGGCGGGAATTTAGACAACGCGCCTTTCTTCGTCATGCCCGGAACGAGGCCGGGCATGACGAAGAATATTATTTCCTTTTAGAAATCGGCGTGTAGTCGCGCCGCGTCGCGCCGGTATAGAGCTGCCGAGGACGTCCGATTTTTTGGTGCGGATCCTCGATCATTTCCTTCCACTGTCCGATCCAGCCGACGGTGCGCGCAACCGCGAACAGCACCGTGAACATGTTCATCGGAAAGCCCATCGCCTTCAGCGTGATGCCGGAATAGAAATCGATATTGGGATAGAGCTTCTTCTCGATGAAATAATCGTCGTGCAGCGCGATGCGTTCCAACTCCATCGCGACATCGAGCAGCGGGTCGTCCTTGATGCCGAGCTCTTTGAGTACCTCGTGGCAGGTCTGCTGCATGATCTTGGCGCGTGGATCATAATTTTTATAGACGCGGTGACCGAAGCCCATGAGGCGGAAGGAATCGTTCTTGTCCTTGGCGCGCTTGACGTATTCTGGGATGCGCTCGACCGTGCCGATCTCCATCAGCATCTTCAGCGCCGCTTCGTTGGCGCCGCCGTGGGCTGGACCCCAAAGACAAGCGCAACCAGCGGCGATGCAGGCGAAGGGATTAGCACCGGACGAACCCGCAAGCCGCACAGTGGACGTGGACGCGTTCTGCTCATGATCGGCATGCAGGATGAAGATGCGGTCCATGGCGCGCGCGAGCACCGGGTTCGGCTTGTACTCCTCGCAGGGCACCGCAAAACACATGCGCAGGAAGTTCGAAGAATAGTCGAGATCGTTCTTCGGATAGACGAACGGCTGGCCGATCCAATATTTATACGCCATCGACGCCAGCGTCGGCATTTTCGCGATCATGCGAATGGAAGCGATCATGCGCTGCACGGGATCGGAGATGTCGGTGGAGTCATGGTAGAAGGCGGATAGCGCTCCGACGCTTCCCACCATCACGGCCATGGGATGAGCGTCTCGCCGGAATCCCTGAAAGAACCGACTCATCTGCTCGTGGACCATGGTGTGGTGCGTCACGCGCTCGTCGAAATCGGTCTTCTGCGCGGGCGTCGGCAATTCGCCATAGAGCAGGAGGTAGCAGGTCTCCAAAAAATCGCCGTGCTCGGCCAGCTGCTCGATGGGATAGCCGCGATAGAGCAGGACGCCTTCGTCGCCGTCGATATAGGTGATCTTCGACTCGCAGCTTGCTGTGGAGGTAAAGCCGGGGTCGTAAGTGAACATCCCGTTCGTGGTATAGAGATGGGAAATGTCGATGACTTCCGGGCCGATGGTCCCCTCATAAATCGGGAAATCCCAGCTGTTCTCGCCGACCGTCAGCTTGCCGGTTTTAGTGTTGGCGCCCGTCTTCGCGTCCATGATTAAAGCCTCGAAAGGAGTGAGTGGACTTCCCGCGGCGCAGCGCCGAGTGGCCTGATAAGGGCCGGACGGACGCCGCTAAGAGAGGAAATCCGCGCCTGGTTGGGTAGCTTATCCAAGTGTGCACCGCAAGGTAAGTTCCGGTCTGCTCTTGCCATATAGGCATGGCAAAGCCGTGTTGCTGCCCCCAAATCCTAGCGGGTCTCCGGTGTGGCCTGATCGGCCAATCGCCCTAGACTCTCTGATTTCCCCAGGACGGCCAAGACCTCGAAAATTCCGGGGGAGGTGATGCGGCCCGTGAGGGCTGCCCGCAGCGGCTGCGCGATAGCACCGAGTTTGACGCCCGCTTGCTCGGCAAAGGCCCGCACCCTTTCTTCGGTCGTTTCCCCGCTCCACGGCTCGACTGCTTCAAGATGCGGGAGCAATCCCGCGAGCAGCGCACGTGCCTCGGCGTTCATCACAGCCTTGGCCTTGTCGTCGAGCGGGATTGGCCGGGCCGCAAACAGGAAGCGCCCGCTGTCGACAAGCTCGACCAGGGTTTTTGCCCGTTCCTTCAGGCCCGGCATGGCAGCGATTAGCTTGCTACGCAGTTCTGGCGTCAGCTTAGCCGCCAATTCAGCCCCTCCCGGAACATGCGGCAGCATCCCTTCGATCTCGGCGAGGAGATCGGTATCGGCGGTGTGACGCAAGTAATGGCCGTTGATATTTTCCAGCTTGGCGAAGTCGAACCGCGCCGGCGAGCGCCCGATCTGCGGCAGATCGAACGCCGCGATCATTTCCTCGGTGGAGAACATCTCCTGGTCGCCATGGCTCCAGCCGAGGCGCACCAGATAATTTCGCATCGCGGCCGGCAGGTAGCCCATGGCCCGGTAGGCATCGACGCCGAGCGCGCCATGACGCTTGGACAGTTTGGAACCGTCTGGCCCATGGATCAGTGGAATATGCGCCATGACCGGCACGCGCCAGCCGAGCGCCTCGTAAATCTGCTTCTGTCGCGCCCCGTTGGTGAGATGATCGTCGCCGCGGATGATATGCGTGATGCCCGCGTCGTGATCGTCGACGACGACGGCGAGCATATAGGTCGGTGTGCCGTCGGAGCGCAGCAGCACGAGATCGTCGAGATTCTCGTTCTGCCAGACCACACGGCCCTGCACCTGATCCTCGATCACGGTCTCCCCAGTCAGCGGCGCCTTCAGGCGGATGACGGGCTTGGCACCTCCGGATGCTTCCCGCGGATCGCGGTCGCGCCAGCGCCCGTCATAGAGCCTGGAGCGGCCCTCGCGGCGCGCCGCCTCGCGCATCTGCGTGAGTTCTTCAGGCGTGTCGTAGGCGGGATAGGCCTTCCCGGCCGCCACCAGTTGGTCCGCCACTTCCCGATGCCGCGCCGCGCGGGAAAACTGGTGGACGACCTCGCCGTCCCAGGTGACGCCGAGCCATTGCAACCCCTCGAAGATGGCATCAATGGCCGCGTTGGTGGAGCGTTCGCGGTCGGTATCTTCGATCCGCAGCAACATCTTGCCGCCTTGTCGGCGCGCGTAGAGCCAGTTGAACAGCGCCGTGCGCGCCCCGCCGATATGGAGGAAGCCGGTGGGCGAGGGAGCAAAGCGGGTGACGATTGGTTCGGTCATGTCGATAATCGTGAGCTGCCGGCGAGGTCGGAAGTCCCTGTACCATAGCCTCGGGAAAAGGTGTCAGCGCAAACGTGTGGCACGGCTTGATAGGGCGGAGACTTAAAATGCTGCCTGTGTTATCCGCTGCACGTCAATCGCGAGAACTCATATGCGCTTCCCAACGCAAGCAGGGTCAATTGCGGGCATCTCGATC
>JAXDOS010000053.1:0-2688 GCA_034668785.1 Alphaproteobacteria bacterium
GGCCTTGGCGTCGTGACCTCACTCGGCGTCGGCAAAGCCGATAATTGGGCACGCCTGACCGCGGGCAGGTCCGGCATACACGCCATTGAGCGCTTCCCGACTGACGGGCTGAAAACGCGAATAGCAGGCACCGTGGACTTCATCTCGGTGGAGCCGTTTTCCGCTCCCGCGTTGACGGAGCGTCTCGCCGGCGCAGCCGCCGAGGAAGCTATCGAGCAGGCGAACCTCGGCGCGCGCGGCGACTTTCCCGGCCCGCTGTTTCTCGCCATGCCGCCGGTGGAAATCGAATGGGCACAGCGCATCGAAAGCGCGCGGGAGTCCGGCGCGAATGATGCGGTGGATTACGACGACCTGCTGCGCGCCTGCGCTGATGGGCGCTTCTCTGCTCATCACGAGCGTTTCTTGTTTGGTTCGGTGGCCGATCACCTTGCCGACAAGTTCGGCACCAAGGGCTCGCCGATCTCGCTCTCGACCGCCTGCGCCTCCGGCGCCAGCGCCATCCAGCTCGGCGTCGAGGCCATCCGGCGCGGAGAAACCGATGCCGCATTATGCGTGGCGAGCGACGGCTCCATCAACGCCGAAACCCTCGTCCGCTTTTCGCTGCTATCGGCGCTTTCAACCCATAACGATCCGCCCACCGAAGCATCCAAGCCCTTCTCCAAGAACCGCGATGGTTTTGTCATGGCCGAAGGCGCAGGCGCGCTGGTGCTGGAAAGTCTTGAATCCGCGCAAGCCCGCGGCGCGAAAATCCTGGGCGTCATGGAAGGCTGCGGCGAGATGGCGGATGCCTTTCACCGCACCCGTTCGAGCCCGGACGGCAAGCCGATCATTGGCTGCATCCGTAACGCACTCGCGGATGCAGGGCTGTCCGCTGACGACATCGACTATGTCAACGCCCATGGCACCGGCACCCCGGAAAACGACAAGATGGAATGCCTCGGCGTCGCCGCCGTCTTAGGCGAGCGCGCGATCAAAGTGCCTATCTCGTCGAACAAATCCATGATCGGTCATACGCTGTCGGCGGCCGGCGCCGTCGAGGCGGTGTTCACGCTGTTGACGCTTGAGCATCAGCGCATCCCGCCGACGATAAACTACCAGATACCCGATCCGGCGATTACCATGGACGTGGTTCCGAATGTCGCCCGCGATGCCCGCATGCGTCACGCCATCTCGAATTCCTTCGGCTTTGGCGGGCAGAATGTATCTTTGGTCATGGGGCGAGAGCCCGCGTGATGTTTTCGATTGCCGCGTTTAGGCGCTAACGCCGACCTGCAGAAAGAATTCAACGCGATGCGTGCGCTCACCTTGGTCGCCGACCGCAAGCTTGAGCTTGTAGAACTGCCGCCGCCCGCGCCGCCGGCGGCGGGCGAAGTTCAGGTCCGCGTCAAGGCGGTGGCGCTGAATCACATCGACCTGTGGGGCTTCCGCGGCATGGTCTTCGCCAAGCGGAAGCTGCCGCTGATCGTCGGCGCGGAAGCCGCCGGTGAGATCGCCGCCGTCGGACCGGGCATCTCGGAGTTTCGCATTGGCGACCGCGTGGTCATGTATGGCGCTTTGACCTGCGGCGTCTGCAAGGCTTGCCGCGAAGGCCGTGATAATCTTTGCGAGAATGTCTCTGGCATCCTCGGCTTCCACGTGGACGGCTTCGCGCGCGACTTACTCAACATGCCGGCGCGTCTGGTGATCCCGGTGCCCGATGGCGTCAGCATGCGGGACGCGGCCTGCGCCCCGATCGCATTCTCCACCGTCGAGCACATGCTGTTCGACAATGCTAAGCTGCAACCGGGCGAAACGATCTTGGTTCATGCCGCCGGCTCGGGCATCGGCTCGGTCGCCATCAAGATGGCGAAGGCAATCGGCTGCACTGTCATCACCACGGTCGGCGACGATGAAAAGGCGGAGAAGGCCAAGGCCATCGGCGCCGATCACGTCATTAATTATCGCACCGACCGGTTCGAGGGCGTGGTGCGCAAGATCACGGCGAAAAAGGGCGTTGATGTTGTGTTCGAGCACGTCGGCGCGGAAACTTTCAGCGGCTCGCTGTTGTCGCTGAAGCGTGGCGGGAGGCTCGTGACCTGCGGCTCCACGTCCGGCCCTTCCGCGACGATCAATCTGATGCAGCTCTTCCAGCAGCAATATCGCATCATCGGGTCGTTCGGCGCTTCGCTGCGGAACATTCGCGACAGTTTGGCGAAGATGGCAGGTGGTTTGTCGCCGATCATTGATACCGAAGTCGGACTCGATGAGTTTGAGCGCGGCCTTGCTCGCATCGAAAGCCGCAAGGTGTTCGGCAAAGTCATCGTGCATTTCTGATGCAGGCGGCAGCAGGCAGAAAGATCAGGCAGGCCGCGCAACGTCTCACCCGCACGGCGAAGGCGGCGGGTAGCGCCGTTGTCGGACGATTGGCCGTGCTGTTGCTCAAGGCGATCCGCCGCACCGATCCCGACCGCATGGCGGATTTCGGCGGCCGTTTTCTGCGCAGGCTCGGCCCGTGGCTGCCGGAGCATCGCGTCGGCCGTGCCAACCTCGCCGCCGCCTTTCCGCAATGGTCCGCGGATGAAATCGACAAGGTGCTGTTGGGCGCGTGGGATAACTTGGGCCGGGTCGGAGCGGAATTCGCGCATCTCGACCACCTGTGGAGCTTCGATGCCGCCGAGCCAATGCGGGGCCGGATCGAATTCGCGCCAG
>JAXDOS010000054.1:0-2825 GCA_034668785.1 Alphaproteobacteria bacterium
CGGATACCCATGACGGGCCTGCGCTTCTTCACTGTCTACGGACCTTGGGGGCGTCCCGACATGGCGATGTTCATCTTCGCCTCGGCGATCGTCGAAGGAAAACCCATCCGGCTGTTCAATCATGGACACATGCGGCGGGACTTCACCTATGTGGATGATGTGACCGAGGCGGTCGTTCGTTTGATCGACCGAGTCCCGGAACCCAATCCGGCTTGGTCGGGCGCGGCGCCCGATCCGGCCACCAGTTCGGCGCCGTGGCGCGTCTACAACATCGGCAACAACAGCACCGTCGAGGTTGCCCGCGTCGTCGAGTTGCTGGAGCAGGAATTCGGCCGTCCGGCGATTCGCGAGATGGCGCCAATGCAGGCAGGCGATGTCGCCGAAACGTGCGCGGACGTGGACGACCTGATGCGCGATGTCGGCTTTCGTCCCTCGACGACTATTGAAGAAGGGATTCGCCGCTTCGCCGCCTGGTATCGCAGCTATCACGGGATGTGACGGAAAGCCGGGTCGCAGCGAAGATTAAGGTCCAGGGCCAAGCCGCCACTCTTCCCGGATAGAATTAACCAAGATGGCGGCGGCTACTTGGCTGTAACGCTTTGAATCAAAACGTGTCCGCGGCCTAGGCCGTGAGGTGTTCGCCAGCGGCTCTTAGCCATGCTAGGGAAGGGAAAGGGTTAAAAGCTGCAGGGGATTGTCCGGCATGGTTGAAGCCGCGAAAAGCAGCGCGGACGCATTGCGCGTGGGCGTGATCGGCGTCGGCGTAATGGGCAGCAATCATGCCCGCGTCTTGGCTGAAATGCCGGGCGTACGGATTGCGGGTGTCGCCGATCCGGATCGCAAGCAACGGGATTTCGTGACGCAAGCGCTCGGCTGCGCGGGCGTCGACAGTGTCGAGGCATTGCTCGACCGCGGCGTCGATGCCGTCACCATCGCAGCACCGACCCATCTCCACCGCGACATTGCCCTTACCTGCATTGCCCGCGGCGTGCATGTGCTGGTGGAAAAACCGATCGCTTCCTCGGTGGAGGAAGGCCGCGAGATCATCGCCGCCGCCCGCCGCGCCGGCGTTACGCTCATGGTCGGTCACGTGGAGCGCTTCAATCCTGCCGTGGAGGCGATCAAGGACGCTATTCGCGGCGAGGATATTCTTTCCATTGCTATCACCCGAGTCGGTCCGTTCCCGCCGCGTATGTCGAATGTCGGTGTCGTCATCGATCTTGCGGTCCACGACATCGACCTCATCCGCTGGTTCACCGATTCCGATATTGTTGAAGTGCAGCCCCAGCTTTCCAGCGCGGTGGCCGAGCGCGAGGACATCGCGCTCTTGCAATTCCGTACTGCTTCCGGGGTTCTCGCGCATATCAACACCAACTGGCTGACCCCGTTTAAGGCGCGCAACGTCACCATCGCTACGCGTGAAAAATATGTCATGGCCGATCTGCTGACGCGGCAGGTCACCGAGTGCTTTGGCTTCCAGCCGGACGGCAGCTATTCCATGCGGCACCTTTCCGTCGGCCACGCCGAGCCGCTACGCGCCGAGCTTCTGGCTTTCGTCCACGCCATCGTGGGACGCGTGCCGCCAGCGGTGACCGGCGAGGAGGGCGTCGCCAGCTTGGAAATCGCCATCAGGTGCCTTGAGGGCAAGTCGACGCATGTGGCGCCGCCTCAGCGCAAGGGTCCGCGCCGTATCGTTGGCTGAAGCCGGCGTGTATTGCAGTCCTCCGGCAACATGAGACCGATGAACCAGCACGCCCGCCTCGATCAATCGCCGATTTCCTTCATCGACGTTGCCGCGCAACGCCGCCGTCTCGGGCCCGCCGTGGACGACGCAGTCGCGCGTGTGCTCGCCCATTGTCAATTCGTCATGGGGCCTGAGGTACGCGCCTTCGAGACCGATCTCGCCGCCTTCTGTGGCGCGCGCCATGCCATTTCCTGCGCCAGTGGTACGGATGCGCTGCTGCTGGTGCTGATGGCGAAACGGATCGGGCCGGGCGATGCGGTCTTCTGTCCGGCTTTCACCTTCTGCGCCACAGCCGAAGTCGTGGCGCTGCTCGGGGCCACGCCGGTCTTTGTCGATGTAGATGAGGCGAGTTTCAATATCGACGCCGCTAGCCTCACGCGCGCAATCGCGACGGCGAAGGGGCGGGGCCTCACGCCTAAAGCGGTCATTCCCGTCGATCTGTTTGGTCAACCGGCGGACCACGAGGCCGTTGCGGCCATCGCCGATGCCGAACATCTCTTTGTCCTCGATGACGCAGCGCAGGCCTTCGGCGCGACCTACAAGGGTCGAAAGCTCGGTAGGCTCGGCCATGCGACCGCGACGAGTTTTTTTCCGGCCAAACCGCTGGGCTGCTACGGCGATGGCGGCGCGGTATTGACCGATGACGAGGAGTTGGCCGAGGCTTTGAGAAGCCTGCGTGTCCACGGGCAGGGCGGCGACAGATATGACAATGTGCGGATCGGCATCACCGGACGACTGGATACCATCCAGGCTGCGGTGCTGATTGAAAAGCTGAAAATCTTTCCTGAAGAGATCGCCGCGCGCGACCGCGCGGCCCGGCGCTATGCCTCAACTCTTGCTGATGTGGTGAAGGTGCCTGAGGTCTCCGAAGATTCAACATCGGTATGGGCGCAATACACGATCCGGCTCGCGCCCGGACGGCGTGACAAGCTTGCCGCCGCGCTGAAAGCGCACGGCATCCCCACCGCGATTTATTATCCGAAGCCGCTGCATCGGCTCGAGGCCTACAAAGGCTTTCCGGTCGCCGAAGGCGGTCTGCCGGTGAGTGATCGATTGGCTGAGGAAGTCATCAGCCTGCCGA
>JAXDOS010000055.1:0-11429 GCA_034668785.1 Alphaproteobacteria bacterium
TTTCGCCTTCGGCGGCAAAGTGGTGATCTGCGACGGCCGCTCGCCCTTTGAGACCATACCGCCGTCCGATGAATGGGCCATCGGCCTCCTGGGCTTCGGCTGGCTGCGGCATTTGCGCGCCGCCGATTCCGCGATCACCCGGGCCAACGCCCGCGCGCTGGTCGACGAATGGATCACCTTGCAAGGGTCGTGGAACGCGACCGCCTGGCGTCCCGATATCCTGTCGCGTCGGATCATCTCCTGGATTTGTCAGTCGCCGCTTTTGTTGAACGACGCCGACGTGCGTTTCTACCGGCGTTTCATGCGCAGCTTGAGCAAGCAGGTTCGCTGCCTGCGCCGCGCGGTGGGTCATACCCGGGACGGCCTGCCGCGGCTGCAGGCGGTGATGGCGCTTTGCTACGCCACCTTATGTCTCGCCGGGCAGTCGCGGCATCTGCGTAAGTCGTCGCGGTGGCTGGTGGAAGAATTAGACAGACAAATCCTGCCTGACGGCGGGCACATTAGCCGCAACCCCGGCGCGTTGATCGAATTGTTGCTTGATCTCTTGCCACTGCGCCAGGCCTTCTCGTCGCGCAATGTCGCGCCGCCGCCCGCGCTGCTCAATGCCGTCGACCGCATGATGCCGATGCTGCGCTTCTTCCGCCACGGCGACGGCAATTTCGCGCATTTCAACGGCATGGGCGCGACGCAGCCGGATCTGCTCGCCACCGTGCTTGCCTATGACGACGCGCGCGGCGAGCCGGTGGCGAATGCGCCGCATTCCGGCTATCAGCGCGTTGAAGCCGCCGATGTCGTTTTGTTGATGGATGCCGGGCGGGCACCGCCAATCGCTCTGAGCCAGGAGGCCCATGCCGGCTGCCTGTCGTTTGAGCTGTCGGTCAAAGCCCAGCGCATCATTGTCAATTGCGGAATCCCGGCGACCAACCGCGAGACCTGGCGTCAGGTGGCGCGCGCCACCGCCGCGCATTCGACGGTGACGTTCAACGATACCTCGTCGTGCCGCTTCCTCGAATCCGGCGCCTTTAAGCGTCTGCTGTTCGGCGCGCCGATCATCGGGGGCCCGGCGCAGGTCACGCTCACCCGCGAGGACCGCTGGGATTCCGTGGTGCTGCGCGGGTCCCACGACGGCTATGCCGACCGTTACGTCGTCATCCACCACCGCGCCTTGATGCTGATGGCCGACGGCTCCCGCCTGGACGGCGAAGATTCCTTCGCGCCGGCGGACGGCGATACCTTGCCCAGCAGCGCCCACGACGAATTCGCCGTGCGCTTTCACTTGCATCCCTCCGTCAAGGCCAACCGGCTGACCGACGGCCATGGCGCCATGCTGATGATGCCGAACCGCGATGTCTGGACATTCAACGCCTTCGAGGACCGGGTGGAAATTGAGGAGAGCGTCTATCTCGCCGGCACCGATGGTCCGCGGCGCACCGCGCAGATCGTGATCTACGGCCGCGCCCGCAAAGTGGCGCTGGTGCGCTGGAGCCTCGCCCTTATGACGCCCGCCGCCGGGGAGCGGGCCAGCGAAGAACATCAGGCGGAATTGCCGCTGTGAACTCGGGGCCGCCTGCCTCTTGCGGTGGCGTTGTTGGAGTGACAAAGAACCAGCGATGACCACCTCCCGCCGCATTGCCCGCGCGCTATTGTCGCTCTCCGACAAATCCGGCCTCATCGAGTTTGCCCGCGCGCTTGCCGCTCACGGCATTGAGCTTGTCTCCACCGGCGGCACCGCCAAGGCGCTGGCGGACGCCGGACTCAAGGTCATCGACGTGGCCGAACTGACCGGCTTTCCCGAAATGATGGACGGACGCGTGAAGACCCTGCATCCGAAAGTGCATGGCGGCTTGCTCGCGATCCGCGACAACAAGGATCACGCGGCGTCGATGCAGGCGCACGGCATCCGCCCGATCGATCTGTTGGTGGTCAACCTCTATCCGTTTGAAGCCACGGTGGCGAAGGGCGCGGGCTTCGATGACTGCGTGGAGAATATCGATATCGGCGGCCCGGCGATGATCCGCGCGGCGGCGAAGAACCACGCCGATGTGACGGTGGTGGTAGAGCCCGATGATTACCACACACTGCTGGAGGAATTATCGCGCCACGGCGGCGCCACCACGCTGGAGCTGCGCCAGCGCCTTGCCGCCAAGGCCTATGCGCGCACCGCGGTCTATGACGCCGCGATCTCGAATTGGTTCGCGGAGCAGCTGAACGATAAGGCTCCGGCGTTCCGCGCTATCGGCGGGCGTCTTGTCGAGGCATTGCGCTATGGCGAAAACCCGCATCAAAGCGCCGCTTTCTATCGCACGCCGGAGCAGCGTTTCGGCGTCGCCACCGCGCGGCAGGTGCAGGGCAAGCAGCTTTCCTACAACAACATCAACGATACCGACGCGGCTTATGAATGCGTCGCCGAGTTCGATCCCAAGCGCACCCCGGCGGTCGTCATCGTCAAGCACGCCAATCCGTGCGGCGTCGCCGAGGGCGCAAGCCTGGTCGAGGCCTATCGCAAGGCGCTGGCCTGCGATCCCACGTCAGCCTTCGGCGGCATCGTCGCACTCAACCGCGCGCTTGACGCGGAAGCGGCAAAGGCGATCACCGAGATTTTCACCGAAGTCATCATCGCGCCCGACGCCAGCCAAGAAGCCATCGCCATTGTTGGTGCGAAAAAAAATCTGCGGCTATTGCTGGCAGGCGGCATTGCCGATCCGCGCGCGCCCGGCCTGACGGCAAAGACCGTGGCCGGCGGACTGCTGGTACAATCGCGCGACAATGCCGTGGTCGACGATATGACGCTCAACGTCGTCACCAAGCGCAAGCCGACGGACGCCGAGCTGCGCGATCTGGCTTTTGCCTTCCGCGTAGCCAAGCATGTGAAGTCCAACACCATCGTCTATGCCAAAAATCTGGCGACGGTCGGCATCGGCGCCGGGCAGATGAGCCGGATCGATTCCGCGCGCATCGCCGCCCGCAAGGCCGAGGACGCGGCAAAAGAAGCAAAGCTCTCCGCGCCCATGACCAGGGGCTCGGTCGTCGCTTCCGATGCCTTCTTTCCTTTCGCCGATGGATTGCTCGTAGCGATCGAGGCCGGCGCCACCGCGGTGATCCAGCCCGGCGGCTCGGTGCGCGACGATGAGGTGATCAAAGCGGCCGACGACCACGGCATTGCCATGGTGTTCACCGGCACGCGGCATTTCCGGCATTGATGCCATCGCTGAACAAGATGATTTTGTCCCATACCGTCCGCCTCGCACTTTGCGCCCTCGCCTGCGTTCTATTTTCTCACTCCGCGTCGGCGCAGGTTGTTCCCGCGCAGCCGGTCGTCGCCCGTCATGGCATGGTGGTCGCTCAGGAGGCGCGCGCCACCCGGATCGGCGTCGAGGTGCTGGAGCAAGGCGGCAACGCGGTCGATGCCGCGGTCGCAGTCGGCTTCGCGCTGGCGGTGACCTATCCGCGCGCCGGTAATATCGGCGGCGGCGGCTTCATGGTGGTGCATCTCGCCGCGCGCTACGAGGACATTGCCATCGATTACCGCGAGACCGCGCCGAGCGCCACCACGCGCGATATTTTCCTCGACGACAAGGGCGATGCCGACCTGAAGAAATCTTTGGATTCCGCGCTGGGCATCGGTGTGCCCGGCACGGTGGCGGGGCTGGCGCTGGCGCATGAAAGATTTGGCTCGGGCAAGCTCAGCCTCGCGGAGCTGATTGCGCCTGCCATCCGCCTGGCGCGCGATGGGTTTCCGGTTGAAGAGGACATCGCGGCATCGCGGCCTTCCGCGCAGTCGCGGCTGGCGCGCTGGCCGTCGTCAGCGAAAATCTTCCTCAAGGCCGGTGGCGCCGCCTTGGCACCGGGCGATACGCTGGTGCAGACCGATCTCGCCGCAACGCTCGACGCCATAGCGCGAAGCGGGCCCCGCGCTTTCTACGAAGGCCCGGTCGCCGAAAAGCTTATCGCGGCCATCCGCGCCGCGGGCGGCATCATGGTCCTCGACGATCTGAAAGATTATCGCGCGATTTTGCGCGAGCCGGTACGCGGCACTTATCGTGGCTACGACATCGTCTCGATGCCGCCGCCCTCCTCCGGCGGAGTCCACCTCATCGAGATGCTCAACATCCTCGAAGGCTATCGCCCGGACGAGATCAAGGCTGACGCCGCCGGATTGCATCTCACGCTCGAAGCAATGAAGCGTGCTTATGCCGACCGCGCCGTCTTCCTCGGCGATCCAGACGTGGTCAAGGTGCCGGTCGCGGGGCTGACGTCGAAATCCTATGCGGCGGCTTTGCGCGCGCAGATCGATCCGGACCACGCGCGTCCATCAATCAGCATCCGGCCCGGCGAACCGGCGCCGCGCGAAGGCGACAACACCACGCATTTCTCCGTGATCGATGCCGAGGGTAACGCGGTCGCCAATACTTACACGCTGAACTACAGCTATGGCCTTGGCCTCGTTGCCGAAGGCACCGGCGTCCTGCTCAACGATGAGCTTGACGATTTCGCCGCGAAGCCTATGGCGCCCAACGCCTATGGCCTCGTTGGCCTGGAGGCCAATGCGCCGGGACCGGGCAAGCGCCCGCTGTCGTCGATGACACCGACCATCGTGCTCAAGGACGGCAAGCCATTCCTTCTCACCGGCGCGGCTGGTGGCAGCCACATCATCACCACCGCGCTGCAGGTGATCGTCAATGTCATCGACCGCGGCATGAATATCGCGGAAGCGGTCGCTGCGCCGCGCGTCCATCATCAATGGCTGCCGGATGAAGTGGTGGCCGAACGCGGCGTTGCGCCCGAGGTCCTGCGTGGGCTGCAAGCACGCGGCCATAAGCTCGTGAGCGGACGCGGAGCGACTTCGGCGAATTCCATCGCCGCGACACCGGATGGCCTCGCCGGCGCGGCGGATATGCGAACCCCCGGCGCGCTGGCGGGCGGGTATTAAGAGGCTGCGACTATTCCACCGCGGCGTCGTAATGCAGCGTCGAGCAGCCGGATCCATTCGGCGTTTTGCCGCATACCTTCACCGAGAAGGCGTCGTTGCCCTTGAAGCCCGGCTTTGGCCGGTAGCGGAACTCGAGATGCGCGATCTTTCGCAAGCTGCCGTTCTTCGGCTTGGCAACAACAGCGGCGCTGCGGAAGTTGATCTTTCCGGCGCTGATGAAATGCAGATCGCAGCCGTGCATGTCGGTCTTGGCGGTGTTCCGGCTGACATCGTTCTTATGCAGGTAAAATATTTCGCCTTTGACATCGCAGGCGGCGAAGGCCGGCGACGCGAAACCGGCGGCGGCAAAAATTCCACAGGCCACGGGAAGAATAAGATGCAATGCGCGCATGAATATCTCCGATCTGGTATTTAGAGTATTTTCAGATTTAGAAATTCCCAGGCACAAACCTGCCGCTCTCCGAGGAGAGCGACACGAATGTAAAATAGTCGGATCGATCAGCGGCAGCGCTTGATGGTCTGGGTGCCGACTTCATAGCCGGCCGCATTGTAGACCGGCTCGGCCTCGTACCAGCAGTGGCGTTGGTAGAAGACCGGCTCCTCATAGACGCGGCGGCGATAATCCACCGGCGGAGGAGGCGCGGCAGCGCCGCCAGCAATCGCGGCGCCGGCAATGGCGCCCACCGCCAACCCGCCGAAGAAGGCGCCGGTGTCGTTGGCCGAAGCCGGCGCGGCGAGGCTTGCAGTCATCCCTAAACCCATCGCGGCTGCGATAACAGTTTTCATCAAACTGGTCATGTTTCCCCCCTGCTGCCCAGGCAAATCTATAGCCTGGCTACAGTATAGCAAAATCACATAGATCGAAACATCTTTTATCATTGCACCTTCCGCATGCGACGACCGATCTGGGTTCGTCATGCCGGGGACAGCGGCTTTAGCGGATAGTCAGTTGGATCGAGGATCTCTTGCAGCCCGGCAACGCTCGGATTGGTCTCGCGCGCCATGCACAGCATGTTAACCGAAACGATGTTCGGATAGATGTTGACCGGATTCCCGTAAAAATTCTCTGCGCAATAGAGCGGCGGTAGGTGCCAATAGACACGATAGTCGAGGCCGACTAGGTGGCGGATCAGCGATTCTGATTTTACGCGGCGATCGTTTTCCACGTAAAGGATCGGCCGAAATTTGGCGATCGTCGCGGCGGCGCCGATCAGCACATCCTGTTCCCAGCCCTCGACATCAATCTTGATGAAATGGCACTGCGGCAAGGCGAGACTGTCGATCGGCATGACGTTTACCGGATCGCCGGCTTCGGTCGACAACGAGTAGGAACCGGGGCTGCCCGTAGTGGTGTGATCGATCAGCGGCACAAAGGCCCTGCCCGGTTCGGCTCCGGCGGCGGCCTGCAATGGCCCGACATTGGTAATCTCATTCAGCGCCAAGTTGGCGACGAGCATCTGGTAAAGCACACGCTGCGGTTCAAACGCGATCACCGCGCCGCGCGGCCCTACGGCCTGGGAAAAAAAGATGGTGTGGGCGCCGATGTGAGCACCGACATCGAGCACAGTCATTCCTTCCTTGACGAGGTGAGCGAAGAGCTTGGCCTCTTCATAGGAGAACTCGCCGTAATTATCGAACGCGTGGCCACAGCCGACATCATTTATGTTGTAGAGCATCAAGCCGAAGCGGCTGTGTTTCACCCGGATATTGCCGTGCGCTATTAGCGCCGCCGAACGGGCTCCTTGCATCTCGAGTTCCCTTGTCGGCGCCTTTCGGCGAAGGCTTACCCGGTCGTCCGGCCGGTAGGGCTTTCACGGCGGTGAGGCCCGATCGGCTCCTTTTACCTGAGTCGCAAGCGGGAACAGACAATATCAGAGCCGCCGCCAGTAGATCGAAGGCTCGCTGGAGCGAATAATGATGAACTCGCCCGCGCGCGAACTGCGCGGTGCTATTA
The DNA here is from genome assembly GCA_034668785.1 of Alphaproteobacteria bacterium. Taxonomy (GTDB): domain Bacteria; phylum Pseudomonadota; class Alphaproteobacteria; order Rhizobiales; family Xanthobacteraceae; genus CANKHA01. Next base: position 6,885 of record JAXDOS010000055.1, read on the forward strand.
CAATATGAAGAAAATTGGAGCGGGCGAAGGGATTCGAACCCTCGACCCCGACCTTGGCAAGGTCGTGCTCTACCCCTGAGCTACACCCGCATCCGTGAGGCATGGCGAACGCCGCCAAGGCCCTTGCTATGCCAAAAGGGCCGGGGGTTTGCAACCTCGCCGGATTTTGTTGCCTAATGAAGCCTGTCTGCGAGCAAAATAGGTCCATGCCGGCAACGCCTGACGATCTTTTCGCCTTTCTCGATGGGCTCGGGATCGCGCACCGCACGGTGACGCATCCGCCGCTTTTTACCGTGGAACAGTCGCAGGCATTGCGCGGCCAGATCCCCGGCGCGCATACCAAGAACCTGTTTTTGAAGGACAAGAAGGACGCGCTCTTCCTGGTGGTGGCGCTGGAAGACGCCAAGATCGAGCTTAAAAGCCTGCATCGCCTGCTCGGCGCCACCGGGCGTTTTTCCTTCGGCTCCGCGGACCTTTTGCGCGAGGTGCTCGGTGTCGAGCCCGGCGCCGTGACGCCGTTCGGCGCCATCAACGACACCACGGCGCGTGTGACCGTCGTGCTCGACACCGGGCTGATGCAGCACGAAACCGTCAATTGTCACCCGCTGGTCAACATCCGCACCACCTCGATCGCGCGCGAAGACCTCGTGAAGTTCCTGGAAGCCACCGGCCATCTGCCCCGCATCACCTCCGTGACGGAGGCGCAGACACCCTCGGCGGACCTATGATTCGATTGAATTGACGCCGCCTTGTCACCATTTGATCCACGGGTCTAAGGTTCCCCGCGTTGCCATGACGCGGCTCAAGACGCGACCAGAGCGAGGACAGATGCTGCAAGCCGATGGAACGATGGCGCCCGTTGACGCCCTGGTCACGGAGACCACGACGGAAACCTTCGTCAAGGACGTCATCGAGGATTCCGCCCAGCGTCCGGTCCTAGTGGATTTTTGGGCGCCCTGGTGCGGGCCCTGCAAGCAGCTCACGCCGATTCTGGAGAAGGTGGTTCGTGCCGCCAAAGGCAAGGTCAAGCTCGTCAAGATGAACATCGACGAGCATCCCGCCATCCCCGGGCAGATGGGCATCCAGTCCATTCCCGCGGTTATCGCCTTCGTTAAGGGCCAGCCGGCGGACGGCTTCATGGGGGCGCTGCCGGAAAGCCAGGTCGTCGGATTCATCGAGCGCCTGATCAAGGAGCCGGTGGGCGTTGACGAAAAGGATGCGCTGAAGGCCGCCGATGCGGCCTTTGCCGAAGGCGATATTGCCGGCGCCGCCGGGCTCTATGCGCAGATTTTGGCCAAGGAGCCGACCGATGTTGCGGCGCTCGCGGGACTTGCCCGTTGTTACATTTCCACCGGCGCGCTCGATCAGGCAAAGCAGACTCTCGCTCTGGTGCCGGAAACAAAGCGCGAGGAAGCGCCGGTCGCGGCAGCGCGCGCCGCCTTGGAGCTCGCCGAGCAGGCGCTCGCGGTGGGTTCAATCACCGAGCTAGAGCAGAAGGTCGCGGCTAACCCGCTCGATCATCAGGCGCGTTTCGATCTCGCCGTCGCGCTCAACAGCAAGGAGCGGCGAAAGGATGCGCTCGATCATCTCATCGAGATCATCAAGCGCGATCGCAAATGGAACGAGGACGGCGCGCGCAAACAGCTATTACAGTTTTTCGAGGCTTGGGGACCGGCGGACGAAAACACAAATGAAGGTCGCAAGCGCCTGTCGACGATTTTGTTTTCGTAGGCGGTGAGTGGCCGCCGCGCGGCCAGAATCTTTCGGCCGGAGTAAGTATGATGCCAATGAACCCGGTCTATCGCGGACCAGCAGATCTTCCCGAGGTCATCCCGGTATTTCCGTTGCCGGGCGCTTTGCTGCTGCCGCGCGGCCAGTTGCCGCTCAACATTTTCGAGCCGCGCTACCTCGCCATGATCGACGACTCGCTGCGCGACGGTCACCGACTCATCGGCATGATCCAGCCCGATGCTACCCACCCGGGCAGCGCCGATAAACCCAATCTCTATAAGGTCGGCTGCGTCGGCCGCATCACGCAGATCGCGGAAACCGGCGATGGCCGCTACGTGCTGCAGCTCACCGGCATCGCGCGCTTCCGGATCGAGGAGGAACTGACGGTGTCGACGGACTACCGACAATGCCGGGTGACTTACCAGCCTTATCGCGACGATTTCACCGCCCGCAAAGGCGAGGAGGCGGTGGATCGGGCGCGGCTGCTGGAGGCGCTGTCCGCCTTCCTCAAGGTCAACGATCTCAAGGCCGATTGGGAAGGCATCGAAAAAGCGCCCAACGAAGCGCTGGTCAATGCGTTGAGCATGATGTCGCCTTACGGACCGGCGGAGAAGCAGGCCTTGCTGGAAGCGCCCGATCTGAAGACCCGCGCCGAAATCCTGGTTGCTCTCACGGAAATGGAATTGGCGAAGACCGACGCATCGGACGAAACGCCGCTGCAATAATTTACTTTCCCTCTCCGCTTGTGGGAGAGGGTTAAGCAGAAAAACGTCTTTATGTTATATCTGCCTTCAGTAAGAGCCTGTTTCGGAGTTTCTCATGAACAACACATCGCCCCCCGACCGCCCGATGGGCGCGATCGATCCTAAACTGCTGGAAATCCTGGTCTGCCCGCTGACCAAGAGCACGCTGGAATATGACGCGGAGAAGCAGGAGCTAATCTCTCGCGCCGCCAAGCTCGCCTATCCAATCCGCGACGGCATTCCGATCATGCTCCCCGAGGAAGCCCGCAAGCTCGATTGAGGATGCAGGCGAAAAAAATCCCCGACGAAAACATCGGGGGTTGAGGCGGGGCCAGGACGGGGGTCTTAACCCGCGCGCATTCAAGCGGCGCTCCATGACAGCCGTGCGACAGTTAAATATAGGTCCACAGCGCGCAGCGCAGAGGCAAGAATGCTGAAAATCTGGGGGCGCAAGAATTCGTCCAATGTGCAGAAGGTGATGTGGGCGGTGGGCGAGCTTGGCCTGCCGCATCAGCACACGGAAATCGGCGGCGCTTTCGGCGGAAATCGCGAGGCGGCCTACCTTGCGCTCAATCCCAACGGCCTGGTTCCGTTGATCCAGGACGGCGAATTCACGCTGTGGGAATCCAACGCCATCGTTCGCTATCTCGCCGAAAAATACGGCGCCGGCACGCTCGCGCTTGCCGATATCGAACCCCGCGCCCGCGCCGAGCAGTGGATGGACTGGCAGATTTCCACCGTCAATCCGGCGATGGTGACCACCTATTGGGGCCTGGTCCGCACGCCGCCGGAACAGCGCGACCATGCCGCCATCGCCGCCGCCAGGAACAAATATACCGAGGCGATGACAATCCTCGATGCTCAGCTTGGCAAAACCGATTTCGTCGCCGGCGGCGTGTTCAGCATGGGCGATATCCCGCTCGCCGTCATGGCGCGGCGTTACCTATTTTTGTTTCCGGATCATCCGTCCATGCCGAATTTGGAGCGGTGGTATGCTGCGATTGAGCAGCGGTCGCCGTATCGCGAGCATGTCGCAGCGGTGCCAATGACGTAAATAGTGAAGCCGTCATCCTGAGGCGCGAGCGAAGCGAGCCTCGAAGGATGATGGCGCCGTCGCCCTTCGAGGCCCGCCTTCGGCGGGCACCTCAGGGTGACGGGTTCTAGAGTCGATTCGGAACTACAACGCCTCGCCCTTCAACAATCGCGGCACCTCACCAACAAGACCCGCCGCCTCGCGGATGAAGAGTTGCTTCAGCGGCGGCGCGCGATCAACAAGGCCGAGCCCGATATCGCGGACGACCCGCAGCAAGTCCGAACGGTTGGAGAATAGGCGGTTCAGGCCGTCGGTGGCTATTCCCATTTGCATGGTGTCGAAACGGCGCCAGCGCTGATAGCGCTCCAGCACATCGGCGCCGCCGGGATCGAGGCCGAGCCGAGCGGCATCGACGATGGCTTCGGCCAGCGCCGCGACATCCTTCAATCCCATATTCAGTCCCTGCCCCGCGATGGGATGGATCACGTGCGCGGCGTCCCCGACCAGTGCGAGCCTTTCGCCAATGAAAGAGCGCGCAATATGCAGCCCCAATGGAAAGGCGCGGCGCGGGCCTTCGGCTTTGATGTCGCCGAGATGCAGACCGAAGCCCTTTTCCAATTCGGCGTGGAACGCGCCGTCGGGCAGCGCGACGATGCGATCCGCCTCTCGGCTTTCCTCCGTCCACACAATGGAGCAACGCCGTCCCTTCAACGGCAGGATCGCGAACGGCCCGGCGGGCAGAAAATGTTCCTCGGCGCGGCCGTTGTGGTCGCGTTCATGCGTAACGGTCGTGACAATGCCGGACTGGCCGTAATCCCAGCCATGGGTGACGATCCCGGCGCGCTCGCGGATTGCCGACCGCGCGCCATCGGCGGCGACCAGCAGGCGCGCCGCTATAGTTGTTCCGTCGGAAAGTTGGATGTCGATGTGATGCGAAGGATCATGCTGCTCCCTCCCCCTGAAAGGGGGAGGGTCGGGGTGGGGGTCCAATCAGAAGAGGGGGCCCCCCCCCCCCCCCCCCCCGTGGGGGGGGGGGGG
>JAXDOS010000056.1:0-8956 GCA_034668785.1 Alphaproteobacteria bacterium
CACCCTCTCCCACAAGGGGAGAGGGATAAGCATCACCTCAACACCAACCAAAGATAAACCCATGCCACTCCTGACCCCAGCCTCCCCTCCGCCCGCGCGCGTCGCGGAGATGAAGCAAAAAATCCTCAACGCCACCGAGATGCTGCTCAATCAATTGCTGGCGCGCATCGAGCGGCGCGTGGTGCCGCGCCCGCCGGCGCGCGGCCGCCTGCACAAGGCGATGGAGCGCCGCGCTCCCGACGGCTTCGCGCTTTGGCGTCTGTGCAATCGCATTTCATGCCGCCGCGCCGGCGGATGCCGCCGCAATCCCTGGGAATGCCTGCCGCGCTATCTCAAGCGCAGGCCACCCGATTGCGCGGCCGGCGTGGTGGCGAAGTGGAAGCAACTGCAAAAGGACATCGGTTATGTCGGCATCGACGCACCCGAGCCGAGGACGGCAACCGAGCTCGACATCTTGATGGCGGAAACCGCCGAGAGCGCGTGCTACAGTGGCGGCAAGAAAGCCGTTTCCCCAAACCGATCTGGAGGTCGCCATGGCAATCAAGAAACCGTCCGTCGACATGACCGCTGCGGCGCGAATACCGGTGGAGCATGACGCTCGGCTGAAGAAAATCTTCGTCTTCGCCGAAGGCACCTTCGTGCTGCACAACGCCGCCGAGATAAAGAAGATCGTCATCGCCACGCCGGCTTTCGACGTCGCCGGCTGGATCGATCTCTCGAAGATGGCGCCGGGCGGCGACACGCTTTTCACCGAGGTCCGCGTCTCCTTCGCCAACCGCGTCAACGTGCTGTATCAGCGCACGATCTTCGAGGGTCCGCGGCTGATCACGCTCGGCGACATCGCCAACGGCCGCGACTACATGTCCGGCACCCATGTGGAAGTCTGGTTTCAGCAGACCGCGTCGCACGACAATTACGCCAAGCCGGTCGAATACGCCTATCAGTTCGTCGTGGAGTCGCAGTGAGGCGAAGCGGCGCCAGAAGGTATTTTACTTCGTCATGCCCGGCTTCATGCCGGGCATCCACGTCTTCTTGGCAATCGTCAATGCAGATGCGCGTCGTCCGGCGCATCCTTATATAAAGCCGATGACGCCAACGTCTGTCCGCGATAACACGGCGCTGCAGCGCTTCGAGCTGGAATCCGGCGGCGCTACCGCCGTTGCTTATTATCGCCGCTCGCCGGGCGTCATCGCGTTTACGCATACCGAAGTGCCGCTGCAAATGCGCGAGCGCGGCATCGGCTCACAACTTATGCAAGGTGCGCTGCAAGCCGTCCGCGCCGAGGGCCTCAAGGTCCTGCCGCGCTGCTCCTTCGTCGCGCACTATCTTAGCGAGCATCCGGAATTCCAGGATCTGCTGGCTTAGCGCTTGCGCGACCGGCATGAATATAGGGCGGCGCGGGGTGTTTATCGTTGATGCCGCTTGCAGTCTTGACCGCCGGGACGCGAAAGGAACGCCCATGAACACCGCCGAATTGGAAACCATTTGGGCGCCGCGCGTGCTCAGTATTTTGCGCATCGTAGCCGGCTTGCTGCTGTGGCAGCACGGCTTGCAGAAACTGGTGGGATTTCTCAATCCAGGCGCGCCCATGCCGGCGATGGGAACGCTGATCTGGTTTGCCGGCGTGATCGAAACCACGCTGCCGCCTTTTCTCATCCTTGGGCTGTTCACGCGGCCGGTCGCTTTCATCCTCTCCGGGCACTTGGCCTTCGTCTATTGGATCGGCCACGCGCCGAAAAGCTTCTACCCCTTTGTCAACGGCGGCAGCATCGCGGTGTTGTACTGCTTCGTCTTCTTCTACTTGGCTTTCGCCGGGGGCGGCGCTTGGAGCCTCGACAACGTTTTACGGCGTAAACGGGTTATGGCTTAGCCGCGGCTGCCTTTGCTCCCAATTCCTTGTCCTTGGCCTCGGCGCGTTTCGCCGCCGAGCGTTCCGCGATCCGCGCCGCGTAAGCTGTGAACTCCGGCCGCTCCGGGATCATCTTGAACATGGTGCCCCAGCGGATCTGCGCACCGATCACGACGTCGGCGGCGGTAAACTGCTCGCCCATCAGCCACGGCCCTTTCTCCACTGCCTTCGCCACAACGTTCATCGTCGTATCGAAATCGCCATAGCCGAGCATGCCCCGCCGCGGCTCTTCCTTACGCGGCGCCGCGCGGTCCATCACCGCCGCCTCCAGGCAGCCTGGGCCGAAGAACAGCCATTTGAGATAAACGCCGCGCCGCGGCGTCCCGACCGGCACGTTGAGCTTGGCCTTGGGAAATTCGTCGGCCAGATAAGTACAGATCGCGGCCGACTCGGTGATCACGGTATCGCCGTGCTTGAGCGCCGGCACCTTGCCCATGGGATTGATCGCGAGATAGTCGGGTTTTTGCTGATCGCCCTGGCTCAGGCTCAAAAGCTTGACGTCGTAAGGCTCGCCGATCTCCTCCAGCATCCACAAGACGATGGACGAACGGGACGGCGAGGCGTGATAGAGCGTCAGATCGGCCATGGTGTTATCTCCGGTGAATATTTTCATCGCCTGCATGCACAGCAGATGATTGTGCAGTCAATATGATGGCCCGCGACGCGACCGGAACTTCCGCCTGCGTCGGCGCTTAGTTTGCCAAGGAGTCCACCATGGTCCGCGAAGGTCCGCCCGAACCGGCGCCCCCGCCCCAGCAAGAGGCCTACCCGGCGGAAAAGGCGCGCCGCGGCGAAATCATTCCGCGCCCGCCCGGACGGCTCATTGTCTTCGTCGCCGCTGTGACCGGCGCGGTTCTCCTCCTCATATTGTTGCGGCTATTCGCGTAAGACCTTTCTCGCATCGTGCATTTCTGACAGCTTTTGGAGCCGAATAATTATAAGATACCGATCATGCTTCCGGTCCTGAAACTAACTCTCGCGTCGCGGTTTTCCAGTTTTGTACTGCTGGCTGCGGGTCTATCGTCGCTCCTGCTCGTCTTCGCTCTGTCTTCGGCGACGGCGCAATCACTGCAAATATTCCAGAGCTGCGCGAATCCCGACGTCGCGCTCAACGACAAGATCGCGGCCTGCACCGCCATCATCCGCGCAGGACAGGTGGACAACGGCAACATGGCGGTGGCTCTTAACAACCGCGGCATCGCTTTCGGAAAGAAAGGCGAGCGCGACCGTGCCATGGCCGATTTCCGTGGCGCCATGAAGCTCAACCCCGGTTATAAATCCGCGAGCAGAAATCTGACGGTTACGCTTGCCGATCGCGGCATCAGTTTCGGCAGCAGCGGGAATTTCAGCGCCGCCATCGCCGACTTTCGCGAGGTCTTACGGCTTGACCGGGCTTATCCGCTGGCTGCGAGTAATCTGGCTATCGCTTATAACAACCGCGGCATCGCATCCGCGACGAGCGGCAATTACGTCAAGGCCATCGCCGATTTCAGCGAAGCTATTCGGCTCAATCCTAAATACGCGCCCGCTTACAGCAACCGAGCCACCGCTAATGCCAACAAGGGCGAGCATGATCGCGCGGTGTCCGACGCCACCACGGCGATACGCTTGGACCCGGCACTTGCCTCGGCCTATTTAGCGCGCGGAACGGCCTACGGGAAAACCCGGGATTTCGTCCGCGCGATGGCCGATCTCGACGAAACGCTGCTGCGCGCACCGAATGATGCAGCGACGCTGGATCGCCGTGGCCTGATCTATTTGATGCAGCAGCAATTCGACAGCGCCCTCGCGGAATTCGAGGCGGCGCTGAAGACCAATCCAAAACTCGCCAGCTCGCTCTACGGCCGCGGCATGGCAAAGCTGAAACGGGGCGATGTCGCCGGGGCTGAAACCGACATAGCTGCTGCTAGAAAGCTTCAAGCGAATGTTGCTGATGAGTTTGCACGATACGGCATCAAATGACGAAGCGTGCCAGTCACAAGCGTTGACAGCATTTATTCGGCAGCCCTATGCTGATGCAACCTTAGATATAAATTTCCTGCAAGGAGGAGGAATCGATGCGCATTCCCGCAGGAGTATTAGCGGTCTTGATGGCATCAATGAACGCTACCTGCGCCGGGGAGATTGTCGGCAAAGCCAGCAGATATTTTTGCGAAATGATCGTTGTCACCTGCCAAACGAACATGAATTCCTGCCCGCCGGTTTTTTCCGGCCAGATATTTCCGGGGCAAACGGTGGTCAGCGATACCGGTCAGCTTTGCTATCGGCGTTCGAAGACGCCGTCCGATTGCAACTCCGGACTGACACCTGATTGGATCTGCGACGTCAACACTAGTCCAGAACCGCGGAGTTTTTCTATCGAGTAAGCCGTCTTCTCACTAATGTTGGTTGGGGCGGAAGGCAAAGATCGTTGATGCCTTAGGTGTCCCCAAACTCCCATCGCTTCCGTGGAGCAATGATCTTACAAACGAGTTATATGCTACTTATGGTTCTTCGCCTAAGGTATGATACGCTTGAAGATTGCATTCGGCTTTATTCCATGTTTCCATGCTCAAATAAATGTGACAGGGCATCTCGGCAGCGACGGGGTGGGATCCTGGCACACAAAATAAAATAACCGATGGGGAAGCGCCTTGCTTAGTGGCCGTCTGAATTTTTGCGGCGCCGCAATTGTGGCGTTGGTATCCGGACTCACAAACCGGATCCATCGATCCGCCGCTCGTTTCGACCACCGTTACGCCGACATCGAAAAAGCAACCAACAAGTCTGCGCCGACTTGATCGGCGGTGGCGATCCGCGGGCCTCGGCCCGCGGGACGAAGCGCGAACTACGAGAGCGTACTTAAAACAACAATGGCGGCGTCGACTCGATCGACGGCGACGCGCTGCGGGCATGCGTGCCTGTGGGGCGCAGGTGAATTGCGCGTGATTGATCGAAGAATCCGGCGTGGTCCGGCATGCCGTCGGGTTGCGCCTTCAAAAACAAACTGAGGGAGCACAACCATGTATCTATCACCAAAAGCATCGCGCATCCGACAACGAGAGGCTCAGAACGCGCGCAACAACCGCGCCGAGATCGTTAAGGCTCTTGGGCTTGGGCAGATCACGCGCCGCGACCTTTACCGGTGGGGAATTTTCACCGGTGCCGGCTTCTTGGCTTTTAAGAACGGGCTTAGTCCCTTCGCCCCGAGCGCCTTTGGTCAAACAAGCAGCTTTGGCGGCGGCGGAGTTCCGACTGGCACCCCGCGAAGCCCACTATTCGGCGCGCAAAAATTCACGCAGAGAATGCCCCGGCTCGCGCTACAAACGCCGCTCCCGGTAACCCAGAACGGAACCGGCCTGACCGCGACGGCTAGCATTCCCGGCGAGTCACTGCCGGCGAAGCGGCTGTCGTACCACACCGACTTCACCAACTCCGGCGGCACGACATTCAAGAACCCGATCACGAATGTGGGTCCGGTCGAAGGCCGCCCGCCAGGCGAGGTGTTCTCGCATCAGCGCTGGAACGAGTTCTTCCCGAAGGTCGGCTACGTGATGTCGATTGCGGAGATCGCGCCGAACCAGAAATTCCACCCCAATTTCCCGGCGCAGAACCCCGACAACGTGTGGACCTATGGCACCGGCCGGTTCTCGCAGGGGACGTTGCCTCCGTTCCTGATCAAGGGCCGATATGGGGAACCCATCATCACCCGCATCTACAACAACCTGCCGCTATCCCGGGCGCAGAACGCCGGCTTCGGACGCAACGAAAGCCAGCTGCACTTCCACAATGCGCACAATGGCGCCGAGAGCGATGGCGCTGCCAACGTCCATCACTTCCCCGGCACCTTCTACGACTACCGCTGGAGCACGACGCTGGCCCGGCGTGACTACATCAACACCGGCGCAACTGATAATCGCGCATCAGGGCCCGACAACAGCACCGGTCTTGTCAATGTCGCGGGCGATTTCCGCGAAATCCAAGGCACGATGTGGGCGCACGATCATCGCTTCTTCTTCACCGCCGAGAACGTCTACAAGGGCAATCTCGGAATGATCAATTTCTACAGCGGCCCCGACCGCGGCAACGAATCGCTCAACGACGGGGTCAACAAGCGGCTGCCCAGCGGCTCGCTGCTGCCCTACGGCAATCTCGATTTCGACGTCAACCTGGTGATCTCCGACGCCGCGACCGATCAATCCGGCCAGCTGTTCTTCGACATCTTCAACACTGATGGGTTCTTGGGCGACCTGATGCTGGTCAATTTCGCCTATTGCCCATTCTTCGAAGTGCTGCCGCGGAAGTACCGCTTCCGCATTCTCAGTGCCGGCATGTCCCGCTTCATCAAGTTGGCGCTTGCCAATTCGAGCGGAGCCGCCGTGCCGTTCAAGTTCATCGCCAACGACGGCAACCTAGTGGTGAACCCGATCCCGCTGACCGTGTTGGATCAGCAAGGCACTGCCGAGCGCTACGATATCGTCGTCGACTTCTCCACCTTCGCCATCGGTTCCTCAATCAAGCTGGTGAATTTAGCGCACCACTCCGATGGACAAAAGCCGGATCAGTTCCTGACTCTGGCGCAAGCACTGGCCGGCTCCACCAGCGATCCCGGCGTCGGCCCAATCCTGGAGTTCCGGGTCGTAAGTTCGGTGCCGAGCGTTGACGTCGTCGGCGTCACCCACTTCGCCACCGATGCCGATCCAAGCCAGGTGCCGAATGGGTTGACCGCGCAAATCCCGATCGTCACCCCGCTGCGGACGCGGTTCGTCGAGTTCGGCAAGTTTGGTGACGGCGGTTCCCGCAACAAGACCAATCCGGCGGATCCTTTCCAGGCCACCGGCGGATGCGCTCCGGATTGCCCGGAAACCGCGTCCTTCCCGTGGAGCATCAAGGTCAATGGGCAGTCTGCGCACTCCATGAACGCCAACCGGATCTCGATGGAAACCGGAAAGTCCGGCGAAATCGAGCACTGGACCTACATCAACAGGGGCTTCAGTTGGGATCATCCGATCCATCTGCACTTCGAGGAAGGCGTGACCATGAACCGCGGAGGCGCGTCGATCCCCGCGACCGAACTAAACGTCAGAAAAGACGTCTGGCGGTTGGGTGCCGGCGGCTCGGTGACATTCCAGGTCCAGTTCGGAGAATACGGCGGGTCTTATGTCAACCACTGCCACAACACGGTGCATGAGGACTTCGCACTGCTGATGCGGCTGCAGTACATGACCGGCGAAGCCGGACAACTGCGGGACATCGTCACTCCGACGCCGAATCCTTCGCCAAGCGGCGTGAACTATTCGACTCCGGAAGTTCTGCCTGAGGGGCTGCCCGGATTTAACGGCGGGCACAACACGCCTGGTCGCTAACAACGTCGCCGCGAACTGACGCGTCGATGCGTCAAAGCCGCGGATAAAATGACCGCCGAAGGGTATCGCAAATGCCCTTCGGCGGAATCTACCAGGACGGCTCCGTCCCTGGGGAAGCAACCGCTTCGGATGCCTGGGCTTAGTCTGGCGAATAGAAGCCTTTGTAAAAAACGCTCTAGAGAAAACCTGGAGAGAAAAATGCGAAACGCGCAGCGAACTTTTCTGCCGGCTCTCGCAATACTCGCGGTCCTGGCGGTTCCTTACTTGATCCCATACACGACCGAAGCGCAAAGCCAGGCTCCAAGCCCACAGGTGCAAGAGAAGCGCTGGGGCTCAAACTATTTCCCCGACCTGCCTGTCGTTAATCAAGACGGGAAAACGTTCCGATTCTATGACGAGCTGATCAAGAACAAGATCGTCGTGCTCAGTTTCATCTACACGAGTTGCCGGGACATCTGCCCGCTCACCACCGCGCGGATGGCGCAGGTGGAGGAGAAGCTGGGCGATCTCATCGGCCGCGATATCTTCATTTACTCGATAACGGTCGATCCGAAAAACGACACGCCGGAAAAGCTCAAAGAATACGCCAATGCCTACGGCGCTGGTCCCGGCTGGATGTTTCTGACCGGAAAAGAGGAGGACATCAGGATCATCACCGGCAAGTTCGGCGACCGCAGTACCAACGACAACCTTTACGATCATAAATTGGAGATCTCGCTCGGCAATGACTCGACCGGCGAGTGGCAGCGGGATTCGGCCTTCGGCGATCTCGATCGCCTGCTCTTCACGATCCGCTCCATGGATCCAAAATTCCGCAATGAACTGCCCGTGCAGGCGAGCACCTCGGCGGGCGACGTGGGCTTTGCCTTGGACACGCGGCCCGGACGAGTCCTGTTCAAAAAATTATGCGCGCCTTGTCACACTGTCGGCGTCGGCGACCGCGCCGGGCCTGATTTGCGGGGAGTCACCGCGCGCCGCGACAATGCTTGGCTGACAAGCTTCATCCAGGATCCCGATAAAGTATTCGCCCGGAAAGACCCAGCCGCGATGGAGCTGCTCGCGACATTCAAAGGCTTTCGCATGCCGAGATTGGGGCTTAGCGAACTTGACGTTGGGGACTTGATCAGCTTTCTCGGCTCCGAGACCGCGCGGCTGGACGCGATCAACGATCTGATTCCCACGGCAGCAAACGCCGGGCCGGAGCCCGATCACGGTGGTCATAGCCACGACCAGCACGACCATAGCGCTCACAGCCATCCTGAGCACAGTCACTGATAGGAAAGTTCTGCTGGCGCGGGCCAGCCCCGAGACGCACCATGCTCCGCACGCTCAAGCGGCGTCAGGGACAACCCGGTTGCGGCCGTCGCGCTTAGCGCGGTAGAGGGCCTGATCCGCGCGCTTGAGAATTTTCGCGGCACTGTCGTCAGTTCCAAGCGACGAAATGCCTGCCGAGATGGTGACCTCCAATTCGCTCGAGCCTTGCTGAATTGGGAAGGGTTCGGTCGCGATGCGCCGGCGCAGGCGCTCCGCGACCATCGTCGCGACCGCCATATCGGTCTCAGGCATCACAATGACGAATTCCTCGCCGCCGTAACGGCAGGCGAGATCGATGCCGCGTATCGACTTGCGGATACGAACCGAGAATTCGCGCAGCACGTCGTCGCCCGCGTCGTGCCCATGGGTATCGTTGATCGCTTTGAAA
>JAXDOS010000057.1:0-5947 GCA_034668785.1 Alphaproteobacteria bacterium
CGGCTTTGCGCAAATCTCGACGCCGCACGGCGCCTGCGTCGTGAAGGTTGTCGTCAGCGAAAATCAGCGGCTGGGTTCGTTGTTCATGCCGATCCATTGGAGCGGCGAGACCGCGTCCGGCGCCCGGGTGGGCGATTTAATTTCAGCGCAGGTCGATCCGCATTCCGGACAGCCGGAATCCAAAGCTACGCCAGCCGCCATTGCACCAGTTTTATTCTCCCTGCACGGCTTCGCGCGCACGCGTCATTCTCTCATGCTGCCGGAGGGTACCTGGTGGGCGCGCGTCGCGGTTGCCGAAGGATCGGAATATCGGCTAGCAACCAGCCACGGACCGATGATCTGGCACGATTTCGCCTATGGTTCGCTTGCAGGTGATGCGAGACTTGCCGAGCAGGTCGATGGCCGCAACTATCGTGCCGCTGCTTTTGTTGATGGCGAAGTCGAGGGTTATCTTTGCATCGGCCCGACTGACGCGCCGCCGCAATGGAACGCGGCGCTTTTCTCCGCTGCCGATGTGGCGGACGGGCAGCCGCTGCAAGCACGGACGTTAAAGGAATATGAGGACTATGCTGGTGAAACGGAACCGGTCATTTGCGCCTGCTTCCAAGTCGGTGTCGAAACCGTCCGCAAGGCGGTTGCCAGCGGCGCGGTGCGCACCGTCGAAGAGATTGGCTACACGCTGCGCGCCGGCACCAACTGCGGATCGTGCCTGCCGGAATTGAAGAGGATTATCGCTCGTGAGCGCATCACGCATACCCACTGAAGCCCGCCCGCCGCGCATGGAGACGCTGGCGCGGCTGCCGGTGTTCCTGGCGCTGGAAGGAAAGCGCGCCGTTGTTGTTGGTGGCAGCGCGGCAGCGGCATGGAAAGCCGAACTGCTGTCCGCCGCGGGCGCCAAGGTTCATGTCTATGCCGACGATCCCTCGGAGGAGCTTCGCGTGCTGATCGCCGACGCGCCGCGCGGCGTCATCGTGCTGCACCGGCGCCGTTGGCAGTCCGCCGATTTCGAAGGTGCCGCCATTGCGGTCGGCGCTTGCGACGACGATCGCACGGCCGATCTATTTGCTTCCGCCGCGCGCGCTGCCGGTGTGCCGGTCAATGTCATCGACAAGCCCACGTTCTGCGATTTTTCGTTTGGCTCGATCGTCAACCGCTCGCCGCTGGTCATCGGCATCTCCACCGATGGGGCGGCGCCGGTGTTCGGCCAGGCCATCCGCGCCAAGCTTGAGGCGCTGATCCCGCGAGGCTTCGGCCGCTGGGCTGAAGCCGCGCGGCAATGGCGGCGCTCGGTACAATCCTCCGGCCTGTCGTTCGCCGGTCGTCGCCGCTTCTGGCAGGTGTTCACCGCCTTTGCGGTGACACATCCCAACCGCGACCCTGCCCGATCGGATTTCGATTCCTTCCTGGCGCAAACGCAGGAGGAGGGCGCTGCCGTCGATTCCGGCACGGTGACGTTGGTCGGCGCCGGTCCGGGCGATCCAGAGCTGTTGACGTTGCGCGCGGTGCGGGCGCTGCAATCGGCGGACGTAATCCTGATTGACGATCTGGTGTCGCCGGAGGTTCTCGATTATGCCCGCCGCGAGGCCAAGAAGATGCTCGTGGGCAAGACCGCGCGCGGCCCCGCCTGCAAACAGGACGAGATCAATGCGCTGATGATTTCGCTCGCCAAGGCCGGCAAGCGCGTGGTGCGGCTGAAGGGCGGCGACCCGATGATCTTCGGCCGCGGCGGCGAGGAAGTCGTCGCCTGCCGCGCGGCGGGAATCCCGATCGAGGTCGTGCCCGGCATCACTGCGGCGCAAGCGGTGGCGAGCCGTCTCGCGGTGTCGCTGACCCACCGCAAGCATGCGCGGCGCGTGCAATATGTCACCGGCCATGGCGACAATGGCCAGCTTCCGGATGACATCGATTGGCAGAGCCTGGCGGATGCTTCGGCGACCACCGCCGTCTATATGCCGATGAAGACGCTGCCGGACCTCGTGGCCCATGCCATCGCCGCGGGCCTCGATCCTTCGACGCCAGCCCTCGCGGTAGCGAAGGCGACCCGGCCCGACGAAAAAATCATTACCGGCACCATCGCCGAGTTGCCGGCGCGGTTAGCCGCTGAAGCACCCAGCGGTCCGGTGCTGGTCCTGATCGGGCATGTGCTCGCCGAGCGAGCGGCGGCCAGTGTCGACGAGTGGCTCGGCGTCAAGCGCAGCGCGGCAAGGCCTTAGCACACGTCCGCGAGTTGTTCTGCGACGCATTGCAACAGGCGCCGCCTTGGCGGCCAAGCGGCATCCATGCCAAACTGTGGCAGATCGAGCCACAAAGGCGCGGAATGGCTTTGGCATTGGAGCAAGACAAGCCGGCGATCGTTGCCGAGGGCGCTTGCAAGCTCTTCCTCGACGGCGCCGTTGTCGCCTTCCGGCAACTATCTCTGGCGGTCCGTCAGAATGAAATCCTCTGCATCGTCGGGCCAAGCGGCTGCGGCAAGACCACCTTCCTGCGCTGCATCGCCGGGCTGACCGACCTGAGCACCGGCAAGCTCCTGGTTCACGGCAAGCCGGTCACCGGCCCGCCCGAAGGCGTGGCGATGGTGTTCCAGCATTTCGGCCTGCTGCCGTGGAAGACGGTGTTCGAGAACGCGGCTTTCGGCCTGTCGATGGCGCGGCTGCCGCGCGCGCACATCAAGGAGCGGGTCGAGCATTACCTCGACCTGGTCGGCCTCACCGGCTTTGAGCGCCATTATCCCTATCAGTTGTCCGGCGGCATGCAGCAGCGCGTCGGCTTGGTGCGGGCGCTGGCGATGAATCCCACGGTCTTGCTGATGGACGAACCCTTCGCCGCGCTCGACGCGCAGACCCGCGAAATCCTGCAGGAAGAATTGTTGCAGTTGATGGGCCGGCCCGACGAGAAGAAGACCATGGTCTTCATTACCCATTCGATCGACGAGGCGATCGTGCTTGGCGACCGGATCGCGGTGATGACGGCGCGTCCGGGACAGATCAAGGAAGTCCTTGAGATGCCTTTCGGCTGGCCGCGCGATGCCGACGCCATCCGGCTCGACCCGCGTTTCGCGGAACTGCGGTCGCATATCTGGCATCAGCTTCACACCGCCCGCCCGCAACGAGCCGCAAAGGAGGTTGCGTGAGCAGCATCGTGGCCGACGCGAGGGAGGTGGCGGACGATCGTAATCGAGCGGCAAAAGTCGCGGGTAAACGCCGCCGCCGGCGCCAGTGGCAGGTCATTGCCATCCGGCTGGCTTCGCTCACGGTGGTTTTTTCGTTCTGGGAGATTTTTGGCGCACGCATCGATCCGATCCTGTTCACCACGCCGTCCGCGATATTTCTTGCAGCCATCAAAATGATCGGCAGCGGCGAGCTGTGGCTTTATCTGGCGCCCAGCCTCGTCGTGCTGATGGTGGGTCTTACGCTCGCGGCTATCTTCGGCATCGCCATCGGCCTGCTGCTGGCGCGCTTCTGGATTTTGGATGTGGCGCTCAGCGTCTACATCACCTTCCTGTATTCGACGCCATCAGTCGCGCTGGTGCCGCTGATCGTGCTGTGGGCCGGATTCGAGACGACCGCGAAGATCATCATCCTGTTCATGTTCGCCTTCTTCCCGATGGTGATCAACACCTACCAAGGCGTGAAGAATGTTGATCCGAAGCTGCTGGAAGTCGGGCGCGCGTTCCGCTGCTCCGAGCGCCAACTCTGGATTAACATCGTATTACCGGCGGCATTGCCTTTTATTGTTACCGGCTTGCGGCTCGCTGTCGGCCGCGGGTTGATCGGCATGGTGTTGGCCGATCTCTACACCGCCATCTCCGGTATCGGTTACCTGATCGTGCGCACGGCAAGCACCTATCAAGTCGACAAGATGTTCGTGCCGATCATGACACTGGGCTTGCTTGGTGTCGCGCTGACGGCAATGCTTCGCATTGTCGAGCGGCGGGTGGCGCCGTGGACTGCCGCGGCGGATCAAGACTAAAAAACGCAAGGGAGAAAACGATGTCGCATAAAATATGGTCCCCAGTGCTTCCGCTGCTAGCGGCTTTCGCGCTGAGCGGCGCCGCCGTGGCGCAGAACGCGCCGGCCTGCAAGGATGGCATGCGCAAGATCAGCATCGGCGTCTCGGTTTCTCCGACCAACGTCGTGCATACGACGCCCTATGTCGCCAAGGAGCTTGGGCTTTTTGCCCAGCGTTGCATCGAGCCGAACATCATCCAGTTCGATGGCGGCGAATCTCCGGCGGCCACCGCCGCCGTGGCGCAGGGCACGGCCATTGCCAATGTCACCGATGTCGCCATCGGCCGCGGCATGAAGGCGAGGCAGATGTGGGGCTTCGCGCCGAAGCCGCCGCAAATTTACGTGGTGGCGGAAAATATCAAGACCGCCGCCGACCTCAAGGGCAAGCGCCTGAGCGCGGCCGGCGGCGGCGTCGGCAGCTTCAACTGGCGCATGGGGCGGGAAGTGCTGCGCACCGCCGGCCTCGATGTCGCCGATGTTCAATTCATTTCGCAGGGCACCGCGGGCCGGCTGGCGGGACTGGTCGCCGGTCAGATCGAGGGCGTCTCGCTGCATCCGGAAGACGTTTATCTGGCGATGAAGCAGAAGCCGGGCGTCCATGCCTTGGCCACGCTTTCTGAACTCATGCCGCTCTACATGTTCAATGCCTATGGCGCTTCGACTGATTGGATCGCGAAGGACCGGGCGTTGATGCGTGATACGCTGGCCGCCATGATTGAGGCCAACCGCACGATCTACCGCGACAAGGACAAAGTATTGCCGATCATGATCGAGGCGACCACAAAGCCGAAGGAGGCGGTGGAATATGCCTGGGAGACTCTTACCAAGAATTGCATTTGGGCCGTCAACGAAGGCTTCGACCAAAAACGGACCGAATGGACGGTGGATAACGACGTCTCGACAGGCGATATCGATGCTGCCAAGAAGCCGACCTTCGATCAGGTGGTGGATTTGAAATTGGCGCAGGAGGCGGTCGAGGCCGCCGGCGGCCGCACCACCATCGGCAACTGCAAGGATTGAGTCATGAATGTTGCACCGCGCCGTCCCATGGGCCCGCAGCCATGGGAGACCGTCAGGAATCGTCTCGATCAGGCGCTTCCCTTCAACAATATGATCGATACGCCGTATTACCGCGACGCCGTCTACGAACAATTCTCCGCGAAAGAATATGCCCGCCGCTATGCGGCGCTGCGCGGCAAGATGCGCGAGCACAAGCTCGATTGCGTGATCGTCCCGGGCGGGCCGAGCCATTGGAGTTTTGGCGGCGGCATGTTGTGGCTGACTGGGCATTGGGAATGGCATGCGCTCGCTTGCTACGTGGTCGTCCCGCTCGAAGGCGAACCGACCTTGATCAATTCCCAAGGCGGCACCCATTGCGAGGCGGTGCGGCGCGAAACTTCCGCCGCCTTGTCGGACGTGCGGCAAAGCCGCGGCGGCCGCTACGCCGAAGTCATGGTCGAGCGCATTCGCGAATTGAAGCTGGAGCGCGGCCGGATCGGGCTGCTCGAAGTCGATCCGCGGCACACCGATTACCTGCCGGTCAACCAGTACAACGTTTTGCGCGACGGGCTGCCCCACGCGGAAATCGTTTTCACCACCGGCTTTATGCACGAGCTGCTGTCGATCCACAGCGACGAGGAACTCGACTGCGTGCGCAAGGCTGGCGTTCTCTGCCAGAAAGCGATGGAGTCACTTGTCGCGCGCGCCAAGCCCGGTGCGACCGAAGCGGATCTACGCGCCGCGGCAGGCTCGGCCATTCTTGAAGGCGGCGGCGACATCGACTTCCTCATCATCGCGTCGTCGTCGATGACCAACCCAGCGATGGTGTTCGGCAATCCGCGGCCGTCAAAACGCGCACTATCGAAGGGCGACTACATCAATATGGAACTGGCGGCCGGCTATCGCGGCTATACCGCGCAGATCGGATCGCCGATCTGCAT
>JAXDOS010000058.1:0-6481 GCA_034668785.1 Alphaproteobacteria bacterium
CGCGAAAGTTCCGGCCACTGGCACATGACGGCGGGGATGAACAAAAGCCGGCGCTCGCTGTTGCTTTGATGAACCCCGCTGCCTATCCACTCCTTCCCACCCATAATCCACCAACGGAGACAAACCAATGAATGACATTGGAAAAAAGCAATGGGCGATACCGGAGGGCTACATTCCGTCCGAAAGCTGTTCCACCGACCGCACACTTGTTTCACATGAAACGGCTTGCATCTTGAATGCCAATGATCGTGATGCGCATGTTGTTCTGACTATTTTTTTCGTTGATCGTGAGCCCGTGATTTACAAGGTGACGGTTCCGGCGCGGCGTACGCTGCATCTGCGTTTCAACGATCTCAAAGATCCTGCGCCTGTTCCGCTCGACACCGACTACTCCTCGGTATTCGAATCCGATGTGCCGATTGTGATCCAACACACGCGGTTGGATTCGCGCCGTGCGGAGATCGCGTTGCTATCGACGGTCGCTTATTCGCAGAGCTAGCAATTACGTCGCTGAGAGTGGAAAGGGGGGCGCCGGACGGGCTTCCGTCGGGGGAGGGTGGGTATGAAGGCCGTCCGGCGCATGGACGCGGCTGAGGGGGAAGCCGCGCCTGTGGGCAGAACGAGCAACGCGCTACGATGTTCCCTGCAGCGGGCGTCGCTCGTGAAATAGTTATACCCGCGGCGGATACGGATTTTCGCCGTAAGTCCATTCCGGGCGGAAATGACCGTTTTCGCCCATCAGACAAACCTGGGCCTCCTCGCCGTGCTCGCCGAGCTTTTGAGCGGCGTCGACCGCGAACAGCATGGCTTCTGCCTGGCTGTTATACGGCCCGTATTCTTCGTCATCGAACTTGATCAACCAAGTGTCGTTTTGCTTGATGATGAAATATCGCGCCTGGGCCATGGGTGTCCTCCTCGTGCTTTTTTCGTTGAACGGCAACGCCCCTCCCCGCCACCAGGTTCCCAGGAATTATTCTCGAACTGAAATTAACGAGTAAATTCAATGCGCAATTCGTACGCCTGTTACCGGCGGAGGCTTGCCCGGCGCAAAAAGGAATCGTGAAACGAATCAGCCGCCGTGGATCGCGGCCATTTCCTCATGGCGCGGCTGAAATGGTACCAGTGTCGCGGCGGGTTGGGTGATAAGCCGGGGCTGTGCGGCGCAAGCCTGCAGCGCCATGACGAAATCCGCGAACCACCCGTGCAACGAGGAAGCTTCCAGGGTTTCCATCATGGTCATCCAGCGCTCGCGGCGCTCTTCCGCCGGCATCGCGAAAGCATTTGAAATGGCGCGTGCCAGCCCGTCGATGTCGTGAGGATTGACCAAGAGCGCTGCGTCCAACTGCTTCGCCGCGCCAGCGAATTTCGATAGCACCAACACTCCTGGTTCCGACGGGTTTTGAGCAGCCACATATTCTTTGGCAACCAAGTTCATGCCGTCGTGGAGAGAGGTCACCAGACCAACCTGCGCGGTACGATAAAAACCGGCCAGTTTCGTCTGGGAAAAGCCCTTGTTGAGATATCGGATTGGCGACCAGTCGACCTCGCTATGGCGGCCGTTGATGTCGCTAACTAGTGCCGCCAATTCGCCCTGCAACTGACGGTAGGAGTCGATTTGGCAGCGCGACGGCACCGCGATCTGAAGCAATGAAACCGAACGCTTGAGCAGCGGATGAGTAACCAGCATGCTATCGAAGGCCTGCAGCCGATTAATCAGCCCTTTGGAGTAATCCACGCGGTCGACGCCGATCGCGAGCTGGGCACCCTGGAGACTCGCGCGCAAGCGCGAGACTTCCGCCCGCGTCGCCGCCTTGGCAGCCCGGTCGGCAAAGGCCGTCGCATCGATTCCGATGGGGAATGTCGCCAGCCGAGTCTGCCGTTGCCCGGCCGAATAGACGCCGCCGACGGCTTTCAGGCCAAGCTCGTGATGCAAATAATCGGCAAAGTTTAGCTGGTCTTCCTCGGTCTGGAAGCCGATCAGGTCGTAGGAGAGCATCGCGCGCATCAGTTCGCGGTGATGCGGCAGGCTCATGAATATGCTGCGCGCCGGAAACGGCGTGTGCAGGAAAAAGCCGAGCGGCTGTTTCACGCCCATCCGGCGCAAATCCGCGGCCAACATCATGTAATGATAGTCGTGGATCCAGAACGTGGCGTCGGGCTGGGCGAAGCGAACCAGCGCACGCGCCATGAAGGAGTTGATCTCGCGATAGGAGACGTAATCTTCGTTGCTGGTGCGAATCAGGTCGGTCCGCGAGTGCAGGACGGGCCAAAGCGCCGAATTCGAAAACCCTCCATAAAAGCCGCTGTAATGCGCCTTCGGCAGGTCGACGGTAGCAATGGCGCCGGCGCCGAAGCTCTCGATCTGCGCTAAGGATTCTTTCTCGGCGGTTTGCAACAAACGCTGGCTTGCACCGACCCAGATGGCGCCGGAATTTTGCACCGCGGGGAGCAAAGCCGCCGCTAATCCGCCCTCGATCGGTTCATCCGCCTTTGGACGTGCGATGCGATTAGAAAGGACGATCAAGCTCATTTTTTAAAATCTCCCGAGACGCCTCCGGGTAACCACGGGCTGAAGCAATAGTTCCTTTGTTGAAGCCCGACTTAGCCTCAGCCACGGACGACGGGCGCTATCAAACACAGCCATCACGTCGAGAAAAAGTTGGGTTAGCCAGCCGGCCGCAGCTCCAAACCGGCGACGCCAACAGCCAGGTTCAGGCCGGCTTGACCCTGCACGGACAGCGGCTGCAACGTCACGGTGCGATCCGATCCCCGACGAGAACGTTGGCTCCCAGGCCGAGCCCAACGGTCGCCTCGGCGCTCGCGCCGGTGTAGTTGCCGGCGAGTGCGGCGATCTGCCGGCTGGTCGGTGCATAAACCGACCACACCATCTCGCCGCCCGCCGTGGCTCCGATGTCCAATCCGAATTTACTAATCGACCCAACATAGACTTCGGCAGGACCACCTTGAGCGGGGGTAAACATACAGGTGACTTGTTTTTGCGAACCAATAATGAAACCGATCCCCGCTGAAATATCGCAGGTCAATGTCCCAACCTTGGGATGTGCCGGCTGTTGCGCCACCACCGGGCAAGTGGTTGACATAGCTAAGGCTAATACCGCGAAAAGGCTGGGCAATCGGCGCATGTGAAACTCCCCTCTGAAAACCGGCAGATACGGCAGACTTACCAACGGCCGCATACAAATGCGTGTGCCGCCGATTTGTTCCTCGCTAAAGAAGCGTGGTTGGGGTCCGTCTGTGCCGTCAGCAAGCGGGAGTTTTGACTGCCATGATCCTGCTGCGATAAAGCCACCAAAGGAACTTTCCTTCGGCTTGAGAATTGTCACGCCGGTAAAGTCATTTTCCTCCATCAAGAGATTACCGTCATGTCACTAGGCACCATCCTCCTCATCATTCTCATTCTTGCGCTGATCGGCGTGATCCCCACCTGGCCCCATAGCAGCGGCTGGGGCTACGGGCCGTCAGGCCTCGTTGGCACCGTCCTGGTCATTTTGCTCATCCTGATGCTGCTTGGGCGTATCTAAAGCCCTTTAGCCCCGAGGAATGGCCGCGGCGAAGCGCGTCGGCGGCGTAATGGCCGCCAAGCAGCGGGTTGTGAAGTTATTGGCGCGCGCTGACTCGGCGAGCGGGCTGAAGGCCGGATCGCATCCTTCCGGGATCTTCTTTTCGCGGTCGATTTTAACGGCCGGAGCGGCGGACGGCGAAATAGGCTTGATCTCGACGGCCGAGGACGCCGTCGCGGCTGCTGGTGCGCGCGGAACGTCGCGGATGGTGACCTGTGGCAGCACGACACCCCGCGCCACCACCGTGGCATTCGCGAGCGGATCGGTACGGAAGAGGACGTGGTCGTCGCGGTCGCGATAGATGACCGCGGCGTCACGGAGCCCGACAACCTCTACCGCTGAAATGACCCGGTCCCGCTCCCGAGCCACCGCGACCACAGGCATCCGATCGCCCTTATGGGCGCGATCGACGGCGCTCGTCGTCACGCCGTGGGCCGTGGATTGTCCAAAGAACTTCAGGCCCATGCCGCTAGGCGTCGTGTAACTCAGCGCCAGCAGAACGGCCAAACCGGCGGCGCAATGACGAAGCAGACCGCACATCGGATCTCTCCAATATGCCACTCAAGAACGCCGCGGGGCGCGCAGGGGCGAGGAAGTTTCGGCAACTAAACGTTCGCGGACATCATTTGTTCCGGATCGGCCATTCCAGCGTTCAGCGCCCCACCGAGAGCTGTGTCACCGGCATGACAATTCGGCAGCGCAATCCGGCAGGTGAAAAGCTCAGTTCCACCTCCGCGTCTAACGCCCGCGTCAGGTTCTGTTCGATGACCATGCGGCCGAATCCACGTTGCCTCGGTGCCTTAACCTTCGGCCCATTTTCCTCAATCCACCACACCTCGACGCCATTTCCCTCCGTGGGAGGCAGCCGAGTCCAAGTGATGGCCACGCGTCCGGCGGGAACCGACAGCGCGCCGTATTTCGCCGCGTTCGTCGCCAACTCGTGCAGCGCAAGTCCCAGACTTTGCGCCGCCTCCGGCTTCAATACGATGTCCGGCCCGCTCAGCGAAACCTGCGCATCCTCGCGATCGACGTAATGGCCGAGTTGGGAACGCACGAGTTCGGACAACGACACGCCATACCAGCTTTCCTGAACGAGCAGGTCGTGAGAGGATGCAAGCGCCTGCAGGCGGGCGCCAAACCGGGTCAGAAAGGCGTCGATCGAGCCGACATGGCGCGCGGTTTGACGCGCCATGGCCTGGATAACGGCAAGCAGATTTTTTGACCGGTGGGTCAATTCCCGCATCAGAAGACGCAGATGCGCCTCGCCCTCTTTGCGCTCGGTGATATCCACCGCCACGCAGCTCAAACCGACAATAGCGCCGCCAATATCACGCATCGGCTCGATATGAAGATCATGCCACCGCTGGACCGCGCCATCTTTGATGCTCACCTCGGTGTCTTGGGGATTGCCGGTTTCCAGCGCCGTTCGTTTTAACGCCATCACCGCGGATTGGCTCTCCGGCGGCATGACCTCGTCATCGCTGTGACCGATGATCTGATCGACGGGACGGCCAAACATGGGATTGCTGACCGATGTGTAACGAAGCTCACGATCTTGCGTGTAAACGGTGACGTGCGAGCCGCGCAATGCCGTCTCGTAACGTTGCAATGTGCCTGCCAATTGTTCGTTGGCCCGGCGCAGCTCGCTCTCGCGGGTAACGTCCGAGTCCTGCCGATGCTCCCTGGCGTGATCGTGCGCCTGGAGCCTTGGCTCAACTTCATCGAAGTGTCGGGACATGTACGTAAACGTCCCCGCCCCTGATGAGTTTCCACCCAGATGGTCGAACGTATCGAAGGACAAACTTTTTTCAGGGACGGCCGGAACCGAGCGCGCTTTTGTGCATTCTCCGTATCGACCGGCCGGAACCCCCTCCCCCCTCGTGCTCGGCCAGTCATTTAAGGCGTAGCCGATTTTAATCGGCTACGCCTTTTTCGTGTAAATGCTTGAAAATCTGGAACTTTTTCGGCGAAAGAATGTTGTATTGCGTTGCCTACCGGGGTTGAAAGCACCATGACCAAGAAAAGCAGCCGTTCCGCCGATGACATTACCGCCATCGAAGACTTGATGGAGGACCTCGAAACGCGCCTGCGCCGCCTGAATACGAAGGCCAAAGACGACGCGTCCGACGGATCGGGGGACATCAAGGAATTCGTCACCGAAGCGCTCGCCAGCATCAGCGCGCGGCTCCGCGATAGCGCCGACAGCGTGACTCACTCGGTAACGGACGAAGCCGCCCGCGTGGGAGGCGATGCGATTAAGAAGATCTGGGACGAGATGGAGCAGCGGCCGTTGCTCACCCTGGCAGTCGCCGCGGGGCTGGGATACCTGGTAGGTCTCATCGGCCGGCGGGATTAATCGGAGTGCTGCATGAGCCTGACCGACGCCGCGGCAAATGCGGTCAACCGCTTCGTCGGACGCTTGTGCCGTCGGGCAGCGGGATGGTTTTTAGTCGTTATTTTTGTGCTGGCGGCGATTTATCAGGCAACAACTGCGATATCGCTGGCGCTTGAGCTGGAATTTGGCGTCGTCAAAGCACATTTGATCATCGCGGCATTCTACGCGGTAGCCACTGCGGTGATCGTCGGCGTGCTGTTCGCCACGTCAAAATCGTCGCCAAAGGCGCGCGCCGTTAAAGCTGCGGACGGCAATCCCGAATTTCAACTGGCTACGATCGTTGAAGCGATGCTTCTCGGCTTCTCGCTGTCGCGGCGCAAGTAATCCTTACGCCGTCGCGCGATGCTCTCGCCGCTTCGCCTTCCGTTCGAAAAACAGCGCCTGGCTCAGCACCGCTGACACGGTCGCCGGCTGGAACGGCTTGGCGATCAAGAATGCCGGCTCCGGACGCTCGCCGGTCAGGAAGCGTTCGGGATAGGCGGTGATGAAGACCACCGGCACTTCG
>JAXDOS010000059.1:0-14823 GCA_034668785.1 Alphaproteobacteria bacterium
GAGCGGCCGGACGCCATCCTCGTCAACGAAGGCGCCAACACGCTCGATCTCGCGCGCGGTGTCATCGATATGTATCAGCCGCGCAAGCGCTTGGACGTCGGCACCTGGGGCGTCATGGGCATCGGTATGGGCTATGCCGTCGCGGCGGCGATTGAGACCGGCAAGCCCGTGCTCGCTGTCGAAGGCGACAGCGCCTTCGGCTTCTCCGGCATGGAAGTCGAGACGATCTGCCGTTACAGGCTGCCGGTCTGCATCGTCGTCTTCAACAATAACGGCATCTATCGCGGCACCGACGTCAATCCGACCGGCGGTCCGGACGTGGCGACAACTGTTTTCGTCAGGGATGCGCGCTACGACAAGATGATGGAAGCCTTCGGCGGCGTCGGCATCCATGTGACGACCCCCGACGAACTGAAGCGTGCCGTAAACGCGGCCATGGATTCCGGCAAGCCGACGCTGATCAACGCCGTGATCGATCCGGCGGCCGGCAGCGAGAGCGGCCGCATCGGCAATCTCAATCCGCAAAGCGTGGTGAAGAAGAAATGAGTGCGGTGAAGGCACTGATCCGTGATTCCGGGGCGCGCACAAGGTGCCCGAACCCGGAAACCAGTTCCAACCTCAGAGCTAGTCTCTGGATTCCGGGTTCTCTCGCTTCGCTCGAGCCCCGGAATGACGATAGAGGAAACGACCATGGCCAAGCGTAAACAGAAGAAACAAGCCAAGGCGAAGCCGACGGCCGCGAAGAAACCCACACCCAAACCCGCGAAGGCGTCCAAGGCGCGCACCAAATCTTCAACGGTCGGCAAGGCCGTGAGGCGCGGTCTATTGGGCGCGGCGGCAGTCGCCACGGCCGGTATCGCCGGAGCTGCCGCTATGGCGGCGGGCGCGCTAGGTCGCGCGGGCAGCAACGGCAACGGGCCGCCGAAACCGTCACGCAAGCCTTACGGTCAGGCCGGCAAAGCGCTCGACGGCGTGCGCGTGCTCGACTTCACCCATGTGCAATCCGGACCGACCTGCACCCAGCTTCTCGGCTATATGGGCGCCGACGTCATCAAGATCGAGCGTCCCGGCGTTGGCGACGTCACGCGCGGACAATTGCGCGACGTGAAGGGCGCGGACAGCCTCTACTTCACCATGCTCAATGGCAACAAGCGCTCGATCACCATCGATTCCAAACATCCGAAGGGCAAGGAAATCATCGAGCGTCTGATCAAGCATTGCGACGTGCTGGTGGAGAATTTCGCGCCTGGCGCGCTCGACCGCATGGGCTTCACCTGGGAGCACGTCCACAAGCTCAATCCGCGCATGATCGTGGCCTCGGTCAAAGGTTTTGGCCCCGGCCCTTACGAGGACTGCAAGGTTTACGAAAACGTCGCGCAATGCGCGGGCGGCTCGGCTTCCACCACCGGCTTCCGCGACGGCCCGCCGCTCGTCACCGGCGCGCAGATCGGCGACAGCGGCACCGGCTTGCATCTCGCTTTCGGCATCGTCGCCGCGCTGTATCAGCGCAACCGCACCGGGCGCGGACAGAAGGTGCTCGCCGCCATGCAGGACGGCGTGCTCAATCTCGCCCGCGTCAAGCTGCGCGACCAGCAGCGCCTGGAGAAGGGCCCGCTCACCGAATATAGCCAGTACGGCGAAGGCATTCCGTTCGGCAAGGCGGTGCCCCGCGCCGGCAACGACTCCGGCGGCGGCCAGCCCGGCTGGATCCTGAAATGCAAAGGCTGGGAGAACGATCCCGACGCTTACGTCTATTTCATCACGCAGGCGCCGGTCTGGGAGGCGATCTGCGATCTTATCGGCAAGCCGGAATGGAAAACCGATCCGGATTACGCCAAGCCGCCGGCGCGCTTGCCGCGGTTAAAGCATATCTTCGCCACCATCGAGGAATGGACCAAGACCAAGACCAAGTTCGAGGTCATGGAAATCTGCAACACGGTCGATATTCCTGTGGGCCCGATCCTATCGATGAAGGAGATCGCCGAGGAAAAATCGCTGCGCGATACGGGCACGGTGGTCGAGGTCGATCATCCCACGCGCGGGAAATATCTCACCGTCGGCAATCCGGTGAAGATGTCGGATTCGATCACCGAGGTGCAGCGTTCGCCGCTGCTCGGCGAGCATACCGATGAGGTGCTGAAGAAGGAGCTCGGCTATTCCGACAAGGAGATCGCCGAGATCAAGGCTTCCGGCGCGATAACGCCGCCGGAGAAACCGGCAAAGGCCGAGGCGGCGTAGTGATCTGTCGTGTCCCGGACGCGGTGCGCGCCTTAGCGGTGCACCGCAGAGCCGGGACCTTTGAGGAGACGGTGGTTGGAACGATCCCGGGTCTGCAGCGCACCACTTCGTGTTGCGCTGCGCCCGGGAAAGCGGCGAGGGATTGAAGAATGCGTATCGTGGTTCACGGCCAACAAGCCTTCGGCAAGGCGGTGCTCGAAGCATTGCTCAAGCGCGGCGAGAATGTCGTCGCCGTTTACGCCGCGCCGGAGAAGGAGGGCGCCAAGGCCGACCCGCTGAAGGAAGCAGCGCTTGCCGCCAATCTTCCGGTCTATCAGCCCGCTTCCTACAAGGACCCGAAGGTCTGGGAAGAATTCCGCGCGCTGAAGCCCGACCTCCAGGTGATGGCTTTCGTCACGCTGTTCGTGCCGGAAGAATTCTTGAACATCCCGACCGAGGGCTCGATCCAATATCATCCCTCGCTGCTGCCGGCTTATCGCGGCGCCAGCGCGATCAACTGGCCGATCATCAAGGGCGAGAAAGAAACCGGGCTTTCGATTTTCTGGCCAGACAACGGCCTCGATACCGGCGACGTGCTGATCCAGAAGAAAACCGCCATCAGCAACGCCGACACGCTCGGCACGGTTTATTTCGACCGCCTGTTCCCCCTCGGCGTCGAGGCGATGCTGGAAGCGGTCGACTTGGTGAAGGCGGGTAAAGCGCCGCGCATCAAGCAGGATGAATCCAAGGCGACCTATGAAGGCAAGTGCGGTCCGGGCAATGCCCGGATCGACTGGGGCAAGCCCTGGGAGCAGATCGATCGGCTGATCCGCGGCTGCAATCCCGCGCCCGGCGCCTGGGCGACGCTCGATGGCAAGACCCTGAAAATCTTCGACGCCACGGCGCTGCCGGCGAAAGACCCGAAAGGTATCGCCGGCAAGCTGGGCGAGATCGTCGCGGTGGAGGCCGATGGCTTCACTGTGGTTTGCGCCGATGGGCGCTTCAAGGTCACGCGCATACAGCCCGCCGACGGCAAAAAGCTCGACGCCGGGGAGTGGGCCAAGGCCGCCAATCTCGCGGCCGGCGCGAGGTTTACATGATTATCTTTTGTCGTCCCCGCGAAGGCGGGGACCCATACGCCCTGCCTGCGCGATTGAGGACAAATGGCGCATCCTCACTGAGTCAATACGGGTTATGGGTCCCCGCCTTCGCGGGGACGACAGCTAAATTTCCGAGCATCCCTCCAACACATTGCTAGTGGAAACATCCCATGCCCGCCTCGCAGCACCAGTCACCGAAATCCGACATCGAAATTTCCCAGTCAGCCGAGAAGCGGCGCATCAACGATATCGCCAAGGAAAAGCTCGGCATCGCGCCGGAAAATCTCGAGCCTTACGGCCATTACAAGGCCAAGGTGTCGATGGATTTCGTCAAGTCGCTGGCGAGTAAGAAAAACGGCAAGCTGATCCTCGTCACCGCGATCTCGCCGACGCCCGCCGGCGAGGGCAAGACCACCACCACGGTGGGCTTAACCGACGCGCTCAATCACATCGGCAAGAAGGCGATGCTTTGCCTGCGCGAGCCATCGCTCGGTCCGAGCTTCGGCATGAAAGGCGGCGCGGCCGGAGGCGGCTACGCGCAAGTGATCCCGATGGAGGATATCAATCTCCATTTCACCGGCGATTTCCACGCCATCACCTCGGCGCATAATCTGCTCTCGGCGCTGATCGACAATCACATCTATTGGGGCAACGCGCTCGGCATCGACTCCCGCCGCGTGGTCTGGCGCCGCGTCATGGACATGAACGACCGCGCGCTACGCGAAATCGTCTGCTCGCTCGGCGGCGTCGCCAACGGCTATCCGCGCGAAGCCGGCTTCGACATCACCGTCGCCTCCGAGGTCATGGCGATCTTCTGTCTCGCCAAGGACCTCGCCGACCTGAAGGAACGGCTCGGCAATATCATCGTCGCCTATACCCGCGAGCGCAAACCCGTGCGCGCGCGCGACCTCAAGGCCCATGGCGCCATGGCCGCGCTGTTGAAAGAGGCGATCGCGCCAAATCTCGTGCAAACACTGGAAGGCACGCCCGCCTTCATCCATGGCGGCCCCTTCGCCAATATCGCCCACGGCTGCAACTCCGTCGTGGCGACGACGACGGCGCTGAAACTCGCCGACTACGTCGTCACCGAAGCCGGCTTCGGCGCCGACTTGGGCGCGGAGAAATTCATCGACATCAAATGCCGCAAGGCCGGGCTCACTCCGGACTGCGTGGTGATTGTCGCCACCATCCGCGCCCTGAAGATGCACGGCGGGGTGAAGAAGGACGATTTGAAGAAGGAAGACTTGAAGGCGCTGGAATCCGGCATGGCCAATCTTCAGCGTCATGTGGAGAACATCAAGAAGTTCGGACTGCCCGCCGTCATCTCCATCAACCGCTTCTCCGCCGACAGCGATGCCGAAATCGCGCTGGTCAAGGACAAGTGCAAGGCGCTCGGCGTCGAAGCGCTGATGGCCGATCATTGGGCCATGGGCGGCGAGGGTGCGGCCGATGTCGCCCGTGCGGTGGTCAAGACCATCGACGAGGCCAAGGGCAAGCTGAAGCTGCTTTATCCCGACGACACGCCGCTGTTCGAGAAAATTCGCACCATCGCCAAGGAAATCTATCGCGCCAACGACGCCACCGCCGACAAGGCGGTGAAGGATCAGCTCAAGACCTGGGAAGAGATGGGCTTCGGCAAGCTGCCGGTCTGTATTGCCAAGACGCAGTACTCATTCTCCACCAATCCCGATCTCAAGGGCGCGCCGACCGATCACACCATCAACGTGCGCGAAGTGCGGCTTTCCGCGGGAGCCGAATTCGTCGTGGCGATCTGCGGAGAGATCATGACCATGCCCGGGTTGCCGAAGGTGCCGTCGGCGGATTCCATCGACGTCGGCGCGGATGGGAAGATTGTCGGATTGTTTTAAGGTTCGCTTCCGCGCACGCCGCTCCAACTATTCGTCATGGCCGGGCTTGTCCCGGCCATCCCGATTCGTGAAACTCGGTGCGTGAGACACTCTTATGTTTATATCTTGGCCAGCCGCCCCGGTGGCGCCCTGTATGTCGGCGTCACCCGCGACCTCATCCGCCGTGTCCATGAGCACAAATCTGGACTAGTAGCAGGGCATACCAAACGATATGGGATCGACCAACTCGTGCATTTCGAGCAATATTCGGCGATGCGCGACGCCTTGCAGCGTGAAAAGAACATGAAGCATTGGCCACGTGTTTATAAAACACGGCTTATTGCCCAATCAAATCCGACCTGGCGTGATCTTTACTTGGAAATGACCTAGGCAATAAATCGGGATGGCCAGGACAAGCCCGGCCATGACGAAAAATATAGCTACTGCTTATAATAAATTACCTCACCCCTCCAACATCGGCGCCACCCGCTTGGCTTCCGCCACCAGCGCAGCGGTGATCGGCATCATCGGCTCGCGCGCCGGCACCACGAGACCGATGGTCTGCACCGCTTCCGGCTCTAGGATCGGAATGGCGCGGATGGTGTCCGTCAATCCCAAAGTCTCGGCCAGCTTCGCCGGCATCACGCTTGCCCAGCGCCCGGTGCGCACATGCGAGAACAACAAGATCATCGAATCCGACTCCAGCGTCGGACGCGACTCGCCGCCCGCGCTTTTCAGCAAGCGGTCGATGATGCGGCGGTTCTGCATGTCGGGGGTGAGCAAACAGAGCGGCACCTGCGCCACTTCGGCCCATGTCACCGTGTCGCGGTTGCCGAGCGGCGCGTCGGCCGAGGTGAGCAACCGGTAGCGCTCGCGATACAGCGGAACGGTGTTGACGCGGCCCACCGGCTCGTTGCCGAGATAGGTGATGCCGGCGTCGATCTCGAGATTGTCGAGCAGATCGAGGATTTCTATCGAGGTGCGTGACCAGATGGTGAACTGCACATTCGGATGCCGTTCGCGATACGGCGTGGTCAGCGCCGCCACCATCGCCAGCGCGGTTGGAATCGCGGCGATGCGCAGCCGCCCCGACAAACCATGCCGCAGCGAATTGATTTCCTCGCGCATGGCACGGGTGTCGCCGACGATGCGCCGCGCCCATTCCAGCACGCGCTCGCCTTCGGGCGTGAAGCTCTGGAAGCGCGAGCCGCGGTTCACCAGCAGCACGCCCATCTGCTCTTCGATCTGCTTCACGCCCGCTGACAGCGTCGGCTGGGTGACGCCGCAGGCTTCGGCGGCGCGGCCGAAATGCTTCTCCCGCGCCAGGGCCAAGAGGAAGTCGAGCTTGTCGATCATGAATGCCTCGTCACTTCAAAGGCTTAGCCAAAATAGCCAATTCGCATCGCATAAATAATAAGGAGCAACAGCCTCACAGTCGATAGGTATGTTCTATCGCTCCATGGATTGCACGGGATTGTACGAGGTGTGGAACCGGCTCAATTCTAAGGCCGGAGATTGCAATGAATATCCAGATGCCGCCGCCGCGTGCGGGTAACGGCGCCAGTCCTAACCGCCGTCCGCGCCGCACACCGAAGGGCCGCCAGGTCGATCCGAAATCGCTCGACGAAGTGCGCGCGCTGCTCGGCGAGCGCTCGCGCCGGCGCGATCTCTTGATCGAACATCTGCATCTGATCCAGGACGAATATGGACATCTGTCGGCGCCGCATCTCGCCGCGCTGGCGCAGGAAATGAAACTCGCACTCGCCGAGGTCTATGAAGTCGCGACTTTTTACGCGCATTTCGATGTGGTGAAGGAAGGCGAAGTTTCGCCGCCCGCCGTCACCGTGCGGGTCTGCGACAGTCTCTCCTGCGCCATGGCCGGCGCGGAACGCTTGCTCAAGGAAATCTCCGAGCAGTTTGGCGACCGCGTCCGGGTGCTGCGTGCGCCTTGCATGGGCGCCTGCGACCGCGCGCCGGTCTGCGCGGTCGGCCATGTGCAGGTGATGCAGGCGACGCCGGCGTCGGTGGCGCAGCTCGCGATTCCCGAAACCCATGCACATGCGATCATGCCCGGTACCGATTTCGAGCGCTACGTCGCCGACGGCGGCTATCGCGTGTTGGCCGAAGCGCTCACCGGCAAGCGCACCCGCGACGAACTGATCAAGATCGTCAGCGACGCGGGGCTGCGCGGCCTTGGCGGCGCCGGCTTTCCGACCGGCAAGAAATGGGCGCTGGTGCGCGGCGAGCCGGCGCCGCGAATGATGGCGGTGAATGCCGACGAGGGCGAGCCCGGCACCTTCAAGGACCGGCATTATCTCGGGCTCGATCCGCATCGTTTCCTCGAAGGCATGCTGGTCGCCGCCTGGGTGGTCGAGGCGGCGGAAATCTACATCTACATCCGCGACGAATATCCCGAGCTGCGGCTGATGCTGATTGACGAGATCGCCAAGCTCGAGGGCGCTGGGCTGGCGAAATTCACGCGCATCCATTTGCGGCGCGGGGCAGGGGCCTACATCTGCGGCGAAGAATCCGCGATGATCGAATCCATCGAGGGCAAGCGCGGCTTGCCGCGGCATCGGCCTCCTTACGTGGCGCAGGTCGGATTGTTTGGACATCCGACGCTGGAGCAGAATGTCGAGACGCTCTACTGGGTGCGCGACATCGTTGAGAAGGGCGCCGAATGGGTCACTGGCCAGGGCCGCCACGAACGCAAAGGCTTCCGCAGCTTCTCGGTCTCCGGCCGGGTGAAAAATCCCGGCGTAAAACTGGCGCCTGCGGGCATCACCGCGCGCGAGTTAATCGATGAATTCTGTGGGGGCATGACCGAGGGGCATGTTTTCAAGGCTTATCTCCCCGGCGGCGCGTCGGGTGGAATTCTTCCTGCGTCGATGGCCGACGAGCCGCTGGATTTCGGGACGCTGGAAAAGCACGGCTGCTTCGTCGGCTCGCACGCGGTGGTGGTGCTGTCGCAGGCCGACGACATCAAAGCCGTGGCGCTCAACTTGATGCGCTTCTTCGAGGACGAAAGTTGCGGTCAATGCACCCCTTGCCGCGTCGGCACCGAAAAAGCCGTGAAGCTGATGGCAAACGGGCCGTGGGACGCGGCGTTGCTGGAGGAATTGTCCGCCGCCATGCGCGACGCCTCCATCTGCGGGCTGGGCCAAGCCGCGCCCAATCCACTGATATGCGTGTTGAAATATTTCCCCGAGGAATTGAGCAAGCCGATGGGGAAGTGGTGATGATGTTGTTGAATCACGTGCCGCTTAACCCCTCCCCCTTGTGGGGAGGGGTGGCGAGCGGAAGCGAGCCGGGGTGGGGAAGAGTCATGCCGCACAGCTCGATTACGAAGCGAACGCGAACTCGGGCGCGCACGCTACGCCGAAACCCGACGGACGCCGAACGGAAGCTTTGGCAGCTGCTGCGGTCATTGAAGCCCAGGGCATGCATTTCCGCAGGCAAGCGCCAATCGGAATCTACATTGCTGATTTTGTTTGGCATGAGGGAAAGCTCGTTATCGAGTTGGATGGCTCACAGCACGCGGACGCGAGGGCGGCTTACGATGTGAAACGAAGCGAATGGCTTGCCTCGCAGGGTTATCGCGTTCTTCGCTTCTGGAATAACGACGTACTAAAAACGCCACGCAGTGTTGGCGAGGCCATTCTAACGGCGACCAAGAACCCCACCCCCGGCCCCTCCCCACAAGGGGGAGGGGGGAAGAAAGCGAACGGCGCAGAGTTTCCCCTCCCCCTTGGGGGGAGGGGAGGCGAGCGTAGCGAGCAGGGGTGGGGAGCGGCGGAGCAGAAGCCGAGAGCGAAAGGTCGGAGCAAATGAGCAACGACAAACCTCCCCTCGGCTATGGCCACGACGCCAAAGGCGCGGCCGCTGGCGAGAACAAGGGCGACGGCAAGCCGCATGTCGCGCACAAGGGGCCAGTCGATTCCGTCGACGGCACCGGCCACCGCGGCAAGACCATTGCGTTCACGCTCGACGGCCGCGAGGTCACCGCGCGCGAAGGCGAGACCATCTGGCAGGTCGCGAGCCGGATGGGCACCGAGATTCCGCATCTCTGTTACCTGCCGGAGCCGGGCTATCGCGCCGACGGCAATTGCCGCGCCTGCATGGTCGAGGTCGAAGGCGAGCGCGTGCTGGCCGCAAGCTGTATCCGCAAGCCCGCGCCCGGCATGAAGGTGAAGACCGCGTCCGACCGCGCCAAAACCGCGCGCAAGATGGTGTTCGAACTTCTGATCGCCGACCAGCCCGACCGCCAAACGCAAGCGCACGATCCGGATTCCAAATTCTGGGCCTGGTCCGACCGCATGGATATCGCGGTGAGCCGTTTTGCGCCGCGGCCGCAGCCGGTTGCCGACCGCAGCCACCCCGCGATGGCGGTCAATCTCGATGCCTGCATTCAATGCAATCTTTGCGTCCGCGCCTGCCGCGAAGTGCAGGTCAACGACGTGATCGGAATGGCCGGGCGCGGCCATAACGAAAAGATCGTGTTCGATTTCGACGACCCGATGGGAAATTCCACCTGCGTCGCCTGCGGCGAATGCGTGCAGGCTTGCCCGACCGGCGCGCTGATGCCGGCATCGGTGATGGACGAGGCGAAGGACCTTCGCATCGGCTATCCGGACCGCAAGGTCGACAGCGTCTGCCCTTATTGCGGCGTCGGCTGCCAGCTCACTTACAACATCAAGGACGACAAGCTGCTTTACGTTTCGGGTCGCGACGGCCCGGCCAACGAAAATCGCCTCTGCGTGAAAGGTCGCTTCGGCTTCGACTATGTCTCAAATCCGCAGCGGCTGATGAAGCCGCTCATCCGCAAGGACGGCGTCGGCAAGGCGGCGGACGATCTGGTCGATCCGTCGAATCCCTTCACGCATTTCCGCGAAGCGACGTGGGAAGAGGCGATGGGGCGCGCCGCCGCGGGCCTCGTCCAAATCCGCGACCGCGACGGCCCCCGCGCGCTGGCCGGATTCGGCTCCGCCAAGGGCTCGAACGAAGAGGCTTATCTGTTCCAAAAACTCGTGCGCACCGGCTTTGGCTCCAACAATGTCGAT
Source organism: Alphaproteobacteria bacterium (assembly GCA_034668785.1). Lineage (GTDB taxonomy): Bacteria > Pseudomonadota > Alphaproteobacteria > Rhizobiales > Xanthobacteraceae > CANKHA01. The sequence continues at coordinate 10,225 of JAXDOS010000059.1, forward strand.
CACTGCACCCGGCTGTGTCATGCCTCGTCGGTAGCGGCGTTGCTCGAAGGCGTCGGCTCTGCGGCGGTGACCGCGACTTTTAACGAATGCAAGAATTCCGACCTCATTGTCGTCATCGGCGCCAACCCGACCGAGAACCATCCGGTCGCCGCCACCTTCTTCAAGCAGGCGGCCAAGCGTGGCGCCAAGCTTGTGGTGATGGACCCGCGCGGCCAAGCGCTCAAGCGCCACGCTTGGCAGATGATGCAGTTCAAAAACGGCACCGACGTCGCCATGCTCAACGGCATGCTCAATGTCATCATCGGCGAGAAACTCTACGACCAGCAATATGTGCAGACTTACGTCGAAGGCTTCGACCAGATAGCCGAGAATGTGAAGGATTTCACGCCGGAGGAGATGGAGCCGATCTGCGGCATTCCCGCCGACACGCTGCGCACGGTGGCGCGCACGTTTGCCCGCGCCGAAAGCGCGATCATCTTCTGGGGCATGGGCGTATCGCAGCATACCCACGGCACCGACAATGCACGCTGTCTCATCGCGTTGTCGCTGATCTGCGGCCAGGTCGGCCGCCCCGGCACCGGGCTGCATCCGCTGCGCGGTCAGAACAACGTGCAGGGCGCCTCGGACGCGGGCCTGATCCCGATGTTCTACCCCGATTACAAGTCGGTGGAAGACCCGGCGATGATTGCCAAATACGAAAACGCCTGGGGCAAAAAACTCGATCACAAGAAGGGCAAGACCGTCGTCGAGATCATGGACGCGGTGCATGCCGATGAGATCAAAGGCATGTATATCATGGGAGAAAATCCCGCCATGTCGGATCCCGATCTCAATCACGCGCGCGGCGCACTGGCGCATCTTGAACATCTCGTGGTGCAGGACATCTTCCTCACCGAGACCTGTTCCTATGCCGACGTGATCCTGCCCGCCTCCGCCTGGTCGGAGAAGGACGGCACCGTGACCAACACCAACCGTCAGGTGCAGATGGGCCGCGCGGCGCTGCCATTACCCGGCGACACCCGCCAGGACCTGTGGATCATCCAGGATCTCGCGCAGCGCATGGGCGAGAAATGGGATTACAAGCACGTCAGCGAGGTGTTCGAGGAGATGGCGCGGCTGATGCCGGCGCTGGACAACATCACCTGGGACCGCGTCGCCCGCGAGGACGCCGTCACCTATCCGACCGACGCGCCGGACCAGCCGGGCCATGACGTGGTGTTCGACAAGGGCTTTCCGCGGCCCGGCGGCATGGCCAAGCTCGTCGCCGCGAAGCTCACGCCGCCGGACGAGACGCCCGATCGCGAATATCCCTTCATCCTCACCACCGGCCGCCAGCTTGAGCATTGGCACACCGGCGCCATGACGCGCCGCGCCAGCGTGCTCGACGCGCTCGAACCCAGCGCCGTAGCCTCGCTCTCGCGCGGCGACATCGCGCGTTTGGGGATCAAGCCCGGCGACATCGTGCGCGTCATTACCCGCCGCGGCACGGTTGAGCTTTCCGCGCGCCAGGACGACGGCATCCCGGACGGCGTGGTCTTCATCCCGTTTGCTTACGTCGAGGCGGCGGCGAATCTGCTCACCAATCCCGCGCTCGATCCCTTCGGCAAAATTCCCGAGTTCAAATTCTGCGCGGCCCGCGTCGAACGCGCCGACGCCGTGCGCGAAGCGGCGGAGTAGAGCGCCCTTGTCAGCGGTGCTATCCTTTTGTCTCTCGATTCTTACGATCAACAAAACGGAGATACCATGACTGCCGAAGACAACCGCCCCGCCGAGACCGCCGCGCCTGCCGCCAAGCGGCCTTGGACCGCCGGGCGTATCACGCAGCTCGTGGTCGGGGTGGTGTTGCTGGCCGTCGTCGGCCTGATCATGGTGGCCAAGTTCGCCACCCGGAACGATCTGCCCGGGTGCGATTCCACGCGCGCGAAAGACGTGCTGTCGGACATTTTCAAGAAGAACAATGTCGACGCCACGCGCTATGACGAGATCAAGACGCTGAGCAAATCCGACGACGAAATCACTTGCTATGCCAAGCTCACACTGCGCGACAACAGCGCGCAGGAAATCGACTACAAGCTCGTTCGTGAAGCCAGCGACATGCGGCTGCAGATCACGCGGTCAAATCCTTAAGCGGGGCGTAACAGAGAATCCGCTCATTCCCGCGCAAGCGGGAATCCAGGAAGCTTTCTTGAGAGCGGCTTCCAGCCTCATCGTCATGCCCGGCCTTGGGCCGGGCATCCACGTCTTTCTTTAAGGTCGCTCAGCAAGACGTGGATGGCCGGGACGAGCCCGGCCATGACTAAACTTGTATTATGTCCAAGCCCGACCGGATATCTGTCAATGGACGACGACGCCGACCCCCGCGACCAGATCGACCATCTCGAAGCGCAGATCGAGCGGCTCGCCGCGACGATCGAAAGCTGTCGCAAATTTATTCTGGCCGGGCGGCTGGCGGTGGTGGTGGGCGGCGCTCTTGTTGTTGCCGGCGCGTTGGGCGTGATCGCCTTCGGTCCGATCGCGCTCTGCACCGCCATCGTCGCCGTGCTGGGCGGCGTCGTCACGCTCGGTTCCAATGACTCGACGGCGAAGCAGGCGGTGGCAGAGTTGCAGGCCGCGCAGGCCCGTCGCGCCGAATTGATCGGCGGGATTCCTCTGCGCCTTGTGAGCGACCGGCCGACGCTGCATTGAGTTCTTTCTTCCCTCTCCCCTTGTGGGAGAGGGTGCCGAGCCGCGTGAGCGGCGAGGCGGGTGAGGGGTCAGTGCAGCAGCATGTGCAGAGGTCCGACCCCTCACCCGGCTCAGTCTCGCTTCGCTCAACTTCGCCACCCTCTCCCACAAGGGGAGAGGGGAGCAGCGCTCACCCCTCTTCCTTCTTCTCCCGGAAATAAGGCTCCACCGGCCCCTTGAGCTTGATGGTCAGCGGCTTGCCGAAGCGGTCCTTGGCTGCCCCCGCCACGACGCGGATCCAGCCTTCGCTAATGCAATATTCCTCGACGTTGGTCTTCTCCTTGCCGGCGAAGCGGATACCGACGTCGCGCTTGAGCACCTCCTCGTCGTAATAGGGGCTGTCCGGGTCGTTGCAGAGGCGGTCGGGCAGGGTGTCGCTCATGGCAGGCTCTCGATTTGCAGGGGACTTAAAGGCGCCGGGAGGTTAGCATAGCCTTCCAGGATTCAGCGCCGGGAGTTTTGCCATGCTCTTCGTCATTCACGCCATGGACAAGAAGGACGCGATCAAGACGCGTGCCAAATTCTATCGCGACCACCGCGTCCATCTCGACGAGTCCGACAAGCACCATGTCAGGGTGGTGACGGCGGGGCCGCTGGTGGCCGACGACGGCGAGACGCCGATCGGCTCACTCTTCCTCGTCGAGGCCAGGGACCGCGCCGCCGTGCAGGCCTTCACCAACAGCGATCCCTACAAGGTCAACGGGGTGTGGGAGGTCATCGAGGTGCATGCGTATAATCGCAAGCGGGGGTGATTTCTCTTTCCTCTCCCCTTGTGGGAGAGGGTGCCGAGCGCATTAGCGCGGGGCGGGTGAGGGGTCAGGGAAGCGACAACACGTGCGCACGAGAGCAAGTGATGAAAAGACCTATTCCGCAGGAAATATCAAAGCGGCTTTCCGATTGGAACAAGATTGCCATATTCCTTCGCGCGACTTACATCGCGCTCGGCCTGATCGGAGTGTTGTCGCCGCTTTTTGTCGCGACATTCGCAGATGCCATGGTCACATGGCAGGTGCGTGCTCTTTCCTTTGCCGCCTCCGCCTCCGTCGGTATTTTTGCCGCCTTCGATATCGGCAATCTCACCACCAGATGGAGAGAAGCCTGGAAGCATCTCAATGCGGCATGCCTCGACTACGCCGCTGGCGTCATCGAAGCCGACGCCCTGAACAAGGCCTATCGGGAGGGCGAGGATATCATCGGCAAAATGAAGGCGGATCTATTTAGCGAAATGAAAAAGGAAAAAGTCGACAAAGGAAAACATCATTAAGCAGTCGGGACGAGAGAAGCGGAAGCCGGCCCGGTAGAGGTGCATAACCGGAAGCGGGAATGATTATCTTCCGGCTACATGATCGAGACGCATCGCTTCGCGATTGCTTCTCGCCATGAGGTCGAGAAAGTTATTCGTCATGGCCGGGCTTGACCCAGCCATGACGCCTTTATGTGCGGCAAGCGTTGGCCGGCAGCGCGGAACGCCCCAGTCCACCATAAACGCTTGCAACTATTAAATCAGATTGGCAATCGCCTCTGTCCTATCGCTAACGCGCTGACCAACTCGAACACCTAGGGGTACTGAGAAATTCTGCGTTGGCGCGATCTTTGGCCTCCTTAAAAGTTCCGATTGCCTGGCTAAGAGCTGACCCAGACAGCATTGTGCCGCAGACAGAAACCTGGCCTGTATTGCCGTCAATCCTCCATACGGTTTGACCGTCAGCACCTGCCGCTGCGAGCGAGTATCGCGTAAAATAGCCGTGAAATAGGACAACAAATGCTATAAGCACCGCAGCGATTAGTGTGGTTGTTGTCTGTGACATTTTCACCCTGAGAAAGCTGCTCAAATCCGTGAAAGCCTAAGCCAATTGAAAGACTAAGAGCAAGCGT
>JAXDOS010000060.1:0-14628 GCA_034668785.1 Alphaproteobacteria bacterium
GAAAACCGACGGCAGCGCGGTCGCCGGTTTGTTCGGCATTTCCTTTCTCTATGGTGTCTTCCATGCGGCCGGGCCGGGCCATGGCAAGGCCGTGATCTCGTCCTACCTCGTCGCCAACAATGAAACCTGGCGGCGCGGTGTCGTGCTGTCATTTGCCTCAGCGGTGCTGCAGGCGCTCGTCGCCATCGCACTCGTCGGAATTGCTTCTGTTGTTCTCGGCGTGACGGCGCAAAAGATCTGCGGCACCAACTATATTATCGAGATCGCAAGCTACGCCATTATTGCCGCCGTCGGCGCGCGATTGCTCTGGGTCAAAGGCCGCGCCTTTGTTGCCACTCTGCGGCCGTCAGTGGACGATCACGTTCATCATGACCATCACGGGCATCATCACCATCACCATGAAGCCGCCGAAGCTTCCTGCGATCACGCCCACGGTCCGGAGCCCAGGGAGCTTGCCGGGCCAGGCGGCTGGGGGCGGGGACTTTCCGCTGTGCTGGCGGTTGGCGTGCGGCCCTGTTCCGGCGCGATCATCGTGCTGGTCTTTGCGCTCGCCCAAGGACTGTTCTGGGCCGGCGTCGGCGCGACATTGGTCATGGGATTGGGTACGGCGATCACGGTGGCGGCGATTGCGACCATTGCCGTCGGCGCCCGCGCCTTGGCCGGCCGCATCGCGCATACGCGCTCGGGCTGGGGAACGAAGGCGCTGCTCGGGATCGAAGTCGGCGCTGCCGCGCTTATCCTCGCCTTCGGCCTGCTGCTCTTGGCCGGCTACATGATCAGCGAGCGGCTGACCTTTTGCTAGAAGTGAACTCCGAAGGCGGGATTATCCCGGTGCAAGGGATCGGGCGCAAAGTTTAGGCGCCGCTAAGCCACGCGGACTTGAATCAAAAACCTCTCGACTTCGCCTCTCAGCATATCGGACCGGCTAGCCAGTTCCGCGGCGGCATTGAGCACAACCTTTGCAACCTGACCTGTTTCAGTCGCGGATTGCGAAACTTGATTGATGTTCACCGAAACTTCGTGGGTCCCTTCCGCGGCGGCGCTGGCGCTCCGCGCGATTTCGTGAGTCACCGAACCTTGCTGCTGAACGGCTCCAGCCACAACATTCGCGATTTCATCAAGCCGCGCGATCGTCCCGGCGATTGTCTTGATGGCAAGGACAGCACGCGAGGTAGTTTCCTCGACAGCCGATATCTGCCGGGTGATGTCCTCGGTCGCCTTTTCCGTCTGAATTGCGAGACCTTTTACTTCTTGAGCGACGATCGCAAATCCGCGTCCGGCGTTGCCGGCCCGGGCAGCCTCAATAGTCGCATTCAGTGCGAGCAGGTTGGTTTGCGCCGCTAAGTCGCGGATAAGGTTACTGACGTCGCCGATCTGGCCCACCGACTGCGCCAGGCTTTCCACCGCGCCTGTAATGATATGTGCCTCTCGCGCTGCTTGGCGCGCGACGGCTGCGGATTCGCGAACTTGGCCCGAGATATGCTCCACCGACTGCGCGATTTCCTCCGCTGCCATCGCAACATTGCTGACATTCGTTGTCGCCTCTTCGGAAGCAGTCGCCGTAGTCAAGACGTGTGCCTGATTTTGATCAGCGGTTTCAGCCATCACACGCGCTGACTCGTCCATAACTTTCGAAGCGCTGTCGAATGCGCCGATAATCCCCGATACGGCCTGCTCGAAATTCTGGGTTGCCGCTTCGACCTGCTGCCGTCGGGCTTCCGACGTCAGCATGCGCTCCGCCTCGCTCGCCCGCGCGTTTGTCACGTCTGCGGTAGCCTTGCGAAAGACCAGAAGGGTTCGGGCCATGTCGGCAATTTCATCCCGGCCACCTTCCGGGATTGCTACGGCAAGATCGCCGCCCGCGATCCGCCGCATGGCCCCGCTCAGGATAGCCAAGCGGTCCGCGATGTTGCGCCCGACATAGAGCCAGGCAATTAGCCCAGCGGCAACCAGGGCGGCAATCGAAAGCGCGACAAGAAGAATCTGTCCAGAACGGACCTGATCCGCCGCGCGGGTCGAAATCTCCTGCGCACGTTGCCCCTGCCGCTCAACCAGGCTATCGACGACGTGCTTGAGCTTCACCGCCTCAGATTGCACGGCCGCGAATGCAAGCTGGGCATCGGCTTGCCGGTCCAGTTCGCGCTTACGAAGCGAAACAATCCCGTCGTCACCTGCGACGGAGGCGAGCTGATCGTAAAGAGAGATCAGTTTTTTTCTCTGTTCAGGATCCGCGATCGCCTTAAAATTTGCTTCGATCTTGCGGCGCGCCGCATCGATGAGGTCGCGTAGCGGCCGCAGCCGCGCGCTTTCTACGACCAGCGACGATTCGGTCAACAACCCCACGAGTAAGTTGGATTCCGCCTGAAGTTCAAGGAAACGGCGCAACGATTCCAGCGATTCGTTCAGCGCTGCCTTGTTGCCCTGGCTTTGCGTCATCAACTCAAAATTAGCATCATCGATGGCCGGGGTAATTCCTTCGAGAAGCTTCTCGTGGGCTTTTCGAATGGATAGCGCCATGGCTTGCCGCTGGCCCGACATGGTGATCCGGTCGGTGACGGCATGATTAAGTGCGTCGAGCTTTTCAATCATCGCCGCTTTTGCAGCGTCTATCTCCGCGCTTTTGCTGGCGTCTAAAGCGCGCAGACGTTCGATCCGCGCGCTCAAATTGCGCGCTCGCTCGCCAATCTCCCCAGCTACCTCGGCGCGGACGCTGTCGTTTTCCGTCGTCATCAACCGCGGGGCGGAAGCAACGAGGCCGATCGCGTCCTCGGAGAGACGAAGCGACTCCACCGTCGCGGGCATGCTGAGCGACACGACCTGAGTTATCGTTCCACCGACGCTGGTAAATGCATAGAGCGCAAATAAGGACCCGACCACCGTCATGGCAGCGGCGAAACCGAAGGCCATATATAGGCGTGCTCGGATCGTGGTCAGCGAAGATAACATGGTCTTTGCGCTCCGGCCGATGAACTAGCCGACGACTAATGCAAGGGTCGCCGCTGCAAATCTCAGGCTAGTCACTGCTGGCTCACGGTCCTGATGTCTTGATAAGTCGTGTGACTGGCTTGAACGACCCATCCGCCTGCAAGATAGTAAAGAACACTTGGTCCGAACCTTGGTTCTTGGCGGGCCCATAGCTGAGCTGCAGGCCGCCGAGATCGAAGGGTGCCTTGGCGATGGCGTCGAGCAGTGCCTCGCGCGAGGGATCGCCGGGAACGCGCTTCAGTGCTTCGACTACAAGACGGCCGACCAGATAGCCCTCCAAAGAGACGAAACCCGGTTGGGCTTTCGCGTTCACCGCAGCAAGCGCGGCTTGATAAGATGCCACAACCGGCAAGGATTTATCCCATGGGAATGGCACCACTTGGCTGATGACGACGCCGGCGCCCTGATCGCCGAGTTCTTCCGCAAGAGAATTTGATCCGACGAAGGAAATTGCCACGAATACCGCGTCCATTTTTACCTGCCGCGCAAGCTTAACGAACTCGGCGATAGGCTTGTAAGGACCGACCGTTACAACGGCCTGTGGCTCCGCTTTCATGATTTCAAGCAGCGCCGATTTCACCGCCGTGGTGTTGCGTTTGAAGGTGCCCGAGGCTACGAGCGACATATTACGCTTGGCCAAAGCAAGCTTGACGCCTTCCAGGCCGGCCAAACCGAATGCGTCGTCCTGATAGAGGATGGCGATCTTCGAGATCCCGAGATCTTTGGTCAGGCGCTCGATCCAGGCTTCGGTTTCCTGAAAATACGAACTGCGAATATTCACGACATACCGCTTGAATGGATTGCGAAGAAACTCTGCGCCGGTGAACGGACCAATAAATGGAACTTTGGCGTCGGTAGCGATGGGCTGGCCGGCTGCCGACGTCGGCGTTCCAACCGGGCCAAGCAGAGCGAAAACCTTGTCTTCGTTTAGTATCTTCTTGATCGCCTCGATGGTTTTTTCCGGTTCGTAGCCGTCATCGACGGACTTGAGTTCAAGCTTGCGACCGGAAATTCCACCAGCTCGGTTTGCTTCCCCGAATGCGGCTAGGATGCCCTCGCGCATGCCCTGGCCGAGCGCCTGGGCCGGGCCCTCGAGCGCTGCGACTTGCCCAAAGACAATTTTCTCCTTGGTGACACCGTCTTCGCCAAATCCGGCTGTATTACCAAAAGCTAGAATTAGGGCTGGCGTGATCAATAACCGGAATTGACGGGTGATCATCGAGATTTCCTCTATTCGCAATGGTAAGTATCAAAATACCGCGAGCGGGCATCCTGAGCTTGTATGGTTAAGGAATTATTTATCTTTTGAGATCAGGGGGACTCACCCCGTTTGACACCCGCTGGCTGGCTGGATGTCTGGTCGGCTGACGTTCCGTAACCCCGAGTCCGCTCTAGCGGAAGTCGTCCGGGCTTAGCTCAATCGGCGCGCCGTGCGGCGTGCGGTCGGCGGCGTGGTCCCAGGCGTCGCGATAGCGCGATAGCGTATCGCGGCTGGCGACGCCCTTTTCCGCGATCAGCCGTTCCAGTGCCGCGAGCCAATGGCGGTAATAGGTCTCGCCGGTATCCGGATCGCCCGCCGCCTGCGCGCGCTTGATTTCGTCGCCGAGCGCAACCGACCATTCCGGCCACGTGAACAATCCGCGATCATGGAGTGCCAGCGTCATGGCAAACGCCTGCGCTTCCCAAGGTTCGCGGAATACTGGGCCATCGCCGTCGTGGGGAATGCCGGGAGCGGCCTCTTGGGCGCGGCGGGCCGTGTCGGGATTGAGCGCCATGTCACGCCGGTTCCAGATATGGTTCCCAGGCCTCCACCGACACCTTCACGCTTGGATCGGCTCTGTCGCCCCACAATTCACGGCCCTCGAAGCGCACCGTATAGAGCCATTGCGGGTCCTCTTCCCGGCGCGACGCATGGCTGTCGGGAAAAACGTGGCAGCCGTGCACGCGTTCGATGACGCCGATATGCCCACGCACATAGCGCGGCAGCCGGGTGTGGCCCTTGGGGTGAATATTCTTGGCGCGCACGCGGTCACCCAGCTCGAACAGTGCGGGCGCTTTGGCCGGCCGCTCGTAGGAGCCGCGCCGCGTCAGCGCGTTCTCAAGCTCGTCCATCGTTAGTTTCTGTTTCAGCGGCTTGGCCGGATGCAGCGCATGGCCGGCGGCGAATTCGTCGGAGCCCACCAGGCCGTGGTCCATCAGCATCTGTTCGAGGCCGAGCGTCCAGCGGCGGTAATACGAACTGGCGAGATAGACATCCGGCGGCAGAATTTCTTTGGCGTACCGCGAAATGTCGCCGTTCCAAACGCGCGAATAGCCCATGGCGCGGTTCATCGCCAGCACGCGGCCTTCCCATGGCTCGTGGAAGACGGGCTCGTTTTCTTCGGGATGCACAGGCCCAAAGCCGTCCATGCCGCCCATGTCGTGCACACCGTTCATCGTCCGTTTCCTTGCGCCGGATCGGGTAGGCGCGCGCCGATCATGCAGTCGCGGGTGACGAGGCCCGCTAATTTTTCTTCGCTCCAGCCTTCGGTGCCCTTGGGCCGCATCGGTATGACCATGTAGCGTATCTCCGCCGTCGAATCCCACACGCGGATCTCGGTATCCTTCGGCAGTTCCGTGCCGAAATCCCGCAGCACGCTGCGCGGATCGGCCACGGTGCGCGAGCGATAGGCGTGGGATTTGTACCAGACCGGCGGAAGCCCGAGGGTCCCCGACGGATAACAGGAGCACAAAGTGCAGACGACAATGTTGTGCTGCTTCGGCGTGTTCTCGAGCGCGATGAGATGTTCGGCGCCGCTCGGCAGGCCGAGGGAGGCGATGGCCTTGGCGGCATTGTCAAATAGACGGCCGCGAAACTCCGGATCGACCCAAGCCTTGGCCACCACCCGTGCGCCGTTATGCGGTCCAATCCTGGTTTCATAAGTCTCGATGATCGCGTCGAGCACCGCCGGCTCGATGTAGCCCTTCTCGGTGAGGATCGTTTCGAGGGCGCGTACCCGCAGCTGCATTTCCGACAGCTCCGAGCCGTGGTCATGGGGGTGATCGTGGTCGTGCGGATGGTCGTGTTCGTGGGTGCTCATGCGGGTAAATTAGCCGTAAGTGGCGGATACTGCAAAAACAATTGACACCGCAGCCGGGCACTGGCTGGCATGAACGGCATTGCTGGCCTCGTGACGGACCTGTATTAACCCCTGGCGGTTCGCCCACAGGGTGGGCAAACTGCTTCCCGGAGGTCCAGGCGCGGATGGCGCTCAAACACGTCACACTCGACGATAAGTATGATTTGGCCGAAAGCCGGATCTTTGTCACCGGCTATCAGGCCTTGGTGCGCGTTTGCCTGATGCAACGCGAACGCGATCGGCGAGCCGGGCTCAACACGGCAGGTTTTGTCACCGGGTATCGGGGCTCTCCCCTCGGCGGACTTGATCATCAGTTCGTGCGTGCCCAGCGCTTCCTCGACACTTCGCACCTTCATTTCCAAGCTGGCATCAACGAGGATTTGGCCGCGACCGCGCTGTGGGGCGCCCAGCAGGCGGAGCTGCGCGGCGAGGGCAAATACGACGGCGTCTTCGGCATGTGGTACGGCAAGGGCCCTGGCGTCGATCGCTCCGGCGATGTCTTGCGTCATGCCAATCTCGCGGGTTCCTCCAGGCATGGCGGCGTACTCGCCGTGTCGGGGGACGATCACACCGCCGCATCCTCGACCACCGCGCACCAATCGGAATTCCGCTTCGTCGATGTCATGATCCCTGTCCTGAATCCTGCGGGCATTCAGGAGATCGTCGACTACGGGCTGTATGGCTGGGCGATGTCGCGCTTCACCGGCGCCTGGGTCGCGCTCAAGACCATGCATGATACGGCCGAGTCCACGGCCGTCATCGACGGCAGTCTCGACCGGGTAAAAATCGTCATTCCCGGCGATTTCAAGATGCCGCAAGGCGGGTTGAACATCCGCCTGCATGACAGCGTCTTGGGCCAGGAGGCGCGGCTCCACGATTTCAAGCGCGACGCCATGCTTGCCTTCCTGCGCGCTAACAAGCTCAATCGGACAACGATCTCCGGCGGGCGCAATCCCCGGCTAGGCATCGTCACGACGGGTAAAGGCTATCTCGACGTATGCGAGGCGCTCCACGAACTCGGCCTCGATGAAGTCAAGTGCAACGACCTAGGGCTGCGGCTTTTCAAGGTCGGCTGTGTCTGGCCTCTCGACCGCCGTGAACTAACGGAGTTCGCGCAAGGCCTCGATCTCATCATCGTCGTCGAGGAGAAGCAGGCGCTGATCGAGATGCAAATCCGCGAGCAGCTTTACGGCACGGCGAACCAGCCGCTTTGCATCGGCAAGAAGGATGAACGGGGCGAAGACCTGTTCCCGGCCAAAGGCGCACTCGATGCGAGTGCCGTGGCAATCTGCATCGGCGAACGCCTGTTGAAAATTTCTCCCAATGACGAACTCGCCGCGCGTGTGTCGCAGTTGAAGGATGCGCAGCGCCGGCTCAGCGAGGCCGTCGACGTCGCGCAACGTAGTCCCTATTTCTGCTCGGGATGTCCGCACAATAGCTCGACCGTGGTGCCCGAAGGCATGCGCGCTTATGCCGGCATCGGCTGTCACTACATGGCGCAGTGGATGGATCGTTCGACGCTTGGCTATACCCAGATGGGAGGTGAGGGCGCGAATTGGATCGGCGAGGCGCCATTCTCGAAGCGCGCCCATGTGTTCCAGAATCTCGGCGACGGAACTTACAACCACTCCGGCAATCTCGCCATTCGCGCCGCCGTCGCCTCCGGCATCAACATCACCTACAAAATCCTGTTCAATGACGCCGTCGCCATGACCGGCGGGCAGGCCAACGACGGCGGGCTTACGGTGCCCATAGTGGCGCGGCAAGTCGCGGCTGAAGGTACCGCTCGCGTCGTCGTCGTCACCGACGAGCCGAAGAAGTATTCAAAGAATGAGGATTGGCCGCGCGGCCTCACCATTCATCACCGCGATGAATTGATGCAGGTGCAGACCGAGCTTAGCGCGATCTCCGGCGTCACCGTGCTGATCTATGACCAGACATGCGCCGCGGAGAAGCGCCGCCGCCGCAAGCGCGGGATTTATCCTGATCCAGATCAGCGGATCATCATCAATGAACTGGTATGCGAAGGCTGCGGCGACTGCGGCGTGAAGTCGAACTGCGTCTCGATCCAACCGCTGGAAACGGAGTTTGGCCGCAAGCGCACCATCGATCAGGCTAGCTGCAACAAGGATTTTTCCTGCGTTAATGGCTTCTGTCCGTCCTTCGTCACGGTTCATGGCGCCAAACCAAAACAGCGCGACGCAGCACTCCGCGGCCGCGTGCCTCCGCGAGTGCCGCAACCAAAAATCCCGGTTCTCGATCGCGCCTATGGCATCATTGTCGCCGGCATCGGCGGCACCGGCGTCGTGACAATCGGCGGCGTGCTCGGCATGGCCGCGCACCTCGAAGGCAAGGGCGTCGGCATTATCGATATGTCGGGGCTCGCTCAAAAGGGCGGCTCGGTGCAAAGCCATATCCGCATCGCCGCGCGGCCGGAAGATATCCATGCGATCCGCGTTGCCAGCGGCGCCGCCGATCTTGTGCTCGGCGGCGACATCGTGGTCGCCGGCACGAAGAGAGTATTGGCCTCGGTGCGGCAAGGGACGACGCAGGTGGTCGTCAACCTATCTGAATTCCTGCCGGGTGAATTCACCCGCGACGCCGACTTCGCTCTTCCCGGCAAGCAGATCGAACGCGCCATCGTGACCAGCGCCGGCCGCGAGCGAAGTCATTTCCTCGACGCCACGCGTTTGGCTAACGGGCTGCTCGGCAACTCCATTGGCGCCAACATCTTCCTTCTTGGCTACGCCTATCAGATCGGCGCGATCCCGTTGTCGGACGAGGTGATCGAAAAAGCGATCGAGCTTAACGGCGAGGCGGTGGAGATGAACCAAGCGGCATTCCGTTGGGGCCGCGCCGCCGCCGCCGATCCGGCTGCCGTCGAGGCGCTGGCGCGGTCCGCGCGAGATGAGAGCAGCGATGACCGCAGTCTGTCCGTTTCGTTGGACGAGACGGTCGCCCGCCGTGTGCAATATCTCGCCGACTACCAGAACGCCGCCTATGCCGCGCGCTACCGGGCATGGATCGACAAAGTGAAAGCAGCGGAAGCTGCTTGCGCGCCCGGCAGGAATGGTTTTGCGGAAACGGTGGCGCGTTATCTGTTCAAGTTAATGGCGTATAAGGACGAATACGAAGTTGCGCGGCTCTACACCGAAGGCTCATTCCTCAAACAAGTTAAAGCCGAATTCGACGGCGATCTGCGCTTTCAATTCCATCTTGCTCCGCCGCTTTTCGCGCCGCGCGACCGCGCGACCGGATTGCCGAGGAAGCTCAGCTTCGGACCGTGGATGCTGCCCGCATTCAAGGTCCTGGCGAAATTCCGATTTCTCCGCGGCACCGCGGCTGATCCGTTCGGCTATTCGAGCGAGCGCAAAACCGAGCGGAAGCTGATCTCGGAGTACGAGGTCATGCTTGAGGAAATTCTCGCAAGGCTCAGCCCCGATAACCATCACCTCGCCCTCGGCCTTGCCGCCATTCCGGAAAAGATTCGCGGCTTTGGCCACATCAAAATCCGGCATCTTGAAATCGCCAAGGCTGATGAGGCGGCGTTGCTGGATGAATTCCGCGCGGGCTCATCGGAATTTCTCAAGGCCGCGGAATAGCCGAGTCGCCATGACGCAGGCCCGCGTTTCCCCGTTGAAAACCGCGGCGACAGGCGCGCCTCCCGATCATTCCACAATCGTTGCGGATCGTATCGGCATTCTCATTATCAATCTCGGAACGCCGGACGCGACAGATTTCTGGTCCATGCGCCGCTATCTGAAAGAATTTCTTTCGGATCGGCGGGTGATCGAGAAAAATTCGCTGATCTGGAAGATTGCTTTCAACGGCGTCATTCTCACCCTGCGTCCGTGGCTGAAGGGACGCGATTACGACAAGATCTGGAACCGCGAGAGGAATGAATCGCCGCTAAAGACGATCACGCGCTCGCAAGCGGAAAAACTTTCGGCAATGCTTGCTGCCGTGGACTCGCGGACCATTACCGGATGGGCCATGCGTTACGGTAATCCGTCGATCCGGTCGCAACTCGCGGCGCTGATCGATCGGGGTTGCGAACGCATTCTGATCTTGCCGCTCTATCCTCAATATGCGGCAGCGACGACGGCGACGGTATGCGATGAGGTGTTTCGCGAACTTATGAAGATGCGGCGGCAGCCAACGATTCGCGTCGTTCCGCCCTATTACGACGACCCGGTTTATATCGAGGCCCTGGTTTCCTCAATGACCGCGGAAATCGCCAAGCTGGACTTCAAGCCGGACGTCATCCTCGCGTCGTTCCATGGAATACCGCAGGAGTATGTGCTCAAAGGCGACCCGTATTATTCCCATTGCGTCGAAACGGTGCGGCTCATGCGCGAGCGGCTTGGCTTGGATGAAACGAAGTTCATGCTGACCTTCCAGTCGCGCTTCGGCCGCACGGAGTGGCTCAGGCCCTATACCGATCAGACCGTAAAAAGCCTTGCAGAGCGTGGCGTGCGAAATCTTGCCGTCGTGACCCCGGGCTTTGCCGCGGATTGTTTGGAAACCTTGGAGGAGATCGCGGTCGAGAACGCGCATATCTTCAAGCAAAACGGCGGCGAGAATTTCGCCGCGCTTCCCTGTCTCAACGACAGCGAGCCGGGAATGAAGGTGATTGGTCACTTAGCGCTGAGTGAATTGCAGGGTTGGCTATAGCCCGTTAAGCGACACCCGCTCTCAGCAAATCGTGAAAATGCACGATGCCCACGGGCTTCTCGCCTTCGACCACCATTAATACCGTGCGCTTCAAAGAATTGAGAATCTCCAGCGCCTCGCTCGCAAGCTGATCGGGCCGCACCGTATTCGGATTTTTTGTCATTACTGAATCCACTGTGGCGCCCAGCAGCTCCGGGCCCATATGGCGCCGCAGATCGCCGTCGGTAACAATGCCAACCAATTTTCCCCGGGCGTCGGTAATGCCGACGCAGCCAAAACCCTTGGCCGACATTTCGACAATCGCCTCCGACATTGGAGACCCGAGCGGCGCCAGAGGTATGGCAGAGCCGCGGTGCATGATGTCGCGCACAAACTTGAGCAGAGCGCCCAGTTGTCCCGAGGGATGCAGAATTCCGAACTCGATGGCGGTGAAGCCACGGCTCTCCAGCAACGCGACGGCGAGCGCATCGCCCAATGCCAGCTGCATCAATGAAGATGTCGTGGGTGCGAGAATATGCGCGCATGCTTCGCGCGCCTGAGGAAGCGCCAGGACAACGTCGGCTGCTTGTCCGAGCGCGCTATTGGCCTTGGCGGTGACGGCGACGAGGCCTAAGCGAAATCGGCGCGAATAATCGATCAGGTTCTTCAACTCCGACGTCTCTCCCGACCACGACAGAGCCATGATCGCATCATCCTTCGCGATCATGCCGAGATCGCCATGGCTCGCCTCGCCGGGATGAACGAAGAAGGCCGGAGTGCCGGTGGAAGCCAAGGTGGCGGCTATTTTGCGGGCGACGTGGCCCGATTTGCCCATGCCGGTGACGATTAGGCGGCCTTGGACTTTCCGGATCAACTCGACAGCTTGGACAAAGGCCACCCCGAGGCCGTCCTCAATCGCCGCCGCCAACGCCGTGATGCCGCCGGCTTCTGCTTCGAGCGTTCGCAACGCCGAAGCAATGAAGGTGCTGCCGCGTTCGTTCGGCTGATTGAGTAACTTTGTTTTCGCCATGGGCGGCTGCGGGCGTCCTGATTTGGCCGGGAGAAGCTCAGATAGCACGGAAAGCAGCCGGATGCGACCGGCCGCGGTCCAGTCAACGTCTCGTTAACCATAACCGTTTTAACTTCATTAACCAAAGCCCCGCCAGCCGGCGGGCGCTGCTCGCGTGGGCTGCGAAGGCCGGCGGTAACTTGCTGATTTTGAAGGTTCCATGGCTTCGCGGCGGTCACCACTCGGCGACGGCGAGGGTCGGGGACCAGGAGGTCGTAAGGTGTCGCGCCTTTGCCCAACACGTGCAGACGTGGCGCTTGGCTTGGGCGTTGTCATTGCGATGCTCGGCTTGGCGTTGAGCGGCATGCAAGCTGTGGCGCAGACAACCTCTTCTATGGATTCGGCTTTCTCGCCTCCCGAAGGTAATTGGGATCCGAGCCATCCTCCCCGTTTTCAGAAAAGAGCCACCTTTGGCAATCCGCCGGGTTACGGGGCGGGAAGGGCTGGGTTTGATTCCACGAACACGCGTGGCAAGGCAAAGAAGGCCGGAAAGAACAAAACCAGCGCCGCCGCAAGGCCGCTCGCGCCCGTCGTAACCTCGCGGGCTGCTCCTGTTTCCGCGCCGCCTCCTATTTCCGCGCCGCCGCCGGTGACCGGCAACACGTCGCCACCGGTCGAGACAGCTCCCGTCTCGACGGGAACGATCAAGCCTCCAAAAAAGAAACCGGTTGAGGCCGAACCTTATGGCGCGCTCGGAATGCGGGCCGGCTCCTTCCTGTTGTTTCCGGCAATCGAGCTTGCCGGCGGCTATGACAGCAATCCGGCTCGCGAAACAAAGGCTGCGGGATCGTCGCTTTACGTGGTGGCTCCCGAGCTGCTGGTCCGTTCGGATTGGAAGCGCCACGATCTGCGCGCCGAAATCCGCGGCAGCTATACCGGCTTCAACTCACAGCCATCCTTGAACCGGCCTTCGCTGACCTCCAAAGTGGATGGCCGTTTTGACGTGTCGAGCCAGACACAAATCGACGTGCAAAGTCGGTTTCTGCTTGCAACCGACAATCCCGGCAGCCCGAACTTGCAGGCGAGCGTTGCCAAGGCGCCGTTCTTCACCACGACCGGCGGCACCGCTGCCGTAGCCCATCGGTTTAACCGCGCAGAGGTGCAAGGCAGCGTCAGCATCGATCGAACTAGTTATCAGGATTCAGTATTGACCGACGGCAAGATCGCCAGCAACGCGGATCGCAACTTCTCTCAATACGGCATGGGGCTGCGCGGCAGCTACGAGTTTACTCCCGGATTTAAGCCCTTCGTTCAAGTCGATACCGACAGCCGGGTGCATGATGTCGCCGTCGACCGGACCGGAATACAGCGCGACTCCAAAGGCTTTACGCCTCGTGTCGGCACCAGCTTCGAATTCACCCGCTTGCTCACCGGCAACGTCAGCGTCGGTTATTTGACGCGAAGCTACAAGGATCCGGCCCTCCAGGAATTGCGCGGCGTGATCGCCGACGCGTCGTTGATTTGGTCGGCCACAGCGCTGACAACCGCGACGTTGACCGCGAAGTCATCGGCGGACGAGACGACGCTCGCCGGTGCATCGGGCATCCTGACGCGTGAATTCGGCTTGCAGGTGGATCACTCGTTTCGCCGCTGGCTGATCGCGACCCTGAAATTTGGCTACGGCTTTGATGATTTCCCCGGCCTCACCCGGCAGGATCAGCGCTATTGGGCTTCGGCGGCGTTGATCTACAAGTTGACGCGCAGCGTCCAAGTCAAAGGAGAGGTGCGCCAGGAATCGCGCACGTCCAACATACCCGGAAACGATTATTCCGCGAGCGTCTTCCTCGTCGGTATGCGTCTACAGCGTTGAACCGTCCAACTACTTGTCGCCGAGCAACCGCTCCACTTCGGCGCGGAAAGCGGGAGCGATGTCCTCGCGGGCCAGCGCATAGGCGACATTGGCAGTAAGAAAACCGACCTTGGAGCCGCAGTCGAAGCTGCGGCCTTCGAATTTCAGGCCATAGAACGGCTGCTGGCGCATGAGTTGAAGCATCGCGTCGGTAAGCTGAATTTCGCCGCCGGTGCCGCGCTCCTGCTTTGCTAGAAGCCCGAAGATTTCCGGCTGCAAGATGTAGCGCCCGGTGATGATCAAGTTCGAGGGCGCTTCCGTGCGCTTCGGCTTCTCCACCATTTTCGTGATGGCGAAAGCCTTGCCCTTGCGTTGACCGACCCCGACCACGCCATAGGCGGAGATGCGATCTTCCGGCACTTCTTCGACAGCGATGATGTTCGCTTTGCTGTCGAGCTCTTTTGCAGCGTCGATCATCTGGGCGAGGCAGCCGCGCGGATGCTGCACCAGCACGTCGGGCAACAACAGCGCAAAAGGCTCGTTGCCGATCAGTTCACGCGCGCACCAGACTGCGTGGCCAAGGCCTAACGGCGATTGTTGCCGCGTGAAGCTTGTGGTGCCGGGCCCCGGCAGGTCATGCGAAAGCAACGTGAGATCGGCTTTCTTGCCGCGGCCTTTCAATGTCAGTTCCAATTCGAATTGGCGGTCGAAATGATCCTCGATGACGCTCTTATTGCGCCCCGTCACGAAGATGAAATGTTCGATGCCTGCTTGCCTCGCCTCGTCGACCACATGCTGGATTAGCGGCCGGTCGACCACCGGCAGCATCTCCTTGGGCATGGCCTTGGTCGCCGGCAGGAACCGGGTACCGAGACCGGCAACAGGAAAAACGGCCTTGCGGATAGGGGTCATAGGAAACCGGAGGGAGAGAAAGCAGCGATTGACAGTTATGCTGATATCTCAATTCAGACAAACATGCCTTATTCAAATACGGCGGGAAGTCAAACGTCGCG
>JAXDOS010000061.1:0-6068 GCA_034668785.1 Alphaproteobacteria bacterium
GCAGCAGGAAGCCGAGTTGATCGACTGTGAATTCCAGCGGATGCAGGATGTGGTCGATGAAGCCGCGCGACGGCGCCGCGCGGGCTTCGGCGTACTGGAACGGAAGAAAATCGTTGTTCACCAGCCAGAGCAAATGCGGCGCGGCGACTGCGAGCGCCACTAGGGCGGCGACATACGGCCCGGGCGTCTTCAGGGTTTTGCGCGCCTCTTTGTCGAAGAGGAGGAACAGCGCCAAGGGCACGGCGAGCACAACGATGAAATACTTCGCCCACAGCGAAAGCCCCAGCGCCACTCCGAGCAAGATCCAATAGAGCAGGCGCCCGGTGCGCAGCGCCCGGTGGAAGGCAAACCCGGCGAGCGCCCAGAACGGTAGCTGCACGACGTCGTGATTAAATTTCGCGGCGGTGTAACTGAAGTAATGCAAACCATCGAGGATCAGGATGGCAACCAGCGCCCCTAGCCCGCCGACGAGCGGACGCGCCATCGCCCATACCAGGGCAAAGGCAGCAATCACCGCAATCTGCGCCAGCGCGTAATAGGCGATGTCGTGGCCGGCGAGCCGGTAAACCACTTCCACCAGCCACCACGGCAGCGGCGGCAGCTTATCGTAACCGAGCTGCCATTCACGGCCATAGGTCAGCGCTTCGATCAGATCGAGCGGCAGGTTGAGGTAGAGCAGCGCCGGCAGCGCGGTCCACACCGCCATATGCAAGACCGCGAAGGCGGCGAAAGCCGCACCGGGATGCTGCTCGATCCAGGTCAGGAAGTTTGGCGTCGCTCGGGCGGACGGCATGGAAACGTTAGCTTTCTTCCTCGTGGCGCTTACGCGCGGGCCGGTCGGATATTAACTGCCGCCACGCGAAACTGGGGTTTAGAGGCGCAGCTCGCTTGCACCGCGCCTGCGGTCATGGACATTCTAGCTTGCTCCGGCGAATCACCGCCATGGCACAGCATGGGCGCCCGGGATTATGGCTCGTAGTGCTGCCATCTTTGTCACCTTCTGCATGGTGGTCATCGCGGCCTGCCTCGGCGGCGTGCTTTATCTGTATTTCAAGCTCAGCGGCGCGGAATCCACGCTCATCGCCCTGATCACGCTCACCGGGATGGCGCTTTACAATACCGTGTCGACGCGGCTGCGCGACCGCAGCGACATGGGCGAGCAGATCGCCGATCTCTCCCGCGAGAGCGCCGACCTGGCGCGGCAAATGGCCGAGATCAAGCGTCAGCTCGCCACCGTCGAGGGCAAGGCCGATACCGCGGTGAATAGGGCACGCGCCGCTGTCGAACCGCTGGCCGCCGAGATCGGCGAGCTTGGCAATCTCGTCACGCAGCTCGCCGAAACAGTCGCCACGCATGACGCTGTCCTGGAAAGCCGCGTCATGGCCGATACTCCGGTGACGGACGCCGCATCGCCGCCGGGTTCCGAGCAGGCGGAGGCGCCGGAAGCAAAGGCGAACGGCGCCGCCGTCACTCAGGTCAAGGACATGGACCGGAACGGCATGGTCGGAATGATCCGCGAAGCCGTTGAGGCCAGCCGGATCGATACTTACCTGCAGCCGATCGTGACGCTGCCACAGCGCAAGGTGCGCTATTACGAGGTGACGTCCCGGCTGCGGACGGCATCCGGCGAGCAAGTGCTCGCGACTGCCTTTCTGCCGCATGCGGAAAGCGCCGGCCTGATGCCGAAGATCGACAATCTGCTGCTGTTCCGCTGCGTGCAGGTGCTGCGCCGGCTGCAGTTGAAGAACCGGGACGTCGGCCTGTTCTGCAACATTTCGGGCACCACCTTGAGCGATCCGGAATTCTTCCCGCAATTCGCCGAATTCATGGATGCCAACCGCGCGCTGGCGCCGTCGCTGGTATTCGAATTCACCCAGGCCACGGTGCGCGGCATGGGGCCGATGGAACATGAGAGCTTGGCGGCGCTGGCGGAGCGCGGATTCCGCTTCTGCGTCGATCATGTCACCGACTTGCGCATGGAACTGCGGGATCTGTCGGAGCGCGGATTCCGCTTCATCAAAGTTCCGGGCGCGCTATTGCTCAGCCACGGTGGCGGATCGGCCGACATCCATCCCGCCGACCTCGCCGACCTGCTTGCCCGCTCGGGCATCGAGCTGATCGCCGAGCGCATCGAAAGCGAAAGCGCGGTGGTCGATCTCCTGGATTACGATGTGAAATACGGTCAGGGCTTCTTGTTCTCGCAGCCGCGGCCGGTTCGGCCGGATGCGTTGCAGGGGAGCGCCGAACGCACGGCCATGGATGCGCGCGATAAAGCCGGCGAGCCGCAGGGCATCCAACGCCAGGGGGCGGTGGCTTAAGCCTTCCCTCCGATTCCCATGTCCAGTTTTCGTCCCCCCTTCCTCGACCATTTCGCCGCGCTGGCGTCGGGTTATGACCTGTTTCTCTGCGATGTCTGGGGCGTGATCCACAACGGCGTTGCCGCCTTCCCGGACGCCTGCGACGCCCTGGCGCGTGCGCGGCGGGCCGGCGGTTCCGTGGTGCTGATCACCAATTCGCCGCGTCCGACCGACAGCCTGATGCAGCAACTCGACGACTTCGGCGTGCCGCGCGACAGTTACGATGCGGTCGTCAGCTCCGGCGACGTCACCCGGGCGATCATTGCCGAACGGGCCGGTCAGAGCGTGTTTCATCTCGGCCCGGCGCGGGATTTGCCGCTCTTCACCGGCTTGGACGTGCGGCTGACGGACGAGAAGACCGCCGATTACGTGGTCTGCTCCGGCCTCTTCGACGATACCCGGGAAACGCCGGAGGAATATCGTGAGTTGCTGGCACGCCTGAAGGCGAGGGGCCTCTTCATGGTCTGCGCCAATCCCGATGTGGTCGTGGAACGTGGCGATCAGCTCGTCTATTGCGCGGGCGCGCTCGCCGATCTTTATCAGGGGCTCGGCGGCGAGGTGCTTTTCACCGGCAAACCTTATCCGGCACTGTATTTGCGCGCGCTCGCCAAGGCGGAAGCTGCGCGCCGCGCCAAGGTGCAGCTCGGCCGGGTGCTCGCCATCGGCGATTCGGTGCGGACCGATCTGAAAGGCGCGGCATCGCTCGGCGTCGATTTTCTATTCGTGACCGCGGGGATTCATGCCGGCGAGGTTGGCGGAAATTCCAATGCCGCTACGCTCGAGACTTTCTTTGCACAGGCGGAAGTGATGCCGAAAGCGGTGATGCACCGGCTCGTCTGGTGAGCCGGCTCGGATTAATCCGAGAACACCGCCTCGATCTTGGTCTGCAGGGTCTGGGCGTTGAACGGCTTGACGATGTAGTTGTTGACGCCCGCCTTCTTCGCCGCGATGACATTCTCGGTCTTGGATTCGGCGGTGACCATAATGAAGGGTGTCCGCGACAGTCCCGGATCCCCGCGAACCTCTTTGAGCAGCTCGAAGCCGGTCATCGGCTCCATGTTCCAATCGGAAATCACCAGGCCGTATCTCTTCTCGCGCATCTTGGTGAGCGCGGCGGAGCCGTCGGCGGCCTCGTCGATGTCTTCGAAGCCAAGCTGCTTCAGAAGATTACGCAGGATGCGGATCATCGTGTTGTAATCGTCGACCACGAGGACCGGCATGGTTAGATCGACAGCCATTTACCCTGCTCCATGACGTCAACGGCCGCACACACGCCGCCGGTCGTGATCCATTGGCAGGCTGAAGGCGCCCCGCCCAAGTCTCCCGAACGCTGGGACGTTAACAGCGCCTATTGAATATCCGGTTAATCGGGCCGCCGATCAGGTTGTATCCGTTGTTTTATTGATGCTTTTCTAGGCGAAACGGGATTTGTCGGGTGGCCGGATGGTTGCCGAAGTATTAACGCCCGGTTCCGGCGCCGCGATTGCCCCGGCTTGACTTGGCCCGGCGCCGGACGGCACGGTCGCCGCGGCCTCACGGACCCCTTGCTTCATGACCGAGCCCTCCCAGCCGGCGAAATCCTTCGTCGTCCTCCGCGACAATGCCGCCGACATCAGCGCCCTTCGCGGTGCTGTGCTGGCTATCGGGAATTTCGACGGCGTGCATCGCGGCCATCGAGCCGTGATCGCTTCGGCAATCGCACGCGCCAAGAGGCTTAATCGGCCGGCCGCGGCGCTGACCTTCGAGCCGCATCCTGTCGCCTTTTTGCGCAAGGAGCCGGTATTCCGGCTCACGGACGAGACGGCCAAATTACGCCTGCTGGCGGCGACGGGTCTCGACGGCGCTATCGTGCTGAAATTCGACGCGGCGCTCGCCGGGCTCACGGCGGACGCCTTCGTCAGCCGTATCTTGGTGGATCGTTATGCACTGGCCGGAGCCGTCATCGGCTTCGATTTCCATTTCGGCAAGAACCGCATGGGTTCGCCGGCTTTTCTCATGAGCGAAGGAGCCAAGCACGGCTTTGCCGTCGAGATGCTGCCGCCGCTGGAGGACGAGGGACGCCCGGTATCTTCCGGCGCGATTCGCACAGCCCTTGCCGGCGGCCGTGTCGTCGAGGCGGCGGAACTGCTGGGCTATCCTTGGTTCGCTTCCGGCGTCGTGATCCATGGCGAGAAGCGCGGGCGTGCGCTCGGCTATCCCACGGCAAATCTGCGGCTCGATCCGGCCTGCGGCCTCAAGCATGGCATCTATGCCGTGCGGGTGGGCGTCGGCGAGCGGCGCTACGACGGAGTGGCAAGTTTCGGCAGCCGGCCGATGTTCGACAACGGCGCACCTTTGCTGGAAGTCTTCCTGTTCGATTTCGATGACGATCTTTACGGCAAGACCATCGACGTCGCCTTCATCGCTTGGATACGTCATGAGATGAAATTCGATAGCGTCGACGATCTGGTGCGGCATATGGACGAGGATAGCGCCCGCGCCCGCGAGGCGCTGGCGCGGTCGGGCGGGGCATTTCCGGTGTTGGGAAAAGTTTAGCTGCTTTTCTTCCCCTCTCCCACAAGGGGAGAGGGAAGGGAGCCTGCGGTTCTTCAGTTCAAGTCCGACGGCAGCCTTTGCGCCGCGTCATCGGTGTGATAGTCACTGCGCCATGATGGCATGCGGTTCATTCGCTCCTGTGATCGGGTCGGCCTCTCGGCAAATTATCGGCCCGGCTTCCGCTTGACCGAACGGTCGGCGGAAGACCGGGACTGCCGAGCTCTTATCGCCATCACACTCCAGGTTTAAGCCACCATGACCGCTCCCGTTCGCGACTACAGCGAGACTCTATTTCTACCCAAGACCGACTTCCCCATGCGCGCAGGATTGCCGCAGAAGGAGCCGGAGATCCTTGCGCGCTGGCAAAAGCACAATCTCTACCAACAACTGCGCGAGGCGGGCCGGGGGCGGACGAAGTTCGTCCTGCACGATGGTCCGCCCTATGCCAACGGCAACATCCATATCGGTCACGCGCTCAACAAGATCCTCAAGGACGTGGTGACGCGTAGCCAGCAGATGCTCGGCTATGATTCCAATTACGTGCCGGGCTGGGACTGCCACGGCCTGCCGATCGAATGGAAGATCGAGGAAGAATACCGCGCCAAGGGCAAGAACAAGGACAAGGTCGCCATCGACGAATTCCGCCGCGAGTGCCGCGCCTTCGCCGAGCATTGGGTCGGCGTGCAGCGTGAGGAGTTCAAACGGCTGGGTGTCGAGGGTGACTGGGAGCATCCCTACACCACGATGGATTACGCCGCCGAGGCGCAGATCGCGCGCGAGCTGATGAAATTCGCCGCCAACGGCACGCTCTACCGCGGCTCCAAGCCGGTGATGTGGAGCGTGGTGGAGAAGACCGCGCTGGCGGAAGCCGAGGTGGAGTATGAGGACTATACGAGCGATACGGTCTTCGTGAAGTTCCCGCTCAAGGACAGCGCCGTGGTCACCTTCCGCCAGGGCGACGACGAGGCGCGCCACGCGCCAGAGGAGGCGCTGCGCAAAGCTTCCATCGTCATCTGGACGACGACGCCCTGGACGCTGCCCGGCAACCGGGCGATCAGCTATTCGTCGAAGATCGCCTATGGTCTTTATCGCGTAACCGAGTCGCCCGCCGATAACTGGGCGCGCGTGGGCGATGCTTATGTCCTGGCCGACAAGCTGGCCGAGGAAGTGTTCAAG
>JAXDOS010000062.1:0-22676 GCA_034668785.1 Alphaproteobacteria bacterium
AATGAGAATCTCCAGGGCCCTGATGATGCCCTGCCCGTACGGTGCGCGTGTTGAAAAAGACATATTTCAGTACCGCATCTCGCTGCACCCATAGGGTGGAACCACCAAGCCCCGAAACATGCTTGGAGAGCGGTTGCTGCAAGCGGATATCTTTTTCCGCAATCTCCAAATACTCATTCATCGCGAGAGTAAGATAAAGCCGCCAATAATCCACTCGAGGACTTCGACCCAGGTACCCGGTGAAAATGCACAAATTAGGAAGGGCGGCTCCCTCCGCAACGAGTTTATCGACGAATGCATCCGGTTTGAGATCGCCGCGACCATGCAGCTCATCGGTTTCCAAGTCCCGCTCTTCACAATGCGGCTCAAAAATATCCCATTCGCTTTCCGGAAGTTCATCGGCCCGGATAGTCTGAATGGCCATGAAGGTGTGTGTCAGTTCCGCATCTCGGTGCACCCACAGCGCGGAACCGCCGAGCTCGGAAGCATGCTGAGCGAGAGACTTCTGTAATCGAATATCCTTCCCCGCAATTTCGAAATATTCATCCATCGTGGGAGTGAGATAAAGGCGCCAATAATCCGGCCGGTTACTCCTGCCCAGATACCCCGTGAGCACACATAGATTGGGCATGGAATCTTGATCAGCAGAAAGCTTGTTGACGAATGCATCCGGTTTGAGATCAGTGGAAGTTGATGCGGCACCGGCGGCAGCAGACGACGGATGGGTGTCCTGGAGGCCGCTTTCAGCGTGTGGCTTGGTGGGATGAATATCATCCATGACCCCTCACCTCCCCAATCGACGACCATTGCACGTTCAACGGGAAACTATAACTCGGCTCTCTTCTGTTGAATAGGGCTACAAGTCTCGGCGATTAAAGCCGCTGCTTGCAATCGCGTCGCTGGTTAGGGCCGTTACTGCTTTTCGATCTTCGCGATCTCGATGACGCGGCCCCATTTCGCCGTCTCTTTTTTCACGAACTGCGCAAATTCGTCCGGCGACGCGACAAACGGCTCGATCGTCTGCGCCGTAAGCCCTCGCCGTTTGTCTTCCTTGTTCCAGATCTCGCTAATGGCGCGCGCAAGCCGATCGACGATGGGACGCGGCGTGTTCGCCGGCGCCCAGATGCCAAACCACGCGCCGAGATCGTAGTCAGGAACACCTGCCTCCCGCATTCCAGGCAAATCGGGACGCAAGGTGGAGCGCTCAGCCGTGGTCACCGCCAGCACGCGCAGGCGTCCGCTTGCTTCCTGCTGGGTCAACACGCCGAGGTCATAGACAATCAGATCGATCTCGCCGCGCAACAGATCATTCAACGCGTCGCCGGCGCTCTTGTAAGGCACGGCGAGCGGCGAGACTCCGGCGATGTTCTTGTACAGCTCGGTCGCCGTCAGTGCGAAGGCGTTGGCATAGCCGTAAGTTGCCTTGTCACCCTTCGCCTTCAGGAACGCGGTGAGCTGAGCCATCGAGGTTATGGGCGACTGCGGACCTACCGCAAAACCGAAGCCGATATTTCCAGCGGGCGCGACCGCGACGAAGTCCTTCACCGGATCGAAGGGCAGTGTCTTGAAGAGATGAATATTGGTGGCGATGGCCGTGTGGCCGGAGAACATCAGCGTATAGCCATCCGGCTCGGCACGCGCGACCGCGGCAGCGCCGATATTGGTGAATGCTCCGGGCTTGTTTTCCACGATCACCGGCTTGCCAAGCGTCTCCTCAAGGTGCTTGGCGAAAATGCGGGAAGCAACATCCGCCCCTGCCCCAGCGGCATAACCGTTCACCAACCGGATCTCGTGCGTGGGATAATCCTGGGCCTGCGAGCCTGAGGCAGCCATCGTAAGCGCGCAGGTCAACAGCCAAGCGCCTTGAGCGGCGCGGCGCCAGGCGAATTGAGAGTTGTTGTTCATTGTCCCCTCATTTCACGCCGAGCTTCTTCTGCAGGCTGGTGGATGACGTCGTGTATTGGAAGGTGAGCTTCTTATCCGGATAAACATAATGATACGCCTGCTGCGCCATCAGCGCGGCTTCATGAAAGCCCGATAGGATCAGCTTAAGCTTGCCCGGATAAGCATTGATGTCGCCGATAGCGAAGATACCCGGCACGTTAGTTTCGAACTTTTCCGTGTCCACCGGGATCAACTCATTGTCGTCGAGCGCGACACCCCAATTTGCGACCGGGCCGAGCTTCATCGTCAGCCCGAAGAACGGCAAGACGGCTTCGCAAGGCACGGAAAAAACCGAGCCGTCGTTGGCTTTGCACAAGGCGGAGACGACTTGGCCATTGTCGCCTTCCAGCGCCGTAACCTGACCTAAGACAAAATCCATTTTTCCGGCATCCGCCAGCGCATGCATCTTGTTGACACTGTCGGGCGCGGCGCGGAAGGCGTCGCGCCGGTGCAGCAGCGTGACATGCTGCACCACCGGCACGAGGTTGAGCGTCCAATCCAGCGCCGAATCTCCGCCGCCGATAATCAGAATGCGCTTGCCGCGAAACTGCTCCATCTTGCGCACGGCATAGAACACGGACTGGTCTTCGTAGGCTTCGATGCCCGGAATGGGCGGACGCTTGGGCTGAAACGATCCGCCGCCTGCGGCGATCACCACCACCTTGCATTCGAACTCCTTGCCCTGGTCGGTTCTCACGCGGAACAGCGGATCGCCGATCTTCTCGATAGTCTCGATCATCTCGCTGAGATGAAATACCGCGCCGAACGGCTTGATCTGCGCCATCAGCGCATCCACCAGTCCCTGGCCGGTGACGAAGGGCACTGCCGGAATGTCGTAGATCGGCTTCTCCGGATAGAGCTCGGCACATTGACCGCCGGCCTTGTCGAGGATGTCGACGAGGTGCGCCTTCATATCGAGCAGGCCGAGCTCAAATACCGCGAAAAGTCCGACCGGACCCGCGCCGATAATGAGAATGTCGGTCTTGATTGCTTCGTTCATCCGGCAAGTGGCTCGCACCTCGGCGCTACGGCGTCAAGCTTGCCGCTCCGGCGTGGTGACGACGAGACCATCGAGCGCCCCGGTCACCTTGATTTGGCAAGAGAGCCGCGAATTCGGCCGCACGTCGAAGGCGAAGTCGAGCATGTCTTCTTCCATCGGCGCCGGCTCGCCGGTGCGCTCGCGCCAGGCCTCATCCACATAGATATGACAGGTGGAACAGGCACAGGCGCCGCCGCATTCTGCCTCGATACCGGGAATGCTGTTCTTCACAGCCGTTTCCATCACCGTCGCGCCTACGTCAGCTTCGGCGGTGCGGGGTGTACCGGCGGAATCGATATACGTGATCTTCGGCATGCGATGTGAGGCGGGCTGGCCGGACGGCGGACGGGCGCCTTCTATAGAGGCTCGCACCCGGTCACGCCAGAGCGCGGGCGCGTCTGCCGGAATTGTCGGCTCTAGCGGTAGAAATCAGTGAGCGCGCAGTAGGTCCGTAATAACCAGCCGCGCTTCGTTGATGGAAAGGGCCAGGCGGT
Organism: Alphaproteobacteria bacterium; assembly: GCA_034668785.1. GTDB lineage: Bacteria > Pseudomonadota > Alphaproteobacteria > Rhizobiales > Xanthobacteraceae > CANKHA01. Next base: position 3,478 of record JAXDOS010000062.1, read on the forward strand.
CGATCGCGCCCTGCAACTGGGCACCGTTCTCTGTGGCGGCGAGTTCCACCGCTTCGGCTTCCCGCGCCACACGCCACGCGCCGATGCCGCGCGATGAACCCTTGATCGTGTGCGCGCTGGCGGCGATCACGGCCGGGATCGTTTGCCGCATCCGCGCCAGGAGCATGGTGGCTTGCCGGTCGTAGAGCTGCAGAACCTCGCGCTCAAGGAGCGGGTCCCCGAGTGTCATGCGCGCGAGATGATTGACGTCAATGGGCTGATCGAGCGGCGCCAAAGGCGGCGCGGCAATCTCGCTGAGGAATCGCGTCGAATACTCGATCATTCCAGCCTCCCAGGGCTCTGTGTCCCCTTAGAAGTCGAATGTGACCAGGGGGCGACAAAACCGGGTAAATGGACAGCCGTAATGACGGCCTTACTCTAAGCAACCACGTTTATGGTTAACGATTGCTTTAGCGGCGTCCTCGGGAGCGAGCCAGCCGCATGCCGGCCGGAGATTGGAGCGGTCTGGCAGATAGGCCGGCCGCCAACCCGGGCCCCGGGAAAGGTCCCGCCGTCGTAATCCGGCGATGGTCTGGGAGGGCTATGGACGCGCCTCTTTGCGAGCACACGGTCTGCGTTAACGATGATTAAAGAGACCTTAATCGCCCCCGGTTTCCTTTGGTTCCCCAAGCCGATAGGATGGCTGGAGGGTAGCCGGCGTCTTGCCGCGCAAGCCCGACCGAAGGGTTACAATCACGTGCTCGCGGCGGGCTCGGCTTGCCGGTCCGCTGTCCAGTCCCAAGTAAAAGGCGACGATCCATGGCTAATAATCCCACGAAGTTGAAGGACCCCACGGAAGCGGCCTTGTCCGCCATCCAAGAGGCCCTCAGCGTCCAGGACCAAGCATCCGTCGCCAACCGGCGTTCGGCCTCGCCGGCCAACGGCGATGCGGAGATTACCTCCCTGGAAGCCCAGCGCCGTGCATCGCGGAATGGGAATGGGCCCACCGTCACCTCGCCTGCCGATGAGGACCTGTTTCTTGATGAGACCGCACGGCCAACCCAGCGAGCCGAGGAACTGCCGCCCAGCCGCCGCGCCGCCAATGACGACCGCCAGTCGATCGGCCAAATCTTGCAAGCCGTGCAGCGCCGGCCGTCGCGCACGTCTTACGCGGTTGCCACCATGTTCACCGCGGGCTGGCTGCTCGCCAGTATCGCCTTGGGATGGCTCTATCTGCCGGAGTTCCAGGTCACATTGAGTCAGGGGCAGATTTCCGTGCCGGTTCTCCTTGGGCTCGGCGCGTTGATTTTCGTTCCCATCATTTTCTTCTATGCCCTCGCCCACATGGCGTGGCGGTCGCAGGAACTGCGGCTGGTCGCGCAATCAATGGCGGAAGTCGCCATGCGGCTCGCAGAACCCGAGAGCGTCGCCCGCGACTCTATCGTGTCCGTCGGGCAGGCAATCCGCCGCGAGGTCGCGGCGATGGGTGACGGCGTGGAGCGTGCTTTGGCGCGTGCCGCCGAACTCGAGTCGCTGGTGCATAACGAGGTTTCCGCCCTCGAGCGCGCCTATAACGACAACGAAATTCGTATCCGCGGCCTGCTGCAGGATCTCGCCGCCCAGCGCGATACCCTCGTCGCCCAGGCGGAACAGGTCCGCAATGCCATCACCAGCGTGCATCTCGACCTGAGCCATGACATCACCGCGGTCAGCGACCTCGTCGCTGAGAAAGTCAGCGAGACCGCGCAGCGGATCACCCGGACGCTGGCCGATAAAGGCGAGCATATAACGCTCGCGCTTGGACACGCCGGCGACAGCATGATCTCGGCGCTCACCGAGCGCGGCGGCGATCTGCTTGAGCGGCTGGAACACACCAGCGAGGAAACCACCCGCGCCATCACCAGCGCCAGCGAGCGCTTGACCACCAGTCTCAACTTCAAAACCGATCACATTCACGAGGAATTCGCCGGACTGGCGACAAATCTAACGCAGATGGTGTCGACGCAAATGAGCGGCGTCGCCAAGGACTTCGAGCAGCGCTCGGCAGCCGTAGTCGAGGGGATGGAAGAGCGCACCAAGCAGATGTCCGGGACCATCATCGATAGTACTTCCCGCATCGCGGAAATCATCGCCAGCCGCGTCGAAGAGGTGAACAGCACGCTGAAGACGACCGGCGACTCCCTCGTCCTCGATCTCAGTCTGCGCGGCGGCGACGTCGTAGCCAACCTTGAACAAACCGGCGCGCGAATTGCCGATACGATCGTGGCGCAGAGCGGCAAGGTCACGGAGAACTTCAACAACAGCGCGGAAAATTTCGCGCAGGTCATCGAGGCCAAGGGCGACACCGTGAAGAATATGCTCGCGGCGCGGCTTCTCGCGTTGGAGGAGATGTTCACCCATGGCGGCTCGGAACTGGGCGAGAAGATCACTCGCGACAGCACCATGCTGGGTAATCTCATCACCCGGCATCTCACCGAATTCGACCGCACGGTAAAAACTTACGGCGGCGAGCTGGTGGAACGGCTCGGCGGCCGCACCCAGGAAGTCGCGGACGCGATGCGCACCTACATCGACAGCTTCGACAGCCGCGTCAACGCCAAGACCGGCGAAGTGAGCAGCACGCTCGACCAACGGCTGGTGCGCTTCCAAGAGGCGCTGGACGGCCGCACCCAGACACTCAACGACGCGCTCAACACGCGGGTCATGGAAATCGCGACCACGCTCGCGGACGGCGGCAAGGAGGTCGTCTCGGCCCTGGACAAGCGCATCAACCAGGTCACCGACATCATCAACAACCGCGGCACCAACCTCGCCGAGACCATCGCCTCCAAAATCGAGGATATCGACCGCGCACTCGGCGGCCGGGCCGCGGAGATCACCAACAATCTCGACAGTCGCATCGGCCGCATCCAGGAACTCAGCACGGCCCTCAAGGTCAATGCTAGCGACGCCGAACGAACGCTGACGGAGCTGTCCTCGACTGTCACCGGCGTCATCAAGCAGAGTGCCGGCGATGCCAAACGGACGCTGACCGAACTCTCCGCCAATGTCACCGACGTGATCAAGCAGAACGCCGGCGACGTGGAGCGCTCCCTGCTCGGCGTCAGCGCCGAAGTTGCCCGCAACTTCGTCGACAAGGCGGACGAAATTTCATCCGCAGTCAGCGAGCGGTCGGCGGAGATGGCCCTCATTCTCGACCGCAACAGCAGCAGCCTGCTTTCGGCGCTTACCGACAAGAGCCAGGAATTCGCCAGCCAAGTCGGCCGCGCGACCGAGCATGCCTTGAAGGAGATCGAGTCGAAGGGCTTCGTCTTCACGAAAGCGATGATGGACAACAGCAACGAGATCGCGCGCAACATCAATCAAGCCAGCGCCACGGCGACGACCAACGTCACCCGCAGCTTGCAAGAGCTGCAAGACGCCACCCATTCGGCGATCGAGCAGTCGAAGCAAACCGCGGCGGCGACCGTCTCCGAGATGCTGGAGACGCATGGAATGTTGCGAAGCGACACCACCGCGCTATTCGAGCGCCTGCGGGAAGCCAATATTCTGCTGCAGGAGGTATTGAGCGGCGCCCACGAGAACATGAGCTCGCTCGAACACACCATGGTGACCCGCGTCTCTGAGTTCGTTTCCACCATGAACGAGCTCACGGAGCGCAGCGGCACGGCCGGCAATCAGGTGGAAGAGCACATCGGAAAGTTCCACAACGTGACGACAAGGGTGCTCGGCGATCTAGCTCAATTTGCCTCGCAGTTTGAATCGCATGGCCGCGGGCTTGCCGAGGCGGTCGACTTGATCGATCGCAGCAATCGGCGGACCGAAGACGCGCTCGGTGAGCGCCGGGTTTCCCTCGACTCCCTGGTGTCGACGCTCGACACCCGGACCGAAGACCTTGAGCAACGGCTCAAACGCTTCTCCGGCCTGCTCGACGAGTCGCTCGATGCCGCGGCGAACCGCGCCCGCGACATCGCCCGCGTCGTCTCCGAGGCAAGCAGCGGAGGAGCGCAAGCGATCTCCGAACAGTTCGAACTCGTGCGGTCCGGCGCCGAGGAGGAACGCAAGCATACCATCGAGACCATGCGCGGTATCTACGAAGAGGTTTCCGGCGATACCCACACGATATTCCGCCAGGCGACCGAACGTTTCAACGAGATCGTCCACGGCATGAAGCACATGGCCGCGGAAATGCAGCGCGAGCTTGAGACCACCCGCGGTGAACTGCGCCGTGGCATCCTCGAATTGCCGCAGGAAGCCGCGGAAAGCACCGCGCAGATGCGCCGAGTCATCGTCGACCAGATAGAAGCGCTGGCTGAGCTCAACCGTATCGTCGCCCGCCATGGTCGCGGCCTCGATGCGGCCGAGCCTGGCCGCCGCAACACTGCTCCGCGCGAGGAGAGTATCCTCTCCAATGCGGGCGGGCGCGGCGAGACGAGCCGCATCAGCACAGGCGGTGACAATTCGGGTATCGTTTCCGGGTCCGCGCGCCGTGCGGAAGCCCCGGCGCTCAGTCCTGCCGGCGCCAATGGACGCAGCGGCTGGCTGACCGATCTGCTCAGCCGCGCCTCGCGGCCCGAGGGGGATATGGGGCCGGAACTGCCGCGCGAGCCGATGCGCGATCTGCCGCGCGAAACGCCGCGGGAGACCTCCCGTGGCGACGAGCGAACGGCGCGTCATTCTATCGAGTCCCTGGATTCGTTGTCGGTCGACATCGCGCGCATGATCGACCATGACGCCGCGGCCGAACTTTGGGACAAATACAAGCGTGGCGAGCGCAACGTGTTCACGCGGCGGCTCTATACGCTGCAGGGGCAGAAGGCGTTCGATGAAATTCGCCGGAAGTATCGCTCCGATCGCGAGTTCAAGCAGACGGTCGATCGCTATATCGCCGAGTTCGAGCGGCTGCTGGAGGAAGTCTCACGCGACGACCGCGGGCAGATTGTGGCGCGAACCTATCTCACCTCGGAGACGGGCAAGGTCTATACCATGCTCGCCCATGCCGCCGGCCGCTTCGAGTAAGGATTTTAGCGGGACGTAGCGGCCGGGGCCGGCCTCGCCGGCCTGGCGGGAGCGGGGGGCGCCGGGGTCGACTCCGGCGTCGTGGTGGCGCTGCTGCCGCCGCCGCCAAAGATGATACGCGAGGGATTGGCATCGAAGTTTTTGACCGCGCGGCTGATATCGCCCAGCGTCCGCCGCCCTTCAACAAGCAATGCATCGAGTTCGCGCACCGTGCGCTTGTCGACATCTTCCGCAAGCACGCGGAATGAGCGCGCCATATTCTTGATCTCGGCGATTGTACTCTGTGTTTCGGGACCCGTGAGCTTATCCAGTCCCGCAAGGACGCTGTCGAAGCGATCGGATTTCTGCGCAAGCGACGCGGTGAAGTTTTCGATATTGTGCACAGTGGCGCGCAAACTGGTGTCGCTTTCGGCAAGGAAAGAGTCGATCCGTTGCACCACGCTGTCGATATGCCCCATCGTGTCGCGGGCGCTTTGGGCGAGATCCTGTCCCGCGCCTGGCTCCGCATAGAGCGTCGGTAATTCGTTGTTGACACCTTCGAGCACGGGCGCCGTTTGCGCGCCACCCTTGAGGGCCACAGAAGCGGCGCCGGTCAGACCCTGATACTCCAGGGTGACCTTGGTATCGGCGCGCACAGGGGTTTGCCTCTCCACCGTCAGCGTGGCGACCACCTTGTGCGGATCGTCGACATCGAGCTTAAGGTTCGTCACCTCGCCATACTTGATACCGTTGAACAGCACGGAGCTGCCGCGCCGCAAGCCGGAGACCGATCCATCGAAGACCGCACGATAGACGGCGTGATCGCGGCTGGCCCCGGTTCGAGAGAACCAATAAACAAAGGCGCACGCAGCGGCGATCACCGCGAGCGTGAACACTCCGACGAGAACATAGTTCGCTTTGGTTTCCATCAGCTCTACTCTACCATAGTGTCAAACAGTCATCACGCGCGCACGCTTGCCGTGAAAATAAGCCTTCACCCACGGGTGCTCGCTCGCAAGCAGGGTCGAAATTGGGCCGGTCACTACGACTTTTCCATTCGCAAGCGCCCCGATCCGATCGCACACGGTGTGAAGGCTATCGAGATCGTGGGTCACCATGAATACCGTCAGGCCTAACGTGCGTTGTAACGTGCGGATGAGGTCGTCGAACTCACCGGCGCCAATCGGATCAAGCCCGGAGGTGGGCTCGTCAAGGAAAACGATGTCAGGATCAAGGGCGAGCGCGCGGGCAAGCGCAACGCGCTTGATCATGCCGCCAGACAGTTGCGACGGATATTTGTCGCCCACGTCGGGGCGCAATCCCACCATCTCGAGCTTAGCCATCGCCACTTCATCGAGCAGCCGCTCGCTCAGATCGAGATACTCCCGCATCGGGAATTGAACGTTCTGGCGCACGGTAAGCGACGAGAACAGCGCGCCCTGCTGGAACAAGATGCCCCAGCGCCGGTCCACTGAAAGGCGCTCCTCCTCGCTTGCTTGGGCCATATCGACGCCGAACACTTCGATGCTGCCTTGGTGGATAGGCACAAGGCCGATGATGGTACGGAACAACACCGACTTGCCGGCACCGGAGGCGCCGACAAAGCCGAGAATCTCGCCGCGATAGACATCCAGCGATAAATGATCGAGCACCGTGGTCTTGCCGAAGCGGACGACAAGATCGCGTACCTTGATGATCTTCTCTTTGGCTTCCTGTGCCATGCTCACACGTCAATCGCTGCGAAGAACATGGCGAAGACGCCGTCAAGAACGATGACCAGGAAGATCGACTTCACCACCGACGAGGTGGTTTTCTCGCCGAGCGACTCGGCGCTGCCTTCGACATGCAGGCCCTCCAGACAAGACACTACCCCGATGACCAGCGCCATGAACGGCGCCTTGATCATACCGACAGCAAAAGTATTGCCTGAGATCGCCTCATCGAGACGCGCCATAAAAACTTCCGGGCTGATCCCGCCATAGACCCAAGAGACGAGGCCGCCGCCGTAGAGCGCCGCCATCGAGCCTAGAAAAGTGAGGATCGGCAGCCCGATCAACAGAGCGACAATGCGCGGCAGGACCAAGACCTCAACCGGATCGAAGCCCATGGTGCGCAGCGCATCCATCTCCTCGCGCATCTTCATGGAGCCAAGCTCGGCGGTGTAGGCGCTGCCCGAGCGGCCGGCCACCATGATCGAGACGATAAGCACGCCGACTTCGCGCAGCACCAGGATGCCGACCATGTCGACGACAAAGACGTCGGCGCCGAATTTGCGAAAATGGAAGGTGCCCTGCTGGGCCAGGATGGCGCCGATCAGGAAGGTAATGAGGAGGATAATCGGCACCGCCCGCCAGCCGACCCGCTCGAGATGATGGACTACTGAGGTGATACGGAAGCTGCGCGGATGCCTGATCACGCGGCCGGCCGCCACGATCACCGCGCCCAACATCCCCACGATGGCCGTGAGATCTTGGCCGGCTTGGACCATGCTGCGCCCGACCATCGCAACCCCGGCGATGATGGCGTTTTCATTGGCGGGTGGCGGCGGCGTCGCCCGGTTAGCGCCGCGTACCTCTTTCATCAAATCCTTGTAGCGCTCGGACAGGTTCACCACACGCGGCGCGCTCTTATCGGTGCTCCGCGCGCGCACCAAACGTTCAAGCAGCCATGCCCCGTAGGTATCGAGCTGCTCAATACCGCCCATATCGATGTCGACGCTGGTGACCTTCAGAGACTCCTGTGTCACCGCCTCAACCAATGGTTCCAGGGTGTGCGCGGAATCCGAGGTCCAACGGCCGGCGGCGGCGAGTTCCAGGCGGTCGCCGCGGATCGTGCTCGTTAACAGGGGCTCGGCGTTCACCATGTACTCCATCCGGCACGGAACCCCGCGCTCGGCATTTTTACTACGTCAACCAAATCCCGACTTTGTCGTGGTGGTGTGACGCGCCTCCGCCGCCTTAGCCGCAGCTCCATGTTAACCACGCGCCTTCTCAGAGGCTACCAAAGTCGCTAAATATCTTTGTTTGCTAAGGAATATGGTTAATGTCGGGCCATGACCCTCACCCTTACGGTACGGATTGAGCGCTGGCCGATTTTGGGCTCTTTTGCCATCAGTAGAGGCGCCAAAACTGAGGCTGTAGTCGTGCTCGCCGAGCTTGCCGATGGTCACGCCAAGGGCCGGGGCGAATGCGTCCCCTACGCGCGCTATGGCGAAACCGTCGAAGGCGTTGCCGCCGCCATTGCCGCCATGCGCGATCCGATCGCCAACGGCCTCGACCGGGCGGGGTTGCAGCGCGCCTTGCCCGCGGGGGCGGCGCGCAACGCGCTTGATTGCGCCTTTTGGGACCTCGAGGCCAAGCGCAGCGGCAAGCCGGTGTACGAATTGGCCGGTCTGCCCACTCCGCGGCCTCGGGTAACGGCCTTTACGATTTCGCTCGGCACCCCTGAAAGCATGGCCGCAGCCGCCGAAAAGGCGTCCGGACGGCCGTTGCTCAAGGTCAAACTGGGCGGCGACAGCGATTTAGCCTGTATCGCCGCGGTGCGCCGGGCGGCGCCGGAAGCCGAACTCATCGTCGACGCTAACGAGGCCTGGACCGCGGATAACCTTGCGGAGAATCTCGCCGCCTGTGCCGAGGCCGGGGTGACGCTGGTCGAGCAGCCGCTACCCGCCGGAGGCGACGACGCTCTCGCGACGATCTCACGGCCGATTCCCGTATGTGCCGATGAAAGCGTGCATGATCGCGGGTCGCTCGGAACGCTGATGGCGAAATACGACGCCGTGAACCTCAAGCTGGATAAGGCCGGCGGACTGACCGAGGCATTGGCGCTCTCCGACGAGGCGCGGCGGCGGGGTCTTGCTGTTATGGCGGGGTGCATGGTCTCGACCTCGCTGGCGATGGCGCCGGCGATGTTGCTGGCGCAAGAGGCCCGCGTCGTGGACCTTGATGGTCCTCTTTTGCTGGCGAAGGACCGGCCCGAGGGCCTGCGCTACGACGGCAGCCTGGTGCATCCTCCCGAGCGCAAGCTATGGGGATGAGCAGCCCCACAGATGAGGTTGCCTAGCGAGATCGAATCGACGAACCATTCGCTACGCGATTAGTTGGGGACGATTCCGGGATGATGAGCCATTTTAGCGATCGCGCGACCGGATCGATCATAATAGCTCGTCTATCCGGCCTTCGCGATTAGAGCATGTCCAACGACCTCACGTCGCCGCTGACACCGTCACAGGCGTCCCTGTCCGAAGCGGACTATGACGCGCTTTGCGCGACGCTCTCCGCGACCGCGCGCGGACGCCGTTTCCTGGCCGAATACCTACGTCGCAACCATCCCACGGACACGCAATCGGCTCTGGCGGCGATCCAGCGCATGGAGCAGACGATCAGCGGCGAGCGCGCGGCGCAATCTTTCGATCGCTTTCGTTTCGATGTCGTCGAGATGGCGGAAGCCATCGCGCGCACCAAGGCTGAGATCGCGGCAATTAAGCCCGATGTCGAGCGCTACGGCCAGATCGAGGCCGCGACCGAGGAACTGGACTCGATCGTTCACATGACCGAGACGGCGACCTCGCGCATTCTCGCCGCGGCAGAGCAAATACAGGAAATCTCCTGGGCTCTCCGCGAGCAAGGCGTCGATAATAATTTTTGCGACCAGCTTGACGCGCAGACGACTGAAACTTTCACCGCTTGCTCATTCCAGGATCTCACCGGCCAGCGCACCCGCAAGGTGATCCAGGTGCTGAGCTACCTGGAAGATCGCATCAACGCGATGATTGCCATTTGGGGCGATCAGATTCCGCAGCCTACGACAGCCAAAGCGGAGAAAGCGCCCGAGGACCCGTTGATCAACGGTCCCCCGCCGCCGGGCGGCGGGCTTGAACAGGCCGACGTGGACATAATGATGGAGCCGCCGGACCCTCAGGTCGAAGACCGGCGGGATGCCTCGATCGAAGATATTGGCCGGTCCATGCTGGCCCTGGAACCGATCGGGGTGGCGGTTTCCGATGCGAGCGTTCCAACGTTGAAGCCAGCGGAGGAAGCGGACCCCGCGGATTTCCTGCTGGGGCCAGCAGCCAATGGAAATTCGTCCGAAACGCAGGCGCCGCACGCAAGGGAAGCCCCGTCAATCGCTCACCTGGTCCGTCTGCTTCCTGCGACCCAGCCGGATAGCGCAGCCGTTCCGGAAGTTGCGGTGGGTAAGGTCGAGATCGTGCCGGCACCGCAATCGACAGCGCCGACCCGAGATGATCCGCTCGCGCCGTTACGCGCGCTGAGCGACGAGGAAAAGATCGCGCTGTTTAGTTGAATGTCGCGTCACGCCGCCCGCGCATCCGCGATGCGCACCGGCGCCACTGCCGTCATCGCCGATCCTGTCCAGCTGATGATTTCGAAATGCCCATCGAAATGTTCGACGGCGGCAGTGCAGCTTTCGACCCAATCGCCGCAGTTGACATAGCGCACGCCGAAATCGTCATGCATCACGGCGTGGTGGATATGACCGCAAATGACGCCATCGGCGGCATGACGCTGCGCCGCCGCGGCCAGCGCCTTTTCGAACTCGCCGATAAAATTCACGGCATTCTTGACCTTGAGTTTCGCCCATTTTGACAGCGACCAGTACGGAAAGCCGAGATAGCGGCGCACTCTGTTGAAGATGGTGTTGAGAGCGATAGCTGCGGTGTAGGCTTTGTCGCCGACGAGCGCCAGCCAGCGGGCCTGGGTGACTACAAGGTCGAAATGATCGCCATGGATGACGAGAAAGCGCCGGCCGTCCGCGGCTTCATGGATCGCGGTTTCAGTGACATCGATGCCGCCGAAGTGGGTACCGTAATAACCACGCAGAAACTCGTCGTGATTGCCGGGAACGTAAACAATACGAGTGCCCTTGCGCGCCTTGCGCAGCAGTTTCTGCACCACGTCATTGTGTTTCTGCGGCCAGTACCAGTTCGATTGTAGTTGCCAGCCATCGACAATGTCGCCGACGAGATAGATCATGTCGGCATCGTGGTGGCGCAGGAAGTCCAAGAGGCGCTCGGCCTGGCATCCCTTGGTGCCGAGATGCACATCGGACAAGAACAGCGCACGAAATCGGCGCGGATTGGTAACTGCCGTCACGATGCCAAGAATCTTTCATGGACTATCATGCCCATGACTTGTCGCAGAGTTTCATGTCGGGCGGATGACAAGGGGTATCGGGATGTCACACGCCTGTCATCGGTTGAACCGATATATCTCCCATGGTGATTGCAATTTGGCCGGTTACGGCATTTTGCCTTGCGGCTTTCTCGCTTCATATCGTTTCTGTTTTCGTCGCGATCACCCGCTGCCGGAGACGGGAGGCCTATTCCCCGCCTCCTCATGCGCCCGCGGTCAGCTTGATCCGCCCGGTCTGCGGTATCGATAATTATTGTGAGGAAACTTTGAGGTCGAGCTTCAAGCTCGACTATCCGCGTTACGAGCTTATTTTCTGCGTCGCCAGCGCCAACGACCCCGTGGCCCTTCTGGTCAAACGGATGATCGCCGCGCATCCACAAGTGCCGGCCGAGCTTCTCGTTGGCGATGAAAGAATTAGCCAAAATCCAAAACTGAATAACCTTTCCAAAGGCTGGCGAGCTGCCAGGGGCGAATGGGTCGTAATCGCCGACAGCAACGTTTTAATGCCGCGAGATTACATTCAGCGGCTGCTGGCAAGCTGGCGTTCCGGCACCGGTCTGGTGTGCTCGCCACCAATCGGCTGCCTGCCTTCCGGTTTCTGGGCCGAGGTGGAGTGCGCTTTCCTCAACACCTATCAGGCGCGCTGGCAATATTTCGCCGACAGCATCGGTGTTGGCTTTGCCCAAGGCAAATCCATGCTCTGGCGCCGCGATGATCTGGAGCGCGGCGGAGGCCTGCGCGCACTGGCTATGGAAGTCGCTGAGGATGCGGCGTCAACAAAAGTGGTCCGCGCCAATGGCAAACGCGTGCGGCTGGTTGATGGTCCATTCGATCAGCCACTCGGTTATCGCACCGCGATGGACGTATGGCGCCGCCAGCTACGCTGGGCACGGCTGCGGCGCGCAGCTTTTAAATATTACTATGCGCCCGAAATTTTATCCGGCGGCCTTTTGCCGATAACGGCGAGCGGTATTGTCGCCGAGGTGGCGGGCCTGTCGCCGCTTGCCTGCGTGACCGTCTTCGCCGCGCTCTGGTACGGCGGCGAGGCCATCCTCGCTTATGCGGCTAAGTGGCCGCTATCAATCTATTCGCCGGTTGCCTGGATGCTGCGCGACCTGCTGCTTCCCGCGCTCTGGATCGCCGGTTGGGCGGGAAACGACATCCTTTGGCGCGGCAACCAGATGGATGTCGCCGATGCGGTTGTCCCCGCCCAGAGCGGAGACTCCACTTTCTGACCCGCTCAGCCTTTGCGGATCAGCGGCTTCACGGGTTCTGGTGAAAACCGATATTTCATGGCGATGGAGAATATGTCGACGTGGGAGGTCGCGTTTCCGACATAGTCTACGCCCGCCGAAAACCACGGATTTCCCGAGGCGGCGGTAATGTTGATTGGGGTGTCTTTGACGAAGATGTGGCTGTAGGCCAAATCCATGGTCAGATTGGGCATCATCAAGTAGCTGAGACCCACCGACAGCCAAAACCGGTCGTTATCCGGCAGGCGCGGCGTGCGCACCCGATCAGTGATTGGGGAAACTTCATAGCCGATGCCGGCGCGCAAGGTGGTGCGCTGGTCGACGACGTATTCAGCGCCGACCGAATAGAACCAGCCGTCCTGATATTGGAAGGGAAGCTGAACGACCGTTCCGGCGATGGTCGCGGGCGCGCCTGTTGGCTGCAACACCGCCGTGGTCCCGATCCGGCTCCACCGGCTCCACTCGACCGTTCCCATCAACGTCCAGCGCGGATCAAGATGGTGGCGGATACCAAGGGAAAGCATGTCGGGAAGATTCACGGTGGCATCAATGCTGCCAAGCGTGGAGCCGGGCAGAATTGGAGACGAGGCGAGCGTCCCACTGAGCTTCTGATTGAGAGCAGAACGCCACCCCAGTCCGATCGTGGTGTTAGGGCCGGGCGTGACGGTAATGCCCGCAGTCGCGCCATAGGCCCATCCGGAGCCGCTCAGATTGGTGTGCGAACCTGGGGCTGGGAGCAGCCCACTGTTGAGATCGGCCTTTGCGTTCTGGATCTGCACGCCGAGGCCTATGCTGATCATATCGTTGATGCGATAGGCCAGGCTTGGCGTGGCGCTCAGCGTTCGCAGGCTGCTGCTCTGGGCGTAATTGCGTCCGGCCCAAAGGTCGGGGAAGTTGACCGACAGCCCGAACGGCGAGTTGAAGGAAATACCCAGCCACATATTCGGATTGAATTGCCACGTCGTATAGCTGGCCGGCACCAACGCCGCGTCGCCGGTGTTGCTGGTGCCGCCCAACGCGAAAAGCGCACCGGCCGTGGGCGAGTTGGCGGCGTAAGGGAAAATGCCCGCGAAGTTGGATTCAGAAGCCAGGCCGCCGACCTGCGTCATCGTCGCCGGATTCCAGAACATGGAAGACAACGAGCCGCCCGCAGCGACCCCGGCGAAGGATGTGCCCTGGCCGTAGGCGCTTTGCTCCCGAATCGCCAAGCCGCCCGCTTTCGCCTCCACAAGGCCGAATGCGACAACAGCGAACGCGCAGCCGGAAAGCAAAATTGACTTCGTGATCTGGTTTTTCATCGTTCCCCCGCTAGCAGCAACCTTCTGCCAGCATCGTGCCTAGCCGCGCGCCTAAGGACAATCGGCGAACAGCAAAATCCTCCACGTCAGGAGGAGATTGCGCGCAATTTTGTCTCCTGTGGCTTTTGAGCCACAAGGCGCGGCGGTGTATTGGGCGGGCATAAGGATGCTGCGGCGTGGCGCTTGCCTGCTTCTGGGCGCCGACGCATGATCGTCGTTCTCTTTCCAATCTAGCGAGTGGAGTTTGCGATGAAGCTTGTCCGCTTCGGCCCGGCAGGCCGCGAAAAGCCAGGGATCATTGATACTCATGGCAAAATTCGTGATCTGTCGGGCGTCGTGCCGGATATCCAAGGCGAGGTACTGAGCCCGCAAGGTCTCGCCAAGATCGCCAAGACCAACCTGGATACGCTGCCGCTAGCGCCGGAAAATTCCCGCCTCGGCCCGTGTGTCGGCAGGATCGGCAACTTCTTCGCCATCGGGCTCAACTATGCCGACCACGCCGCCGAAGCTGGATTGCAGCTGCCGAAGGAACCGATCGTCTTCATGAAGGCGACGACCAGTATTTGCGGTCCCAACGACGACACCATGATGCCGAAGGACTCCACCAAGCTCGATTACGAGGTCGAGCTCGGCATCGTCATCGGCCAATGTGCGCGCTACCTGTCAAAGGAAAGCGCGATGGACGCGGTCGCCGGTTATTGCCTGGCCAACGACGTTTCCGAACGCAGCTTCCAGATCGACCGCGGCGGCGGTCAATGGACCAAAGGAAAGGGCTGCGAGACTTTCGGCCCGCTCGGACCATGGCTGGTAACCAAGGATGAGATCAAAGACCCGCAGGCGCTCAACATGTGGCTCACCGTCAATGGCGAAAAACGTCAGCACGGCTCGACCAAGACCATGATCTTCGGCGTTGCTCACCTGGTCTGGTACTGCTCGCAGTTCTTCGCCATGGAGCCCGGCGATATTATCATCACCGGCACGCCGCCCGGAGTTGGCCTCGGAATCAAGCCGGAGCCAAAATTCCTCAAGGTCGGCGATGTGGTCCGCCTTGGCATTGATGGCCTCGGCGAGCAGCAACAGAAGATCGTGGCGTTCAACGCCTGAGAATTCGGGCGTTACTTCCAAAATGTATGGAAGTGATGCAAAGGCCCCGCCCCTCCGCCGACTGTCAGCCGGTCGGCGGCAGCGATCGCTGCGGTCACGTAGGCTTTCGCCTCACGTATCGCTTCGTCGAGCTTAAGGCCCTTCGCCAGCCCGGCGGCGATGGCCGACGATAAGGTGCAGCCGGTACCGTGGATATTGGATGTCGTCACGCGGTCGGCTGCGAGCCGCGCCACCGCGTGGCCCTCCAGGAGGAAATCGACACTTTCAGGGCCGTTGGCGTGGCCACCTTTGATCAGCACCGCCTGGGCGCCGAGCGCCAGCAGCCGCTCTGCTTGCTCCCGCATCTCGGCTTCGGTCGTCGCTAACGGTGCATCGAGCAGCGCCGCGGCTTCCGGCAGGTTCGGCGTTAGCAGCAGCGCCCGCGGAATGAGCAAGCGTCGCAATAGGTCGACCGCCTCGGCGGCCAACAGCCGGTCTCCGCTAGTGGCAACCATCACCGGATCGAGCACCACGTTCTGTGCTTTGTGACGATCAAGCCCCGCGGCTACGGCTTCGATTGTGGCAGGCTGCGACAACATTCCGATCTTTACCGCGTCCACGGACAGGTCGGAGAACACCGCGTCGATTTGCGCGCCGATGAAATCCGGCGGGACATCATGAATGGCGCTGACGCCGCGGGTATTCTGCGCAGTGAGAGCGGTGATCACCGTCGCGCCGTAAACGCCGAGCGCCGCAAAGGTCTTCAAATCCGCCTGGATGCCGGCGCCGCCGCTGGAATCCGACCCGGCGATGGTGACCGCAATGGGGGTCTTCATGCGCCACCCCGTTGCGCCAATGCGCGATCAACAATACCACGTAGCCCCTTGGCCGCTTGCTCAGGATCGGGCGCAAGCGACAGGGCTGAGATCACCGCGATTCCGTCGGCACCCGCGGCGATAACGTCGCCCGCCTTGATGGCATCGATGCCGGCGATCGCTCCTATGGGAAGTGCGGGAGAACGTGCGCGGATGGCTTGCGCGATAGACTTCAGACCGTCGAGTCCGATGGGGGGATCGGGATTATCCTTCGAGGAAGTAGCAAACACGCCGCCGATGGCGACATAGTCGAGATATTCGATTGGCGCGGCCCGGGCTTGTGCCAGCGTCTTGATGCTCAATCCGATGATGGCGTCCGGACCGAGCAGACGGCGCGCGTCTGCAGGGTCCATGTCGTCCTGGCCGACGTGAACCCCGGCGGCGCCCGCGGCCAGCGCCACGTCCACACGATCGTTGATGATGAGCGGCACGCGCGACGCCGCCAAAGCGGCTTTGATGGCGCGCGCCTCGTCAACCATTGCCCTGGTTCCCGCGTGTTTGTCACGAAGCTGCGCCAGAGTCGCCCCACCTGCGGCCACGCGGCGAGCGAGATCGGCGAGCGGCCAAGGGCCCGCGCGCTCCGGGTCGACAAGGGCATAAAGACGAAGATCGACGCGCATCCCGGCTCCTTCCGCCGCAAGTCCGGCTCAGGTTCGATGGGTTGGTAGAAGCCTCTCAGACCGATGCACGTCGGGCACCCATGAGATGCTGGAAATACCTAATTCCCCTGCCTCGCCGTCGCAAGCATGCCTTGCCAGCCGCAGGCGATTTTGCTGGATTGGATATCCGCGATAAGCGACCGGGAGGCTCGGATGGTTCCGTTTTTCGTCCAGATCAAGTGCCAGCTAGGCAAATCCTACGAAGTCGCCAACAAGCTGGCCGACGCGGAGATCGCCTCCGAAATCTACTCCACTGCCGGAGACTTCGACCTGCTGGCCAAATTCTATGTGGAGCAAGGCGCCGATATCGGGCGCTTCGTCAACGAGAAGGTGCAGACCATTCCCGGCATCCAGAATACCCATACCATCATCACCTTCAAGGCATTCGGCCGCTAGGAAAATAACGGGCCGATTGGCGAGGCTTCGGCCTCGCGGCGGCGCCTCACCCCCAACTGGCGCTCACGCCAGATGACGAACAGGCCGGCGGCGATGACAATCGCCGCGCCGATAAAAACCATTAAGTCGGGAATCTCATCGAACACGAAATAGCCGAGCACCAAGGCCCACAGCATGGCCATGTAATCGAACGGCGCGACCAGCGATGCCGGCGCATGGCGATAACTCTCAGTCAATAAAAGGTGGGACACGCCGCCGAGAACGCCGACCATGATCAGCGCCAGAAGCTGGGACGGTGTCGGCCAGGTCCAGCCGAACGGCAGCGTCGCCAGTCCGGCAAGGGCGCAGAACACGGAGAAATAAAGCACGATCGCCGACGTCGTCTCGCTGTCGGTCAGCCGCCGCGTCTGGATCACCGCGCCGGCGCCGCAGATCGCGCCAATCAAGGCAAAGATCGAACCCAGCGCCGCTGTCGTGGTCATCGCCGAAAGCTGCCCCACCGAGAGGCGCGGCGCGAGCATGACCATCACACCGAGCAAACCGGCGATGACCGCAGACCAGCGATAGATGCGAACGCGCTCCCCCAGCAGCAGCCCCGCGAGCGCCACCGTGATCAGCGGCGAGGAAAAAGAGATCGCCGTGGCATCCGCGATCGGCAATCGCGCCAAGGCGGCGAAGTTGAAAAACATGCCGCCGGCTCCGACCACGCCACGACTAACATGACCGAATGGCCTGCTGGTGCGCACGGCGGCCCAAAGCTCGCCCCGGAGCGCATAGATGATGACGACGGGGACAATGGCAAAGGCACTGCGGAAGAACACGACTTGCCCGAGGGGCACGTTGTCACCCAGCCAGCGCACCAAAGCGGACATCACCGCGAACAGCAGCGTCGAAATGATCTTGAGCACAATGGCGTTGACGATATTCATTGATGCTTTGCAGGCAGGAAATGATCGATCGGCTTATTCCTTCGGCGGCGGTTGCGGCCCCTCCACCGGCGGCAGCGACTTGATGTAGACGGCAATCGCAGCGCGATCCGCAGGCGAAAGCTGCGAGGTGTTGCGCACGACCTCAACCATTGCACCCCCGACCCGGTCGCCGTCCGGGATATCGCCGGTATCGAGCACTTCCTCGATGTCTTTTTCGGAATAATTCCCGATCCGTGCCGGAGTGATGTTGGGAATAAAGCCCTCCCCTTCCAGGTTGGGACCGCCAGCAAAGCGCTGGCCCGCGACGATGGCGCCCAAAAAGTTGCGCGGGCTATGGCATTCGGCGCAATGGCCTGGGCCGTTGACGAGATAGGCGCCACGATTCCACTGCTGCGATTTCGTCGGGTCGGGCTTGAATGGCGCTCCATCCAGGAACAGCAATTTCCAGATTCCGAGCGTGCGACGGATCTTAAAATGGATCGGCAGATCGTGTTCCTGCACCGTGTCTTGCACCGCGGGCAGGGTCTTGAGAAAGGCAAAGAGGTCGCGCAGGTCGTCGAAGTTCATGCGCTGGAAAGAGGTGTAAGGAAACGCCGGGTAGTAATGACGGCCTTCCGGCGACGTGCCTTTCACCAGGGCCGTGACGAACTGGGCCTCATTCCATTTCCCAATACCATCGTCGGGATCGGGAGAAATATTCGGCACGAAAAAAGTGCCGAAAGAAGATTTCAAACCAAGGCCGCCGCCAAGCTGAGTCTTGTCATCTTGCTCTGGCGTAGCATGACAGGAGGCGCAGCCTCCCGCGTAAAACATGGTCCTGCCATTTTCGAGATTGGGCGTGTGCGGTCCGAGCGCGCTGGCTGGAACCACCGACGGTATGGTGAGGAACCAGAAGCCGGCGAAGGCGATAACCGCGGCAATCCCGGTCAGAATGGTCAGCTTCCGCAGCACGTTCGCTCCTTGCGGTCGTCGCGATTATCCAAGCCAACCAGGAATAGGTGTGGCAGACTGGGGTTATAACGGTGGCTAGTCCCCGTAGGAACTCAAGGAGATACGCTGTGAGCACAAAGAATATATGTGGCGTTGCCGGATTGGCATTGTCAGCGCTGCTGGCATCAAGCACGCTGGCTCTTTCTGAAGAGGTCAAGATGAAAGCAGACCTCAAAGCATCAAGCGAAGTGCCTGCAAACGACAGCAAAGGCACCGGCAGTGCGGCTGTCACTTTTGACACCACCGCGAAGAAGCTGTCCTGGACTGTGAATTATTCCGGATTGACGGGTCCTGCCACGGCAGCCCATTTCCATGGCCCTGCGGAACCCGGCAAGAACGCGGGTGTCGCGGTCCCAATTCCCAATCAAGCCACCAGCCCTGTTACTGGCTCCGCCACGTTGACGGACGCACAGGCGGCCGACCTGATGGGCGGAAAATATTATGTAAACATCCACACGGCCGCCAATCCTGGTGGCGAAATCCGCGGGCAAGTCACGAAATAATGTGAGCGTTTCGGCCTAACGCTACACCCGCCGGAGCTATCGTCCGGCGGGTGCTTCTTATCTTTCGACTGTGTTTGGTCGAGG
>JAXDOS010000063.1:0-3525 GCA_034668785.1 Alphaproteobacteria bacterium
CGGCATAAACGATCAGCTCCAGCGGAAAGTGCGTGAAGACATGGGTGACCACGCCGGGGATGCGTCGCCATTGCGGCTTTGCGCGGGCTAAGTTCGGCGCCTGCGCAAGCGCCGTCCCTTCGTCAAAATCCCCCGTCCATTCCGTGGTCGGCAGTTCGGTCATGCCGCCGAGCAGACCCTTCGCCGGTCTCGACCGCAACAACACCGCACCATCGGCACGCTGAACGAAGAATGCCGCGCCACGGCGCAGCTTGCCTTTCACTTTCGGCGCCTTCACCGGAAAAACTTCCGGATCCCCGCGCCGCCGCGCCGCGCAGCCGTCGTTTAACGGACAGAGTACACAGGCCGGGCGCTGTGGCGTGCAGATGGTGGCGCCAAGATCCATCAGAGCCTGCGCGAAATCGCCGAACCGCCGCTCCGGCGCCAGCGTTTCCGCTAGACCCTGGATTGTTGGCTTCGCTGCCGGAAGCGGCTCCTCAACGGCAAAAAGCCTGGCGACGATCCGTTCGATATTGCCGTCGACGGGCACGGCACGTTTATCGAAGGCAATCGCGGCGATGGCGGCCGACGTATAGCGCCCGATGCCCGGCAATGCGCGTAGTTCATCTTCGCGCGCGGGGAAGCAGCCGCCGTGGCGCTCGACGACCGCGTTGGCGCAAGCGTGGAGGTTGCGCGCGCGGGCGTAATAGCCGAGCCCGGCCCAGGCTTGCAGTATCTCCTGCAACGGCGCAGCCGCGAGGCTACCGACGCTTGGCCAGCGTTGGACGAAGCGCGCGAAATAGGGCGCGACGGTTTTCACCGTCGTCTGCTGCAGCATGATTTCGGAAAGCCAGACCCGGTACGGATCGGAGGTCTCACCAGGAGCGGCGCGCCACGGCAGAATGCGGCGATGGCGGTCATACCAGGCGAGCAGCGCATTGGCGGCAAGCGGCGGGCACGGCACCGCACCCACCTTCCCGGCGAAAGGCGCGGCTATTTTCTTCTTTCGCGCCGGTTGAACTGCTAGCGTCATGTCCGACCGATGCCAGAGCCGCGCGCCATGAACAAGCCCTCGAAACAATATGCCCGTCCTCTCGGGGATTTCCTTAATAGCTGCCTGTCGGACGCGTTTGCCCAGCAAGGCTTCGCCTCCGCCGAACTGGTGACCCGCTGGACGGACATCGTCGGGCCTGAGATCGCCGCCCATGCCGAGCCGATGAAAGTGCAGTGGCGCAAGCCGGAAGGCGGCGAGCCGGCGGAACCCGCCACGCTGATGTTGCGGGTGGAAGGACCGACGGCGATCGAAATCCAGCACCTGTCCGGCGTCATCATCGAGCGCGTCAACCGCTTCTTCGGCTGGCAAGCGATCGGCCGCTTGGCGCTGCGGCAAGCTCCACTGTCCCGCCGCAAGATCGCCAAGCCGCGCTCCGGTCCTGATCCCGAAGTGACGGCGCGGATCGCCGCCGGGCTACCGGAAGTGGCGGACGATGGCCTGCGCCAGGCGCTGGCGCGGCTTGGCGCCGCGATCAAGCCAACGTGAACGGTGGCGGAACTCCTCGGCGCGGGAGTGGTCATCGCCACAATCGCCGTTTAAGATAGCGGCTGGGCGACGGTGCAGCAGACGGGAGTTTCAGTTGACGATCACACGACGTGAATTTTGCGCAGGCGCCGCCGTCGTCGGGGTCGGCAGCGCCTTTGTCGCTTGGGCCACGCCATTCGCCGGCTTCTTCAGCGCGGCTGAGGCCCAGACACCTTCCCAGGCCGACCTGCTGCAACCCGGCCCGCTCCCCGACATGGTGCTGGGTGCGGCGGACGCGCCGGTCACCATCATCGAATATGCCTCGCTGACATGCCCGCATTGCCGGCATTTCGAAGTGACCACGTTTCCGGAATTGAAGAAGCGCTACATCGACACCGGAAAGGTTCGCTACATCTTCCGCGAATTCGTGCTCAATGACCTCGACGCGCTCGCCATCCTGCTGGCACGCTGCACCGACAAGGACAAATATTTCCCCTTCGTGGAGACGTTGTACGAAACCCAGGAGCAGTGGGTGGTGCGGAATGCGATCCCCGCGCTGATGGGAATCGCCAAGCAAGTCGGCTTCACCGAAGAGAGTTTCAACAAGTGCGCCGCGAATCAACCGCTGCTGGATAGTGTCAAAGCGCAGCGCGACCGGGCCGCCGACAAGTTCGGAGTGAGCTCCACACCGACTTTTTTCATCAACGGCAAGATCTATTCGGGCTCCATGTCGATCGAAGATATGGAGAAGCTGATTCAGCCCTATCTCAAGGGCTGATAAGGGTTTTTTCCCCTCGCTCGAAGCTGCGGAGCGGCCCGCGCTCCGGTCTTTTATAGCCCCCCACGCAGATAAGGTCTGGAAAAGCCCGCCGGCCGGTTGCGGTGAGACGCGGCGCGATTCATTCTCTCCCGGTGTGGCGTTCTCGGCCGTGTTCGGACGAGCTTTCGGTGATTCCTTCCTGTCGGTGCCATGCCCTTCAACCGGTCCTGTCGGCCGGCCTCTGCCCACCCGGGACGAGGTGTTGGAAAGCGCTAAATGAAACTCACGCGGCTGCGCCTCATCGGCTTCAAGTCCTTCGTCGAACCCACCGACTTCCTGATCGAGCCGGGACTCACCGGCGTCGTCGGGCCGAACGGTTGTGGTAAGTCGAACCTGGTCGAGGCGTTACGCTGGGTCATGGGGGAATCCTCCTACAAGGCGATGCGCGCCTCCGGCATGGACGACGTGATCTTCTCCGGCTCGGGAACTCGCCCGCCGCGCAACACCGCCGAAGTGGCGATGGGCGTCGACAATTCCGAACGCTCGGCGCCCGCCGCCTTCAACGACTACGACACGCTGGAAGTGTCGCGCCGCATCGAGCGCGACACCGGCTCGACCTACCGCATCAAAGGCCGCGAAGTGCGTGCGCGCGACGTGCAATTGCTTTTCGCCGACGCCTCTACCGGCTCGCGCTCGCCTGCGCTCGTGCATCAGGGGCGCATCGGCGAAATCATCCAGGCTAAGCCCGAACAGCGGCGGCGCGTTCTCGAAGAGGCGGCGGGAATATCGGGCCTGCATGCGCGGCGCCACGAAGCGGAACTGCGGCTGAAGGCGGCGGAGCAGAATCTCGCGCGGCTTGAGGATGTCATCGGACAACTCGCAGGGCAGATGGATGCGCTCAAGCGGCAAGCGCGCCAAGCGGTGCGCTACCGCAATGTGGCGGCGCAGGTTCGCAAGGCGGAAGCGACCCTCTTCCATCTACGCTGGGTCTCCGCGCAGGCGGAAGTGGTCGCCGCCGAACATGCCAAGGACCTCAGCGTCCGCGTCGTCGCCGAGCGCACCGGCCAGCAGGCGGAAGCATCAAAGCGCCAGGCGCTGGCAGCGGCTTCTCTTCCCGGCTTACGCGAGACGGAGGCCAAAGCCGCCGCCGCGCTGCATCGGCTTGTGATCGCCCGTGAAACCCTCGAACGCGAAGAAACCCGCGCCAAGGAGCGCATGGCGGAACTTGATCGGCGGCTGGTTCAGCTCGCCGAAGACATCGAGCGCG
>JAXDOS010000064.1:0-31639 GCA_034668785.1 Alphaproteobacteria bacterium
CTTGGGCGACGCCGGCAGCGTCGTTCATCAGGCGCGCCATCTCGTCGAAAATCCGGTTGCTGGTCTGCGTCATCGTCGTCTCCGCTGCTTCGTTCAGCAAATGGCACTCGGCCCGTGTATCCACAAGACCCTAACGATTACGCCGAAACACGCAGCCATTTTGCTTCCTTCCTGCGCTCCGCGCCTGCCTCTTGGCGGTAACCGTCAAAAAGCGCGCCCCCTACGGATTCCAAAAGACTGGAAATTGTCTCGACCTGGGTCTGGGAAACGCCATCGCGATGCGCCGACTCCATCGCGCCGGTCAGTTTTTTAGAAAATTCGGCATCACATTGCTCGAGGCTTCGGGCCAAATGCTTCCCGCGCGAGACGAACCGTCCCCCGTGCCGCAATCGCAGTTCGCCGATGGTCTCATAAAGATAATACAGAATTGCACGCTGCTCGTTCTGCGGCCGGTCGCCTTTAAGATCTTCGATCAAATCGGTTGCCGCATAACGTAGCTCTTGAATTTTCCTGTCGGCCGTCCTTTCCGGCCCTTTTTCGAGCAGCATCCGTGCATAGCATTGAAGCCGCCGCGGCGTTTCGACGGGCGCAGGAATGGCCACTCCGGTCGCAAGCATGTGAATCATCGTGGGACGCGCGTTTTCGTAATCTCCGTCGATAAATGCCTGGACTGTTTCGTAGTCGTGAACAAAGGCTTCTACCGGCATCGAGTTATGGTGGAAGGCCTCGCGGAACGCGGTGGGAAGTTTTTGGTGGACCACGACCAGATCGAGGTCGGAGCCGGCGGTGCCGAGCCCGAGAATGATCGAACCCGCCGCGATACAAAACTCGGCGCCTTTGTATCTGCTGGAAAATATTTCAGCGGCATAAACCAATGCCTGATCGGCGGAAAAGCTTCGCATCGCATGCTCCTGATCGCCGTAACTTAACTTACCGGCGCAGATTGAGCGAGGCGCGAGGCTTCGTGCCTTGACTTCGCCAGTTTCGTGGCCGCATCACCCTGCGTCGGGGGAAATTCATCATGCCGCTTTTCGTCCTGCCCTTCCCTGCCATCGATCCGGTGCTGGTCTCCATCGGGCCCTTCGCCATCCGCTGGTATGCGATGGCTTATATCGCCGGCATCCTGCTCGGCTGGCTCTACGCGCGCGCGCTGATCCGCAATGAAAAGCTGTGGGGCGGGCCGGCGCCGCTGACGCTCGCCGATTATGACGATTTCATTGTCTGGGTGACGCTCGGCATTATCCTCGGCGGCCGGCTCGGCTATGTGCTGTTCTACAATCCGACGTATTTCGCCGCCCATCCCGCCGAGATTTTGCAGGTGTGGAATGGCGGCATGTCGTTCCATGGCGGTTTCCTCGGTTGCGTGCTGGCGGTGATGCTGTTCGCCTGGCGGCGCGGACTGTCCATCCTCTCGCTTGGCGACATCACCTGCGGGGTGGGACCGATCGGCATCTTCCTTGTCCGGCTCGCCAATTTCATCAATGGCGAATTGTGGGGCCGCGCTACCGACGTGCCCTGGGCCATGGTATTTCCTGGCGGCGGGCCGCTTCCGCGGCATCCGAGCCAGCTTTATGAAGCCGCGCTGGAAGGTGTCGTGCTGTTTGTCATCCTCGCCACGCTGATCCGCGCCGGCGCGTTGAAACGCCCGGGCCTGATCATCGGCGCGTTTTCGCTGTGCTACGGCATTGCCCGCATATTTAGCGAATTGTTTCGCGAGCCGGACGCGCAGCTCGGCTTCCTCTGGGGCGGGCTGACCATGGGCATGCTGCTCTGTATTCCCTTGATCATTGG
Organism: Alphaproteobacteria bacterium; assembly: GCA_034668785.1. Lineage (GTDB taxonomy): Bacteria > Pseudomonadota > Alphaproteobacteria > Rhizobiales > Xanthobacteraceae > CANKHA01. Next base: position 1,792 of record JAXDOS010000064.1, read on the forward strand.
CGGCATCGTGCTCATCGCGCTGGCGCTGCGGCGGCAACCGAGAATGGCCTGATGGCTGACGACCTGCCCCCGCTGGAAGCGGAAATCCGCCGGCTGATCTCCGTTGCCGGGCCGATGCCGATTTCTCAGTATATGGCGGCCTGCCTCACTCATCCGCAGCACGGCTACTATATGACCCGCGATCCGCTCGGCGCCGCAGGGGATTTCATCACCGCGCCGGAGATCAGCCAGATGTTCGGCGAGCTCATCGGGCTGTGGGCGGCGGCGGTGTGGCGACAGATGGGCGCGCCGGAAAACATCCATTTGATCGAGCTCGGCCCCGGGCGCGGCACCATGATGATGGACGCCTTGCGCGCCGCCCAGGTGATCCCGGCGTTTCGCCGCGCGATCGTCGCGCATCTGGTGGAAGTCAGCCCGGCGCTGCAGCAGATGCAACGGCAGACGCTGGGCCAAATCGATGTGCCTGCACAGTGGCATTCCGCGCTGCATGAGGTGCCGGATGGACCGGCGATCATCCTCGCCAACGAGTTCTTCGACGCCTTGCCGGTACATCAGGCGGTCAAGCAGAACGACGGCTGGCACGAACGCGTGGTCGTCGTCGATGCCGACGGCAATTTATCCCTTGGGCTGGGATCCGATCCCTTGCCGCATTTCGATCCGATCCTACGGGAAAAGGTACGCGAGGCTTCCGTGGACAGCATTTACGAATGGCGTGCCGACTCGGTGGCGCTGGAAATTGGACGGCGGGCGCGTGCCGGCAGTGCGGCCCTCGTGATCGACTACGGCCATATCCACAGCGATGTCGGCGACACGGTGCAGGCCGTGGGCGGACATTCCTTCGCCGATCCGCTGCTCGCGCCGGGCTTGGTCGATCTTACGGCGCATGTGGATTTCCAATCGGTCGCACAGGCGGTCGAGAGCATGGGCGTGCGTGTCTTCGGGCCGGTGGAACAGGGCACCTTCCTGCGCCGGCTTGGAATCGAGACCCGGGCCGCGACGCTGAAGACCAATGCCCCTCCGGAGAAGGCCAGCGAGATTGACGCCGCGGTCGACCGCCTGACCGGCAGCGGCGCCCGCAAGATGGGTGTGCTGTTCAAGGTGATGGCGGCCGCCGATCCCAAGCTCGGGACGCTTCCGGGATTCGAGAGTTGAGTATGCTTCAGGCCTCGAACTTGCCGGCGCTGCCGGGCATCCGCCACGCCTTTTTCACCCGCGACGGCGGCGTCTCCGAGGGCATTTATGCCGGCCTCAATGGCGGCGTCGGCTCCAACGACGATCCCGCAAAGGTTTCCGAGAACCGGGCCCGCATGGCGGCGGCGCTCAAGGTCGCGCCGGAGCACTTCCTCACGCCCTATCAAATCCACTCGCCCGATGCGGTCGTGGCAGAAATCCCATGGAGGCCGGACGCGCGTCCGCGTGCCGACGCCATCGTCACCCGCATCCCCGGATTGGCGGTAGGCATCTCCACCGCCGACTGCGGCCCCGTACTGTTCGCCGACCCCCACGCCGGCATCGTCGGCGCCGCTCATGCCGGGTGGCGTGGCGCGCTCGGCGGCGTCATCGAGGCGGCCGTCGCCGCGATGGAAAAGCTTGGCGCCGACCGCAGCCGCATCGTCACCGCCATCGGTCCGATGATCCGTCAGCCGAATTACGAGGTCGGCAGCGACCTGCTCGAACGTTTTCTCGCGGCCGATCCGGCGAATGCGCGGTTCTTTGCGCCCGCCACGCGCGAAGGTCACATGCTGTTCGATCTCGCCGGTTATATCGCCGCCCGCCTCAAGCAGGCGGCGATCATACATATCGAGGATCTGGGCCGCTGCACCTATGCCGAGCCGGAGCGGTTCTTCAGCTATCGCCGCTCGATCCATCAGGGCGAAGCCGATTACGGCCGGCATATCAATGCCATTGCGCTTGGCGACTGAGAAACGCGCCTGGACCGTGACCTGAAACCCGAAAAAGTGTCCGGGACAAAGATTTAGCCTTATTGCCAGGCTTGGCGGGTCCTTGTTATCAGGACGGCATCGGAACCGGCTCCGGACTTCTGAGAAACCAGCGCGACCGGCGAGGGATAGCGATGAGCAAGAATGGCGCGCTCAAGCTTGTCGCCGGAAATTCCAATCCCGCCCTGGCGGAAGCCATCAGCAGCTATCTGAAGATACCGCTGACCAAGGCCGTGGTGCGGCGTTTCGCCGATATGGAGATTTTCGTCGAAATCCATGAAAACGTCCGCGGCGCCGACGTTTTCGTCATCCAGTCGACGTCCTATCCCGCCAACGACCACTTGATGGAATTGCTGATCATCATGGACGCGCTGCGCCGGGCCTCGGCGCGACGCATCACCGCCGTGATCCCCTATTTCGGCTATGCCCGTCAGGACCGCAAACCGGGGCCCCGTACCCCTATTTCCGCCAAGCTGGTTGCCAACCTGATCACCCACGCCGGCGCCGACCGGGTGATGACGCTCGATCTACACGCCGGCCAGATTCAGGGCTTCTTCGATATCCCCACCGACAACCTCTACGCCTCGCCGATGATGGTGCGCGACATCAAGGACCGCCCCGACCTCGGCGACCTGATGATCGTATCGCCAGACGTCAGCGGCGTGGCGCGCGCGCGCGGCATCGCCAAACGCATCAATGCGCCGCTCGCCATCGTCGACAAGCGGCGTGAGCGTGCCGGCGAGTCCGAAGTCATGAACGTGATCGGCGAGGTGGAGGGCCGCACCTGCATATTGATCGACGATATCGTCGATTCCGGCGGCACGCTGGTCAATGCCGCCGACGCCTTGCTGGAAAAGGGTGCGACCGCGGTCTACGCCTACATCACCCATGGCGTGCTCTCGGGCGGCGCGGTCACCCGGATTACTTCCTCGCGCCTAAAGGAACTGGTGATCACCGACTCGATCCAGCCGACCGAGGCCATGCGTACGGCGAAGAACATCCGCGTCCTCTCGATCGCGACCCTGATCGGCGAAGCGATCGGGCGCACCGCGTCCGAAGAGTCGGTATCGAGCCTGTTTGATTAAACAGGCGCGCTGCGCGGGCGCTTTACCCCGAGTCAACTTGTCGCAGCCTGAGTTGTGGACGACAGGGCCGTGGCGCGTTGCACACACGCCTCGAATCTTCGATGTAGGCCAACACCAAACGGGCTTTGGCGGGCCGGAGTCCTGCGTTTATATTCGAGTCGCTAGGTGATTCGCTTGTTCGCCGCAATCCGCCCGCATCAGTAGAACCTGCGTCAAATTGTTGCCCCTCGGGGACGTGCTGTAGCTGTGCAGTGCGTGTGCGGTGGTGTGCGCCTTTACCTTCCAGCGCCAAGACGGAGACGGCATGTCCCTCATCAGCTATTCCGAACACCATCGGCTCAACCCACTGGATGTGGTCGAGCATCTTGCCGGTACGAACGATTGGTCCTTCGAGCGCGCCAGCGAGGACGAGATCACGCTTCTCGTCGCCGGCCGCTGGACCGATTATCAGGTGTCGTTCAGTTGGATGACCGATATCGAGGCTTTGCACCTCGCCTGCGCTTTCGATCTCAAGGTCCCGGAGCGGCGGCGCGCGGAGGTGCAGCAACTGATCTCACTCATCAACGAGCAGCTATGGGTCGGCCACTTTGATCTATGGATACAGGACGGCATCGTGATGTACCGCCACGCCTTGGTGCTGACCGGCGGCATCGCCGCTTCGGGGCAGCAATGCGAGGCATTGCTCGGCACCGCGCTGGACACCTGCGAGCGCTATTTCCCGGCCTATCAATTCGTGGTCTGGGCCGGCAAGCCCGCGCGCGAGGCGCTCGACGCCGCCATGTTCGAGACCTCGGGCGAGGCATAGGCCACTCATTTCGTCATGGCCGGGCTCGTCCCGGCCATCCACGTCTTCATTTGGATTAGATCGAAAGACGTGGATGCCCGGCACAAGGCCGGGCATGACGCCGAAATTGCCGCTATCATCAGGGTATGAAACAGCCCTCGCTAAGCCAAAGAACGTTCAAGTTTTCTGGCCAGATCCTCCTTGTCGGCGCCGGCAAGATGGGTGGCGCCCTGCTGGAAAGCTGGCTCGGGCTTGGCCTCGATCCGAAAAACGTCGCGGTGATCGAGCCGCATCCATCCAATGACATCAAAGCAATGGCTGCGCGCGGGCTTCGCCTCAATCCATCCAGAAATGAAATAGGCACCGCCGGCGCCATGGTCATTGCGCTGAAGCCACAGGTCGCCGCCGAAGCGGTGCCGAAACTGGCCGCGATGCTAGGGCCTTCGACCATTGTTGTGTCGATCATGGCCGGCAAGACGCTCGGCTTCCTGGAACGCGCGCTGCCCAACGCCGCGATCGTGCGCGCCATGCCGAACACGCCGGCAGCGATTGGGCGCGGCATTACGGTCGCTGTACCCAACAAACGCGTGATGCCCGCGCAGCGGGATCTGGCGCATCAGCTCTTGGCCGCTACCGGAGCGGTCGAGTGGGTGGCTGATGAATCGCTGATGGACGCGGTGACGGCCGTGTCCGGTTCGGGGCCGGCTTATGTGTTCCTGCTGGTGGAGAGTTTGACGCGGGCGGCGATAGCTGCCGGGCTGCCGCCAGAGCTCGCCGCAAAGCTGGCGCGGGAGACAGTGACAGGTTCGGGCGAGTTGCTGCATCGCTCCGCTGTTGACCCGGCAACTTTGCGGCAGAATGTCACCTCCCCCGGAGGCACTACTGCCGCCGCTCTCGAAATCTTGATGGCCGCGGACGGCCTCGATCCGCTGCTCAAAAAGGCAATCGCCGCGGCGGCGAAACGCTCGCGCGAATTGGCGGGCTAGGGTCGCCTCGCCCCTTGGAACAGCGATGTGGCAAGCCTAGATTCCGGTAAGTCCGGCCGATCAGGAGTACCCGTCATGGCTCGCAAGCCGCCTTCCAAGCCTGCAAAACCGTCCAGCAGTCGCACAGCGCCAAAACCCGGCACGGATCGCGAGCGCATCATTCGCGCTTTCATGAATTTGCTGGCGGAGAAGCCGATCGAGAACATCGGACTGGCCGAGATCGCCCGGAGCGCGGGGGTATCGCTGTCGCAATTGCGCGGCGAGTTCGACTCGCCGCTTTCTATCTTCGCCGCCCAGGTGAAAGAAATTGACCGTCAGGTGCTCGAAGGCGGCAGTGGCGATATGGCTGAGGAGCCGCCGCGCGACCGGCTCTTCGAGATCTTGATGCGCCGGCTGGAAGCGCTGGCGCCGTACAAACCCGCGGTACGCTCGCTCATGCGCTCGGCGACATGCAATCCCGGACTGGCTTTGGCTCTCAATCGGCTCACGGTGATTTCATTGCAATGGATGCTGACCGCGGCCGACATCGGCGCGTCCGGTCCTAAAGGCGTGGTGCGGGCGCAAGGCTTGGCGCTGCTGTTCATGCAGGTGCTGCGGGTATGGATCGACGATGACGATCCCGGTCTTGCCAAAACCATGTCCGCCCTCGACCGCGCGCTCACGCGCGGGCAAAGCTGGTCGCGGCTGTTTGACGACTTGTGTGCGCTTATCCCTGCACGCTGCCCGCCGCGCCAGCGGCGCGGGCGCCGGAACGACGCTCGCGATGAGCCTGCGGCGGCTTGAGATTCCTGACTAGACCGGAATCCTAACGGTCGCCCGCAGTCCCCCAAGCGGGCTGTCGCCGAGCGAAATGTCGCCGCCATGAGAGCGGGCGATGTCGCGGGCGATGGCGAGGCCAAGCCCGGTGCCGCCTTCATCCTGGTTGCGCGCATCATCGAGGCGCATGAAAGGCTTGAACACCTCCTCGCGCAGATGCGCCGGAATGCCCGGACCGTCGTCATCAATCGTGACGTTGAGCCAGCGATGGTCGCGGTGGCCGGTGATCGAAATAGACTTGGCGTGACGCGCGGCGTTCGACACCAGATTGGCGAGGCAACGTTTGAACGCGGCAGGGCGCACCGTGACGATCGGAACGCCGTGGAACACCACGCTTGCCTTGTGACCTTGGCGCTCGGCGTCGATCTTCAGTTCATGCAGGAATTCCGCCATGTCGGTGGGGGCCGATTGCTCGCCGGAATCGCCGCGCGCGAAGGCGAGATAGGCTTCGAGCATCCGCGCCATCTCATCGATATCCTTCTTCATTCCCTCGGTTTCCGGGCTCGCCCCGATCAGTTCCATCTCGAGTTTGAAGCGGGTGAGGATGGTGCGCAGGTCGTGCGATACGCCGGCGAGCATCGTGGTCCGTTGCTCCATGGTACGCTCAACGCGCTGCTTCATTTCCATAAAGGCATGTGCGGCGCGCCGGACCTCGCGCGCGCCGCGCGGCCGGAAATTGGGCACATCGCGTCCCTTGCCGAAAGCCTCCGCTGCGTCGGCCAGCCTTAAGATCGGTCGGATCTGGTTGCGCAGAAACAAGATGGCGACACCGAGCAGCAAGGTGGAGGTCCCGACCATCCACAGCAGGAAGATTTCGGAATTCGAAGCATAGGCGGCGCTGCGCGGCGCGAACACACGCAGGACCGTGTTGTCGAGCTGGATGCGAATTTCCACCAATGCCGAACGTCCGACGGTATCGATCCAAAACGGCCGCGCGATCTGCTTGCGCAGTTCCTCCGAAAGTGTCTGATCAAGCAGTGAGAAGAAAGGCTTCGGGCCGGGCGGCGGCATTTCACTGACCGGAAAGAAATCCACCGACAATCCGAGTCGATCCTGCGCGATCTTGCGGATCAGCGTATGATCCGGATCCTGCGGATAGCTCTTGTCGACGTCGATCAGCGCCGCGATGTCCTGGACCACGCCGGCGGAAAGTCTTTGCGTCACCAGATTCCAATGCCGCTCCATGAAGACAAAGGCGACAACCGATTGCAGGATGACCATCGGCGCGATGATGATCAGGAGCGACCGGGCATAAAGCCCCTTCGGCATGAAGCTGTTGACCCAGCGTCCAAAGCGGTCCCAAGCACCGGTCACCCGGCCGGCCGCCGAACGCAGGGTGGCGATGCCGGTATCGAGGCTGGTCATGCGGTTATCACCAGGCGGTATCCGATTCCGCGCACGGTCTGCACGATCAACGGATTGGTAGGATCGCGCTCGATCTTACGCCGCAGCCGATTGACCTGCACGTCGACAGCGCGCTCGTTCAGCGAACCCCCGTTTCCGGCCAAGGCAAGGCGCGGCACGGTCTCACCCGGACAGGCCGACAGCACGCGCAGCATCTCGCGCTCGCGGTCGGTCAGCCGGATGATCTCGTCGCCGCGGCGCAATTCTCCCCGCGCCATATGGAAAACGAATGGACCGAACCGCAGGGATTCCATCGGAGCCAGCGTGACCGGCTGCGCACGTTTAAGAATATTGGCGATGCGTAATGACAGTTCCCGCGGTTCAAAAGGCTTGGAGAGATAATCGTCGGCTCCGATCTCAAGCCCCTCGATCCGGCTCTCCTTCTCGTCCCGCGCGGTAAGCATCAGGATCGGCACCGCCGAGGTTTGGCGGATGGCACGCGCCAGTTCGAAGCCGGTTTCGCCAGGCATCATCACATCGAGGATCAACAGATCGAACCGCAGCCCATCGAGCTTGGCGCGCGCGTCCGCGGCCGTTTCGGCCGTGGTGACGCGGTAGCCTTCCGTTGCCAGAAATCGCGACAACAGGTCACGGATACGGCGGTCGTCATCAACGACAAGAAGATGCGGCGCGTCATCGGCGGGCGTGGCGGGAGTAGGATTCATCGTCGTATCGGCTCTTAGGTGGGCGCGTTGCCGGCGCGCGTGATGAGACGCAACACGTCATCGCGTCCTTCTGCATCGAGCATCGCGATCAGGAAACGACGAGCAGCCTCGTGCGCGCCGGGACCGAGCGCGCCCAACGCGCGGCTGACGCGCCGCGTCTGCAGGTCGGCGAGCTTCAGGGCGAGCGCCTCGCCCTTTGGGCTGGCATAGAGCAGGCGCTGGCGGCGGTCCTCGGCGCCCTCTTTCTGCAGGATATATCCCTCGTCAATGAGCTGCTTTAGCACCCGACCGAGCGACTGTTTGGTAATCTTCAGGATGCTGAGGAGATCGGCCACTTTGATGCCGGGATTGCGGTTAACGAAGTGCAAGACGCGATGATGCGCCCGGCCGAAGCCTAATTTGCCCAACACACTGTCCGGCTCGGTGACGAAGTCGCGGTAGGCGAAGAACAAAAGCTCGATAATGTCCCATGTCGGCTCGGCAGCCATATCGGTGCTGCCGACACCCTCCAATTGGGAACGAGGGAAATTTATGTCAGCCATGTTGACATATCTCGGATTATTTGTTACCTAAAAATGCGCCAGCACGAAAGGATCGTGCCCAACGGCCTAGTCGGCGATCTGTGGCGGCTCGTGCGGAGCGCGCTCGCATTGCGCCACGGAAACATACTGGGTGTTCGCCCGTGACGCAAAACGATAAGCCCTTTTGGACCTGAAGCGCGCGCGCCGTTATTATTAAGTCTCGAGGAGGCAATGCCATGGCTAAACCCTTTGACCAGCGCGATGGCGTCATTTGGTACGACGGCAAGCTCGTGCCCTGGGCGGACGCCAAGCTGCACGTGCTTTCGCACGGCCTGCATTACGCCAGTTCCGTGTTCGAGGGCGAGCGCGCCTATGGCGGCGAGATATTCAAGATCACCGAACATTCGGAACGCCTGAAGCGATCGGCGCAGTCACTCGATTTCGAAATTCCCTATACCGTTGCGGAGATCGACGCCGCCAAGCGGCTGGTGCTGGAGAAGAACGGACAGAAGGATGCCTATTTGCGCCCGGTTGCTTGGCGCGGCTCGGAGATGATGGGCGTCGCGGCGCAAGAAAACAAAATCCATCTCGCCATCGCCACCTGGGAATGGCCGAGCTACTTCGATCCGGCTGAACGCCTGAAGGGCATCCGGCTTGATCTCGCTGAGTATCGGCGTCCTGATCCCAAGACCGCGCCCGCCGGCTCCAAGGCCGCGGGTCTCTACATGATCTGCACAATCTCCAAGCATAAGGCCGAGCGTAAAGGCTATGCCGACGCGCTGATGCTGGACTGGCAGGGCCGCGTCGCCGAATGCACCGGTGCCAACATCTTCTTCATCGAGAATGGCAAGATCCATACGCCCATCGCGGACTGTTTCCTCGACGGCATCACCCGGCGCACCGTCATCGCTCTGGCGAAAAAGCGCGGCGTCCAAGTCGCCGAACGCCGGATCATGCCGGACGAGATGACCGGATTCTCCGAGTGTTTCATCACCGGCAGCGCGGCGGAAGTGACGCCGGTCTCGGAGATCGCGCAATGGAAATTCACACCAGGCGCCATCACCAAGCAATTGATGGACGACTATACGGCCGAGGTGCAGCCAAAGGGCAAAGCCGCGGCGGCGTAATTACTCCGCCGCGTCTTTTTCAGGCGCAGTCCAACGCTCCGCCGCGGCGTCGTCCGCCTGCGTCGCTTCCACCCAGTTTTTACCGTCGGCGCGCTCCACCTGTTTCCAGAATGGCGCGCGGGTCTTTAAATAATCCATCAGGAATTCCGCGGCCGCAAAGGCGTCCGCGCGGTGCGACGACGCGGTGACGACGAGGACGATGTTGTCGCCTGGCATCATGCGTCCGAAGCGATGGATGACGGTGACGCCGAGCAGTTTCCAGCGGCGTTGCGCCTCCTCGACGTGGCGGGCGATTTCCGCTTCCGCCATGTCCGGATAATGTTCGAGCGTAAGCGCCGCGATGGGATCTCCCGCTTCGTCGCCGCGGCAGATGCCGGTGAAAGTGACGACGGCGCCGATGTCGGTGCGCCCGCGCGTCAGCGCCGCCACCTCGGTGGCGGCGTCAAAATCCTCGCGCTGTAAGCGGTTGGTCATCGGAACAGTCACCCGCCGGTCATCGGCGGGAAGAAGGCGATTTCCTTGGCGCCGGCAATCGACGTGTCCGGTCTGACATGGTTACGGTCGATCGCGGCGCGGATCACTTTCGGGTTATCGAAAGCATGAGCGTATTCGTCGCCTCGTTTCGCCAGCCACGCCACCAGATCGCCGACCGTCGCAACACCGGCAGGCGGGTCAATCTCCTCGTCCGCTTTGCCGACACGCTCGCGGACCCACGCGAAATAAAGGATCTTTACGGTCATTTCAGGTGCTGAACCCCGGCACGGAAATAATCCCAGCCAGTGTACAACGTCAGTAATGCCGACAACCAGAGCAAGGTAAGTCCCGTGAGCGACACGATTGGAATGATTTCGTCGCCAGCGTCGCCCGCCAGCAGGAAGCCGATGGCGACGAGTTGCAGCGTCGTCTTCCACTTGGCGAGTTGAGTCACCGGAACGCTGACGCGCAGCTCCGCCAGATATTCGCGCAGACCGGAAACCAATATTTCGCGGCAGAGGATGACGATGGCCGCCCACAGTGACCAGCCGCGGATAGTTCCGTCCGCCGCCAGCATCAGCAGACAAGAGGATACCAGGAGCTTGTCGGCAATGGGATCGAGCATCCGCCCGAAGCTGGACTGCTGCCCGAGGCTACGCGCGAAGTAGCCATCCAGGATGTCGGTCACGCCCGCTACGATGAAAATCGCCAGCGCAACCCAGCGCAGCCACAATCCGCCTTGCAGGATGTCCTGCCAATACATGCAGGCGACGACCAGCGGAACCGCGACGATGCGGCCGTAGGTCAGGAGATTCGGCAGCGCGAATGGGCGCGTCGGCATTGTGGTGGAAACGGGTTTCATGCTTCGACAAAATACCTGACTGGTGCGGGCGTCAACAGGCGCCGCATCAGACATTCTGTTTAGCCAAATTTTTCGCAAAAAATGGAACCGCGCTAGGCAGGCGTGCCGTGGAAGAAATCGTGAATCTTGCGCGCTGTCTCGGCATTGATGCCTGGCGCCTGCGCGAGATCGGCGACGGTGGCCCGCTCGATCGCCTTCAAGGTGCCGAAATGCCGCAGCAGCGCGCGCTTTCGCGTCGGGCCGATGCCGGCGATTTCCTGCAGGCCTGCTTCGCGGATGTCGCGTTTGCGCCGCTGCCGGTGCGATCCGATGGCGAAACGATGCGCCTCGTCGCGCAGCCGCTGGATAAAATAGAGCAGTGGATCGCGCGGCCGCAGTTTCAGCGGTGGCCGTCCGGGCAGGAAAAAAGTTTCCTGACCGGCATCCCGATCTACTCCCTTGGCAATGGCCGCAAGCGGTAAGTCGACGATGCCGAGTTCCGCCAATGTCTCGCGTGCGGCATTGAGCTGGCCCTGGCCGCCATCGATCAATACCAGATCGGGCCACGGAGAAGCATTGCCGTCCGACAGCATTATCGTCATTTCGCCAAGCGTGAGCGATGGAGGCACGTCGAGTGAAGGTAATATTTCATGCGCCAAAGCGTTTTTCTCGATCTCGCTGTCGACGTCGGCCGATGGCGGCACCGAAGCGGCGCGCGGCGCTTCCGCGATCAAGCGCTTGAATCGGCGCCGCAGCACCTCACGCATCATGCCGTAGTCGTCACCGGGACTGAGATCGGCCGAGCGGATGTTAAACTTGCGATATTGGCCTTTGACGAAACCTTCCGGTCCGGCGACGATCATCGCGCCGACGGCATTCGAGCCCTGGATATGGCTGTTGTCGTAGACCTCGATTCGTCTCGGCACCCTCGGTAGCGCAAAGGCCTCCGCCAGCGCGGCGAGCAGCTTGCCCTGCGCCTGGCTGTCGGCGAGCTGCCGGCTGAGCGCCTCACGCGCATTGGTGAGGGCGTGCTCAACCAGTTCTTTCTTCTCGCCGCGCTGCGGCAGCGTCACCTCGACGTTGTGGCCGCTCTTGGCCGTGAGCGCTTCCGCCAGCAGCTCCCGATCCTCGATATCCTGGGAGATCAGCACCAGCCGGGGGCACGGCTTGTCATCGTAGAATTGCGCGAGGAAGGCGCCGAGCACCTCGGAAGCCGAAAGCGAACGGTCCGCCTTCGGGAAATACGCGCGATTGCCCCAGTTCTGGCCGGTACGGAAAAAGAATACCTGAACGCAATTGAAGCCGCCGGCCTGGTGCACAGCGAAGACGTCGGCCTCCTCGACCGTTCTCGGATTGATGCCCTGCTGCGATTGGATCGCCGACAGCGCCGCCAAACGGTCGCGGTATCGACCCGCCCGTTCGAACTCGAGCGCAGCCGAGGCTTGCTCCATCTCAGCCGCAAGTTCCTCTTTTACCGCGCGGCTTTTGCCGGATAGAAACGCGTTCGCCTCACGCACCAGTTCGGCATAATCGGGAAACGCAATCTCGCCGGTGCAAGGGCCGGAACACCGCTTGATCTGGTGCAGCAAACACGGCCGGGTGCGGCTCTCGAAAAAACCATCGGAACAGGAGCGCAGCAGAAACGCGCGCTGCAAGGCCGTGATGGTGCGATTGACCGCCCAAACGGAAGCAAAGGGACCGTAATATTTTCCCGGACGGTTGCGCGCACCGCGATGTTTGAGAATCTGCGGCGCCCAATGATCCGACGTGATGAGAATATAGGGAAACGACTTGTCGTCACGCAGCAGCACGTTGAAGCGCGGCCGCAGCCGCTTTATCAGGTTGGCTTCCAGCAGCAGTGCTTCGGTCTCGCTGCGCGTGGTGACGAATTCAAGCGAGCTGGTCGCCGCGATCATGCGTTCGATCCGGCTGTCGTGCCCCGCCGGCCGCGCATAGGCGAGAACACGCTTCTTGATGTTCTTCGCCTTGCCGACATAGAGCACCTCGCCGGCGGCATCGATCATGCGATAGACGCCGGGTGCCGAAGGCGCGGTTTTGGCGTAGTGAAGGATCGCCGCGCGCCCAGCCGCTAATGTTCCTGACCCGATGTCGCCGAGGTCGAGCGTTGTGCCCTGCTCCACCTCAGGCAAGCTTGCCTCCTCGTCCTCCTCGACGAGCACGCTTGCCGGATCGATGTCTTTCTTGGAGCCGTTCATGCGCTAAAGGTAAGGTTTCGGCGGGCCGGACGCGAGGGAGCAGCGTCGGCTATTCGCCAATTCCGGAAACATCCGGCGTTTGCCAAGCCAAATGCTGACCGCCATCGACCATAATGGTCTGGCCGGTGACGGAAACCGCGCCCGCAAGGAATACGACCGCCTCCGCGATCTGTTCCGGCTTGGACCCGTGACCGAGCGGAAGCGTCGCCGCCTGGCGGGCAAAATCCTCCGGTGACTGACGCGGACTGGGCAAGGTCGGCCCGGGTCCTACCGCGTTGACGCGCACTTTCGGCGCCAACGCTTGCGCCAGCATCGTCGTCGCGGCGTAAAGCCCATTCTTGCTGAGCGCGTAAGAGAAGAACAATGGCGTCGGCTTCAGCACGCGCTGATCCACGATGTTGACGATGCAGGCATCGGCATCCTTCGGCACCTGCACGGCAAAAGCTTCGGCAAGAAACAAGGGCGCGCGCAGGTTGATCGCCATATGCCGGTCGAAGCCCGCGCGGTCGAGCTTTCCCACCTCGTCGGCTCCGAACACGCTGGCATTGTTGACGAGCAACGTGAGCGGGCCGAGAGCTGCCGCTGCTTCAGGCACAAGGCGCAGAACCCGGTCGTGATCCGCAAGGTCGCCGGTGACAGTCACGGCGCGTCCGCCATTGGCTGCGATCTCCGCGCAGAGAGCTTTCGCCTCCGGCGTCGACGACTTCATGTGCATCGCCACTGCATAACCGGCCTTCACCAGCGCGAGCGTGATGGCGCGGCCGATACGTTTGGCGCCGCCGGTGACCAGCGCGACACGCTGAAGAATTTGGGGATTGGTCTTGCTCATTTCCTTCCTGCGAAATCTTCAACTCGCCACAGGTTTATTGGTGGCGCGATGCGGCCGTTTTTCCGCCCGCAAGCGCCGCTGCTTGCTGCCGTGCCGGCGGATTATAGTAAACACAGTCTCTACCCAGAGGTTCGGCTTATACATTTCCTTAGGCATGTCCTCCGATGAGCATTTCAAGGTGAGAAACGCTTAACCTAAACACCGCGATAAATCGTTCCATCAATTTGTCGTCGTTCGCCGATCGGCAAACTTCGCGTCTGAATTGGAAATGACAGTTCGCCAACGGCGCGCTGGAGGTCACCATGAAGAACAGAACCGTTCTCGTCCTCGCGGCGGCTTCATTAGCTGCGACGGGTATAGCCAACGCAGCCGACATTTCCCGGAGCATGGGTTCATACTCTCCAGCCTACGCGGCTTATAGCTGGATGGGCCCCTATGTCGGCGCCAATCTCGGTTACGAGTGGGGCTCGCTCAGCAACAATCCGACGAAACCTTCCGGTCTGATGGGCGGTCTGCAGGCGGGTTATAATTGGCAGAGCGGACAACTCGTACTCGGTGCCGAAACCGACTTACAAATTTCGGGCGCCGACGATGTGCTAGCGCCGTGGAAATTTGCAAATCCTTGGTTCGGAACCCTGCGTGCGCGTGCCGGCTTGGCCGCCAACAACATCCTTTTCTATGGAACCGGCGGTTTGGCCTACGGCGGTCTTCGGGCGGAAGTGGCAGGATTGTCTGAAACGAAAACCAGCACCGGATGGACACTCGGCGGCGGCATGGAGGTTGGTTTCACCCCCAATTGGTCGGCGAAAGTTGAATATCTCTATCTCAATCTCGCCGCGCGGGCCTATGCCGTCACCGGAACTACTCACGGTCTAAGCGCGAATATCCTTCGTTTTGGGGTAAACTATCATTTTTAAGCGCCGCTTAAAGTGCCTAACCTCGCGCTGGACAGTAGACTTAAAATAACTGAAAGTATAACTGGATGGTATTAAAGTGTCAGTTGCTAGACATGACTTAATGGTAAGCTCGAATAAGGCATCTTTTCGGCAAAACTACGTCGGTTATAAGATGATAAATTAGATAACAACTGTGCTCTTTGTGCACTAGACACGATGGAATAGGCGAATACTATCCGCGCAGCTTCACAGGAGGGTACTTATGAAACGCGTGTTACTTGCAAGTGCTGGTGTTCTGGCGATCGCCTGGGCGACGACGGCTGGCGCCGCCGATCTTCCGCGGCGGACCGAAATTCCGACCAAGGCGCCGGCTTATTTGGCTACCGTCTATAATTGGACGGGTCTTTACCTCGGTATCAACGGCGGCGGAGCTTGGGGCCGGTCCGGCTTCGAGAGCGTCGCGGCGCCGACCGGCAGCTTCAACGTGTCCGGTGGTCTTGTCGGTGGCACCCTCGGTTATAACTGGCAGGTTAATCAGGCCGTCTTCGGTCTCGAAACCGATCTCGACTGGACCAATATCAAGGGCAGTTCCACCGTCAACTGCCCGACCGGCTGCCAAACCAAAAATACCTGGCTCGGCACCACCCGCGCCCGGCTTGGTTTCGCTGCCGGTAACGGGTTCTTGCCCTACCTGACGGGCGGCGTGGCTTACGGCGATATCAAAGCCAGCGTTCCAGGATTTGCCGGAGCCAGCAGCACCAAGGCTGGCTGGACGGTGGGCGCTGGCCTGGAATTCGCACTTGCGAGCAATTGGACGGCAAAGGCCGAATATCTCTACGTTGATCTCGGCAAGATGGATTGTGGCGCGTTGTGCGGCACCGCCGCTCCGGACCCAGTCAAGTTCAATGCCAATATCCTGCGCGCAGGCTTGAACTACCGGTTCTAATTGCCCTGCTAATGATGGAATGCGATCGAAGCCTCGGACCCTGGTCCGGGGCTTCGCCTTTTTGAGCCTTGCTGGGTGTTGCGGGAAAGACACGCGCGTCCAGGATCGTATCCTACCTTGCGAGGAACCAGGAACTTCCCCCCTATGGTCACGTTGAGCCCCCGTGTCATCGGCGCAGCCCGGGGCACTTACAACAGGGGAGATTTTGCCATGAAACGTGTTCTTCTCTCCAGCGTAGCGGCGGCTGCGCTGATGGGTTCTCTTATCGGCTCTGCGGCTGCGGCCGACCTGCCACGGCGGGCCGAGCAGATCACCAAAGCTCCGGCTGCGGTGGCGTTCTACAACTGGACCGGCCCTTATATCGGTCTTAACGGCGGTGGCGGCTGGGGCCGTGCAAGCGTCGCGCCGCCCTTCGCATCAGGCTCGTTCAACGTGTCGGGTGGACTGATCGGCGGTACGCTCGGCTATAACTGGCAGGTCAATCAGGTGGTCTTCGGCCTCGAAGGCGATCTCGATTGGAGCAACATACGCGGCAGTGCATTTTGCTCAGTCACCGCTTGCGACGTGCGCAACTCCTGGCTCGGCACCGTACGGGGCCGCCTCGGTCTCGCCTGGGATCGCGTGATGCCCTACGTCACCGGCGGCGTCGCCTTCGGCGACATCCGGACAAACCTTACCGGTGTCGGCGGCGGCACGTCGACGAAATCCGGTTGGACGCTGGGCGGCGGCGTGGAGTTCGCCTTAGCGGGTCCCTGGACCGCGAAGCTCGAATATCTGTACGTCGATCTTGGCCGCGGTGGCGGCATTGCCGGAACCGATGCGAGCTTCAAGACAAACATAGTGCGCGCAGGCTTGAACTATCGCTTCTAAACTCTGTTCTAGTCGCGCTTGCGATTGTTGAAGGCCCCGGGGAGCTTGCTCCGGGGCCTTTGTTTGATCATGCGATCACCTAATCAGCCGGTGACGACCAGATTCACCGCCTTCGGCCCTTTGCCTTTCTTGTCGGGTTCCACATCGAAGGTGATGCGCTGCCCCTCGTTCAGCGACTTCAGTCCCGCACTCTCCAGGGCAGTGATGTGCACGAACACGTCGCGCCCCCCGTCGTCCGGTTTGACGAAGCCGTAGCCACGCTCACTATTGAAAAATTTGATTGTACCCGTTTGCGCCATTGGGACGCTCCCCCCCGCGGTTCCTCGCCGCGCCGGCCCCCCGGCAGGCGGCTTGACCAGATTCAACATCGGAGAAGCGTCAGCCCTTAGGCCTTCGTTTCCGCCGGCCCCCCTCAGGAGGCGGAACGTCAAAGCCAGTCCCATAGCAACTAAACCAATGTAGCCTTGCTGGAAAGAGACACTCGCCGCTGCGGCTTAACTTTCGCGCGCGAGCCACTCGAGACGGAAGCTTCCACTGCCCTGCTGTAGGCAAGCAACGAGCGCAGGAAGCAGCACCGCCAGCTCGGCCTCAAGCTTCCAGGGAGGATTGACGATGATCAGGCCGCAGCCATTCAACCGGCTGGGATCGGTTGGCCGCGTGACCAAGACTTCGGCGCGCAAAATCTTGCCAATCCGAAGCTTTGCCAGCCGCTTGGCCAAGCCGTCGGGGCCGCTGCGATCTTTGATTGGGTACCACAGCAGATAAATGCCGGTGGCCCATTTGCGCCATGCTTCACTTAAGGCGGCGGCAAGCCGGGTGAAATCGTCCGCGGCTTCAAACGGCGGATCGATGAGCACGAGGCCGCGGCGCTCCTTCGGCGGAACGTAAGCCGATGCCGCTGTCCACCCGTCCATGGTCAGCGCCTTGGCGCGCCGGCCGGTCAAATTGGCGGCGAGCGCCGCAGCGGCGGCCGGTTCAAGCTCGCAGGCGATGAGACGGTCGGCAGGCCGCAGCCATGCCCGCACCAGCATCGGCGAGCCGGGATAGCGCGTCAGAGCGCCGGGAGGATTGTAGGCGGCAACGGCGTCCAGATAGGGCGCCAGCAATTCGCGCACCTCCGCTGCGAGATCGGCGGCCAGCAAACGCGCGATCCCGTCGCGCCACTCGTTGGTCCGGCTTGCTTGCGGTCCGGTCAGATCATAGAGGCCGGTGCCCGCATGCGTGTCGATGACACGAAATGCGCCGGGCTTGGCGCGAAGATGAGCGACGATGCGCGATAACGTTACGTGTTTGACGACATCGGCAAAATTGCCCGCGTGGAATTCGTGCCGATAGTTCATCGCTTGCTTTTAGCACAAGCAGAATTCGTCGACCGCCTGTCTCCAAGACGACCGCTAGTGCGCGTGTCCGGTTGCCGGATCAGCGCGCCGTCACTGCCGCTCCACCACGCACCGCCGGCATCACCAGCTGTGGGCGCTGGCAAGTGCGGCGCTTAACCTCGGAACATTCACGGAAGTGAAAGTCCTTGCTCAAGCAGATCCTGACCTCGCTCATGCGTTTGCTGTCGCAGGCGATCGAGATCGCACCACGCGGCAGGCCGGGATTGGCTTTGATGAAAGCCTGCTCAACTTCCTCGGCGCTGACCTCGCGCGCCGACGCCGGCTCCAGATAGTCGGGCGGAATCTTCACCACCGCACGCGCCTTGCGCACAGTGTCGAAATAGGCCCGCGCGGCGAGGCCGGCGCAGGTGCCGTGGCGATCCCATTCCTGGAAAATCAGCCGCGGGCTCGGCATCAGGTCGAGCATGGAGGAGACAATTCCGCGGTCGAGCCGCGGCGCCGGTACCTGGCAGAATTCCGGGAAGCCTTTCTCGTATTGCGGCCACAGTCCATGGACGACGAAAGAAAACGGCCGGTCGCCGCACTGTTGGTCCGGCTGGCGAGCGGGCGAGCGTTCCTGCGCCGCGTCGCAGAAGGACGGCGACCATGACAAAGCAAGGACGTAAAAGTCGAATTCGCCGGCTTGATTCTGCCGCCGATCCTGTGCCGGCGCCGCGCCGGTCGAAAGCAGAATAGAAAAGACAAAAGCGGCAAAAGCCGCCGCGCGAATGGCCCTTCGATGCATGATACGCCCCAACCATACGTTGCAGATGGGGGAACTTATCTCAGGCGTTAGAACACATCAAGAACAAAAAGGGAGTAAAACGAGCTAAGGGCGTGCCATTTTGCAGGCTGGGTTGTAGGCCCAATTCCGGTCGAATCCGACGACGCACCATTGCACCCCCCAGGTGGCGCCAATCTCGCCGGTGTCTTCGCCAATAAAGTAATGGACCTGATGCCACCGGCCATCGGAGACCTGCGCCCGCGCGCTACAGAAACGCCGGGGAATGGATTGCTCGGCCCATGGCCGGAAGGCGGTTTCGCGGATGTCTGCGAAACCGAGAATTTCCATATTGGAATTCCAGAACCGGCTTTCCTTTTGCGCGAAGGCCGAGGCGATCGTATCCAACCCGGCTTGGCACGGCGGCAGTACTCCCTCGTAACGGGGGCCGGAGAGCCCAAAATTCATCTCCAGCCAGTTCGCGGCAGCGGCGGGCTTCGACCACGTCAATGCCATCACTGCCGTCAGGGCGAGCCCTGCTCCGCGAATGCCACCTGACATTACTGCCTCCTGTTTTCGTGACGGTGCCGCGCCTCCGAGCGGCGGTCAAGAGCATAGCGGCGGGCAGGCGAATCATGCGAATGGTCTGCGGTCATCGTCGCGTTCGCGTGCCGGCTAATGCCGCGCCCAGTGGCTACAGTTTGTAGCGGAACGTGAGTTGATCGCACTCTCCTCAGCCGGACTCCTTGCGTGCTGCCGCCCACTCATTGGGCTTCTTAGGATTCATCGAGACTCGTGAACTCGCCGGAGAAAGCGGCACGAGAAAGAGGGGGAAAATGACACAGATAGCTCGGCTCAAATCAGCGGAATCTTTTTTTGGAGTGGAGGCCGCGGGGCGGCTCATGACTGAAATCATCGCATCCTGGGTGCAAGATCTCGGCCTGCTGATCGAAAGCGTGGAGGCCACCCGCCCGCCCGGCGCGCCGGGTGACTGGCAACCCGGCGCCACGGTGCGCCTGCCGTTCTCCGACAAGATTTGCCGCGACGGCGGTGTGGTCTGCGGGCAGGCATTGATGGCCCTGGCCGAAACCGCGATGGTATTCGCCTGTTCCGCAGCCTGGAACAGCTATCGCCCGATGAGCACCATCGACCAGACCACGCATTTTCTACGGCCGGTCAATTTCGACGTGATCGCCGACGCGCGCGTGGTGCGCATCGGCCGCGACACGAGCTTCGGCCATGTGTCGCTTTACGGCGCCTCCGATCACCACGCGGTAGGAATGGTCTCGAGCGCCTACGCCATGC
The DNA here is from genome assembly GCA_034668785.1 of Alphaproteobacteria bacterium. Taxonomy (GTDB): domain Bacteria; phylum Pseudomonadota; class Alphaproteobacteria; order Rhizobiales; family Xanthobacteraceae; genus CANKHA01. Next base: position 21,597 of record JAXDOS010000064.1, read on the forward strand.
TGTAGCGGCTCGCTCAGCTTCCAATTACCCGGAAGCGCGTTTAAGGTCGCGCGTCGGTATGAGGCTCGCGCGATGAAGTCAAAGGCGTTTGCGTTGATCGGCTTCCTGGCCGCCCTGTCCGCTGGATGTGCCGGACCGGGCCCTGGCCTCACTGGCAACGATGTCGGCGGGATTATCCCTTGGTCGCCGGACAATCAGCGAATAACGTCCGATTGGGCAGAGCAGCATTGTGCGCGCTACGGCAAACACGCGCGCATCACCAGCGTCTATGCGCAGCCGGGCAATTACATTGCCTTCGCCTGCGTCTTCGGCCGCGTTCCGATCCAGCGCGACAAGCAGATCATTTTGCGCAGCCGCGGTTAACGCCAGTCGCCGAATACCGCCTGCACCAGCGCCAGCGCCGCCACCGCCGCGGTATCCCCGCGCAAAATTCGCGGGCCAAGCGCCAGACGCACCACATGGGGCTCGCGCAATAATGCCGCGCGTTCCTCTTCGGCGAAGCCGCCCTCCGGTCCAATCAGCACGGCGAGGGATGCGGACCCCGCGCCCTGCGCCATGCCCTTAAGCGCCTCAATCGGATTCCCGACTTCGGCATCCTCGTCACAGAATACAAGCAGCCGCGAGCGCTCTCGCTCCGCAAGCGCGCGATCCAAAGGCGTCGGAGCGCCGATCTCCGGCAGCGTCAGAACGCCGCACTGCTCTGCCGCCTCGATCGCATTGGCCCGCATCCGTTCGAGATTGACGCGTGCGACTTGGGTGTGGCGTGTCATCACCGGCTGTAGCCGCGAAACACCCATCTCCACCGCTTTCTGCACCAGATAATCCAGGCGGGAATGCTTCAGGGGGGCGAATAAATAATGCAAATCGAGCGGCGGCGGCTGGTCGCGCATGCGCTCCTCGACAGCCAGCGAAACGGTTCGTTTGCTGACATCGGCAAGGCTGGTCCGCCATTCTCCCTCCCGCGTATTGAATACCAGGACCGGGTCGCCGGCCTTGAGTCGCAATACATGGACGAGATAATGCGCCTGCGGCGTTTCGAGTTTAACAGTCGCCCCCGCGCCAAGCGGCGCGTCGACATAGAGCCGCGGCGTGCGAATATCGTAGCGGGTCATGGCTTCCCCGATTCGTGAGAAACGTGGCTTTAACTGCGTAAGCGGCAGTATTCCAGCAGCCGAGGTGCGGAATTGGACATTTTGCCGCCTTATCGCCGAATTCTAAGGGCTGTTGGGTATCGACAAATGTCCCTACGGCGCAAAACTTGGCCGCAGGCCCGAGAGGAAACCACCATGCCGCTTCGCCGCGCGCTTCCCTTTGCCCTGGCACTGCTTCTGGCAGGCGTTGCGGACGCCCAAGCGCAAACCGGGCCAGCCGCGGAGGCGTCCCCCTGCATTCAGAAATTCATACCGTTGCGACAAGATTACGATAAGCGACTCGCCACCACCCAGAACGCGATCAAACGCAAGGCGGAATTTCCCGAACTCTGCCGTCTGTTCACCGAAGTTGCCGCAGCCGAAACCAAGATGATCAAATATGTCGAGGAGCAAGGCATGTGGTGCGGCTTTCCGCCCGAAGCCTTGCCGAGTATGAAGGCGGGTCACGCCAAGTCGCTCGAATATCGCAAACAGACCTGCAGTGGGGCGGCGGCGGGCGGCGCCCCCCGGCAAGCGGCGCCGAGCCTTAGCGGCGCGCTGAGCCCGCCTATACCCGACGCGAACACGACAAAACCTGGACGCGGCACTTTCGACACGCTCACCGGCAGTCCGCTCGCCCGATGAGCGAGATGGCCGGCCGCGTTGCCGACGCGACCGGCAACTGGGTCGATCGCTTCGCCCCTGCATGGTCGCGCCCCTACCTGCGCCTTGCCCGCCTGGATCGGCCCATCGGCTCGTGGCTGTTGCTGCTGCCATGTTGGTGGTCGTTGGCTCTCGCCACTATCGCGGCAAAGAGTATGGGTTCATCTTCCACAACGATCTCGACATTTTTCTCCAGCTTCGTTCTTCCCAGTCCGATGTACCTGCTGCTGTTCTTCATCGGCGCTTTCGCCATGCGCGGAGCCGGATGTACCTGGAATGACATCGTCGACCGCGACATTGATGCCCAAGTCGCGCGCACGCGCTCACGGCCCATTCCATCCGGTCAGGTGAGTGTCAGCGGCGCGGTGATTTTTCTTTTGTTGCAGGCGGCGGTCGGGCTTGCGGTGCTCCTCCAATTCAACAGCTTCGCCATCCTTACCGGCATCGCCTCGCTGGTTATTGTCGCGGTGTATCCCTTCATGAAGCGGATCACCTATTGGCCGCAGATCGTGCTTGGCCTCGCATTCTCCTGGGGTGCGCTGATGGGCTGGGCCGCAGCTTTCGGCCGGCTCGACCTGCCGGCAGTGCTGCTCTACGCGGGATCAATCGCCTGGGTGATCGGCTACGACACCGTCTATGCCCATCAGGACCGCGAGGACGATGCACTGGCCGGATTGAAATCAACAGCGCTGTTGTTTGGCCCGCGCACCAAGCTTGCACTTGCCCTCTTCTATTCCGCCGCTGTGGTGTTGATCGGGCTGGCAGGTTGGAGTGCCGGCGCCGGATTTGTATTTGCTCTCGGGCTTTGCCTGTTCGCGGCGCATCTGGCGTGGCAGGTGTGGCGGCTCGACATCAACAACCCGGACCTTTGCCTCGGGTTGTTTAGGTCGAACCGCGACGCCGGATTGATCTTGTTCGGCGGACTCGTGCTCGACGCCGCGCTTCGCCGTTTTATCTGAACGGTTCAGTTACGCGCGATGATTTCGCGTTCACCCCGGTAACTGGCCGGAGTTGGCGTGAGCACGCCCGGGCGGCGCCGCGATAAAATCGAAGGCCGGCGGCCTTTCACCGCGGTGTGGCGCCGGCGCCGGATTGCGGGGGCGTTGACGCGAACCTGACCGAGATAGGAAAATGGCTGGCGGATGCTGCCATCGAGTTCCGCGATCAGCAGCGGCAGTTGCAGCACCTGAGCCCAGGACTGCCATTCCGCGACGATGTCCTCGCCGTCAGCCGCGACGAATAGCGGAATCGATAGCGCCGGATCGGCATGTTCAAGTGCGATGCGAACGGCGCCGGCGCAAACGGTGTCCGGAGTCATCATGCCGACCGAGACGCCGAGAAACGCCGTAACCGGCAAATTGATCGCCGTCGGCATTCCACCCACATGCCGGCACAGCACCACACGTTCACGATGGAGTTCTACGAGCCTTACCCGCTCGTCAGCTCCGGCGTCGCCGGCACTGAGACGAACAGGTAGGGCGAAGGGGTCGAGCCGCAACGCGCGGCTCGACCCGGCAGGTATGACCCCGCCGCTCTGCATTTGACGCCTCAAGGTGCTCCCGGCCGGACTTTTTGTTGCCCGGTCCTGAGGCCACCATGCCTGAGAGCATTGGGGATCCGCTTAATAACCCTGGTTAACCAGTAGTGTGGCCGGTCCGATTGCGAGTCATGCTTGCAAAAGCTTGAACAGCCGGGGGATCGATGACATCTGAGGGTGGCCTGCCCGCCCGTTTATCAACCGGACCTCCCGTCATGTCGTCGCTGCTCGATCAATCCGCGTTGACGGCGCTCGCCGAACGGCTCGTTGCGGCGGCCCGCAAGGCCGGCGCCGATGCCGCGGACGCCGTGGCGGTACGCTCCGTGTCGCAATCGGTGGAAATCCGCGACGGCGCGGTGGAAGCTTCCGAACGGTCGGAGAGCGACGATGTCGGCCTGCGCGTATTGATCGGCAAGCGTCAGGCTGTGGTCTCCACCAATGATATTGCCGCCGACGGCGCCGCGGCGCTTGCCGAGCGCGCCGTGGCGATGGCCCGCGTGGCTCCCGAGGACCGTTTCGCCGGGCTCGCCGATCCATCATTGCTGGCCAAGACCATTCCCGATCTTGATCTCGTCGATCCAAACCTTTCGAGCGTGTCGCTGCTCGAACAGCTTGCCGGCGAAGCCGAGGCGGCGGCGATGGCAGTCCCAGGCGTTTCGAAATCAAGCGGAGCGTCAGCCTCCGCCGGCATTGGCGGAATGGTGCTGGTGACCAGCCATGGCTTCCATGGCGCCTATATGAGCTCCCGCTATGGGCTGTCGATGTCGGCGATTGCTGGCGAAGGCACGGCGATGGAGAGCGACTACGATTTTTCCTCCACCTTGCACGCCGCCGATCTCGACGATCCGGAAAAAATCGGACGCACCGCAGGCGAACGCGCGGTGAGAAGGCTCAATCCGCGCAAGGCCGCGACCGGCCGGGTACCGGTTATTTTCGACCGGCGGATTTCCGGATCCCTGATCGGCCATCTGGCCAGCGCGGTCAACGGCGCCGCCGTCGCGCGAAAAACCAGTTTTCTTAAGGATAAGCTTGGCGAGCGCATATTTGCTCCCGGCATCCGCGTCATCGACGATCCTTTACGCAAGCGCGGTCAGCGCTCGCATCCCTTCGACGGCGAAGGCGTTGCCGGCCACCGTCTCGCCCTCGTGGACGACGGCGTGCTGACGACCTGGTTCCTGGATTGCGGCACCGCGCGCGAACTCGGCGGCAAGACGACGGGCCATGCCAGCCGGGGCGTTTCCTCAACGCCTTCGCCTTCTGCAACCAATCTACATCTTGAGCCGGGGCCGTTAAGCCCCGAGGCATTGATGGCGGATATTGCCGAAGGCTTTTACGTCACCGACCTGATCGGCAGCGGCGCCAACCTGGTTACCGGCGACTACAGCCGCGGCGCCGCGGGCTTTTGGATTGAAAAAGGGCAACTTAGTTACCCAGTGAGCGAGGTCACGATTGCCGGACATCTCAACGAAATTTTCCGCACGTTGACGCCTGCGAATGATCTCGAGTTTCGCTTTGGCGTCAACGCGCCGACGATACGCATCGAAGAGCTCACCGTTGCCGGCCGTTGATCTGATCACCGCCGACCGTATACGCCACGGCGAGCGGCTGCTAGCAGCGGTTCGTGAAGCCGGCGCGCTTGCGCTCGGAAAATTCCGCTCCCCGCTCAAGGTCTGGATGAAAGGCAGTTCGTCGCCGGTCTGCGAGGCCGACATCGCTGTCAACGAGCTGCTGCAAGATCGCTTGGACAAAGCCGCTGACGGCTTCGGCTGGCTTTCGGAGGAAAGCGTTGACGATTCCGCCCGGATGCAAGCGCGGCAACTATGGGTCATCGATCCGATTGACGGCACCCGCGCCTATATCGCCGGACGGCCGGACTGGTCGATCTCGGCCGCGTTGGTCCAACAGGGACGGCCGATTGTCGCCGCGCTGTTCGCGCCGGTCACTGACGAGATGTTCTTCGCCATCGCCGGATCTGGGGCGACGCTCAACGGCTCTCCAATAAGGGTAAGTGACGGCACGCTCGATGGCGCTCGTGTTGCCGGGCCCGCGGGATATTTGAACCGGCTGCGGACCATCGATCCGCGCCTTGTAGCGACGCCGAAGATACACTCGCTGGCCTTGCGTTTTGCGCGCGTCGCGCAAGGAGGAATCGATGCCGCCTTTGCCTCCCACAATAGCCATGACTGGGACCTTGCGGCTGCCGACCTTTTGGTGCACGAAGCCGGAGGGGCCTTGACCACATTCGCGGGAAAAACGTTGATCTATAATCGTGCTGATCCGATCCACGAATCGCTGCTCGCTGCAGGTCGCAATCGCCACGTTGCGCTGGTCGATCTGGTGCGCGGCCGGCGAATCGATTCTTAACATCGCCGATTACGACGGCTGAAGGATCGATCCCATGTCTGAAAATTCCGCGCATCGCCAATTGCTGCACTTGGTATTCGGCGGCGAACTGAAGAATCTAAAAGAGGTCGAATTCAGGGATCTCGACAAGCTTGATGTTGTCGGCATCTATCCGAATTACGCGACTGCCTATGCGGCTTGGAAGGCGAAAGCTCAGCAGACTGTCGACAATGCGCATATGCGCTACTTCATCGTCCACCTGCACCGGCTGCTCGAACCCGACAGCGCCGGCGATCAATTGGCGCGCTGAGCTCGGAGCCAAGGTTTGCGGATAGTATCGAGACGCATCACCACCGCGCCCTGGGTGCAGAAAACTATCGGCGTGGTGGCTTCCGAATATCTGCGTCTGGTATGGAAGACATCACGTTTTGTTTTTGAACCGGAGGACTTCTACAGCCGGGTGGCGCCGGATCTTCCTGTTATTGTCGCCGTATGGCATGGCCAGCATTTCATGACCTCCTTCCTCAAACGCGAAGAGCATCGGGTGAAGGTTTTGATTTCGCGGCATCGCGATGGCGAGATTAATGCAATCGTCGCGGAGCGGCTTGGCGCGGAAACCATTCGCGGTTCCGGCGACCACGGCCCGGAGTTTAACCGCAAGGGGGCGGTCGGCGCCTATCGAGCAATGCTGACCGCGCTCGGCGAGGGATACAACATCGTGCTCACCGCCGACGTCCCGAAAGTGTCCCGCGTGGCTGGTCTGGGCATCGTCATGCTGGCGCGTGCCTCGGGCCGCGCGATTTATCCCACTGCGATAGCCACCAGCCGGCGTGTCGCGCTGAATAATTGGGACCGTTCGGCGGTCAACTTGCCGTTCAGCCGCGGCGCGGTCGTGATCGGCGAGCCGATCCGCGTGCCGGGCGATGCTGACGACGCGGCGCTGGAAACTGTCCGGCGTCTGGTTGAAACTAGCCTCAACGCCGCCACCGATCGCGCCTACGCCCTCGCCGACCGGCACCGGGGAGGTGCCGAGCGTGCTTGACCGCCTGCCCGCTACGCTGCTCGCCTATCGGCTGGTGATGGCTGCGGCGGCACCGCTGACACCGCTATTGTTGTCGTATCGATTGAAACGTGGAAAAGAGAATCCTGCACGGTTGTCGGAGCGGCGCGGCGAAAGCAGTGCCGCGCGTCCTCCGGGTCCACTGATCTGGGTGCATGGCGCCAGCGTCGGCGAGATCACGGCGGTGATACCTCTGATCGAGCGCATTCGCGCTGCCGGCTTCATGTTGCTTGTGACTTCCGGCACGGTCACTTCCGCCGAGCTCGCGCAGCAGCGGCTGCCGTCCGGCGCCATGCATCAGTTTGTGCCGCTCGATGCGCCGCAATTCGCGACGCGATTCCTCAATCACTGGCAGCCGAGCCTCGCGCTGTTCGTCGAGTCCGATCTGTGGCCTAACCTGATTGGCGCGAGTGCCGCGCGCAATATCCCCGTCGTCTTAGTCAACGGCCGCCTGTCGGCGCGTTCCTTCAAGCGCTGGCGCCAAGTGCCGGGAACGATCCGGGCGTTACTATCGCATCTCGATTTATGTCTGGCGCGCACGCCCGCTGACGCTGAGCATTTCGGAGAGCTCGGCGCGTTACGCGTCGTCACCAGCGGCGATCTCAAGCTTGACGTGCCCGCGCCTCCAGCCGATCCGGGTGAATTGCAAGCAATCAAAGCGATGGTCCGTGAACGCCCCGTGGTCGCGGCTGCCTCCACGCATCCGGGCGAGGAATCGGCGGTCATCGAGGCGCTTCAGCGCCTGCGTCCTAATTTCCCGGGTTTGCTGACGATCATCGCTCCGCGGCATCCTGAACGCGGGCCGGCCATCGCCGAGATCGCAGCCGCTTCGGGATTGAAAGCGGCGCTGCGTTCTCGCGGCGAAAAGCCCGACAACGGGACCAACATTTATATCGCCGACACCGTGGGCGAGTTGGGCCTGATCTACCGCCTCGCTCCCATCGTCTTCATCGGCGGATCGCTGGCGAGCCACGGCGGGCAAAACCCGATCGAGCCGGCTAAACTCGGCGCCGCCATCCTGCATGGCCCAAATGTCTGGAATTTCGCGGATATCTATTCTGCGCTCGACCGCGCAGGCGGCGCCGAACAGATCGGCGACGCCGACATGCTCGCTAGCCGCATCGGCGCTTGGCTGACAGATACCAATCAACGCAACGCCGTGGCTGAGAATGGCCGCCGGACTGTCGAGGCATTAGGCGGCGCGCTGGAGCGCACCTTGCAGGCGCTCGAGCCCTATTTTACGCAGATTCGCCTGGAACACAGGTCATAGGATGCGTGAGCCGTCCTTTTGGTGGCGAGCCCCGGGCATCGAAGCCGCGCTGCTCGCGCCTTTCGCGGCTACTTATGGCGCGGTCGCAGCACAGCGCCTGCGCCGTTCCGGACGCAAGATCGGCATCCCGGTTATATGTGTCGGCAACCTCACCGTCGGTGGCGCCGGGAAGACTCCGACTGCTCTCGCCTTCGCGCAATATCTACTCGCAGCCGGACAGCGCCCATTCTTCCTCAGCCGCGGCTATGGCGGGCGGTTGAGCGGACCGTTGCGCGTCGACCCGCTGCATCATCGCGCCGACGATGTGGGCGACGAGCCGCTGCTGCTGGCGCGAACAGCACCAACCATAATCGCGCGTGACCGCGCCGCCGGTGCCGAGGCCGCGCAAGCGGCAGGCGCCAGCGTCATGGTCATGGATGATGGCTTTCAAAATCCATCCCTGGCCAAGGATTTCTCCGTGCTCGTGCTCGACGGACGCCGTGGCATCGGCAACGGCCGGGTGATCCCGGCGGGGCCGCTGCGCGCGCCGCTGCAGGCTCAGCTCGATCATGCGCATGCCATGCTGGTGATCGGCGCGGCATCCCCTCTATCTTCCGCCGTAATCGCCGCCGCCGGCGCACGCGGCATCCCGATTTTCCATGGCTCGCTCGAGCCCGACAGGAATGCTGTCACCGCGTTGCGCGGACAACGGGTGCTGGCCTTTGCCGGCATCGGCGATCCCGATAAGTTTTTCGTTACCCTGACCGAAGCCGGAATCGACGTGGCTGCCCGCGGCAGCTTCCCCGACCATCACCGCTATAGCCGCGCCGACGCCGAAGCCTTGCTTACGCAGGCGGCAAGCGAAGACCTGCTGCCGGTAACAACGGAAAAGGATCTCGCCCGGATAGCCGGAGTTGACGACCTGGCCGCTCTGGCCAAGGCGGCACGGCCGCTGCCGGCAACGCTTCGGATCGATGAAGAACATGCGCTGCGGAAATTGCTGCTTGCCGTATTGAGGTAAGTCACGCCCGCATTATTACCGACAAAGTTATTTTCGTTGGCCGTGATACCGCTGCATCACTGCCTCGGGCGTGGCATAGGCCTCCTGCAGATCGACACTCCAATATTTAAGTTCGTCCAGCGGAATAGGCACTCCGGTAACAGCGCAGCGGACAAAAGCCCCCGGCTTGACGATCTGGAAGTCGCCGTCGACGAAACTTACTTCTGCCTCCCCCCCGGGTAAGGACGGGCCGTTATTCCGCTTCAGCACATTCCACCTCCGTCACGCCGGTATTCCTGCTGCCTTGAATACCTGCTGCCTTGAATGCGTGAGCCGATATTCTAGCGCAAGATAATGGTTCGATCACGGCAACGGAACCCACATAACTGGAGCGGTTTCCGCTTCCGAACACATCGAAACCGCTCTAGTCTCGAAGTCCAACGGACACGGTTTCCCATGCGCTTCATCCCTGCCCTGATCGTCCTCGTCAGTACGACAGGCCTCGCCTGCGCCAGCGAGCAGGTGGAGATCAAGCAAGGCGACACGACGTTGCGCGCAGTGCTGTTTCGTCCGAACGGCCCCGGCCCGTTTCCTGCCGTGGTGGCGCTGCACGGTTGCGGCGGCTTGGGCGACGCTACGGGAGCTATCACACCGAGATATCGGGACTGGGGGGATCGTCTTGCCGGGGCGGGATTCGCCGTGCTGTTTCCCGACAGCTTCAGTTCGCGCGGATTGCGCACGCAATGCCGTGTCCGCGAACGCAAAGTGCGGGCATCTCGCGAGCGCGTCGATGATGCCAATGCCGCGCGCAATTGGCTGCAAAGCCAGGCATGGGTGACGGCCGACCGGGTCTCGCTGATTGGCTGGTCGAACGGAGCCACAAGCGCGTTGTGGACGGTCAGGCCAAAAACGGCAAAGGAGGAAAAGGAAAGCACTCCGGATTTCCGCTCCGCCATCGCTTTCTATCCAGGCTGCAACCGGCTCGACAAGTCCGCCTGGAGCGCGCGCATCCCGACGCTGATTCTGATCGGCGCTCTGGACGATTGGACGCCAGCGAAGCC
>JAXDOS010000065.1:0-16195 GCA_034668785.1 Alphaproteobacteria bacterium
ATCGTACATCGAAGTCGCGCCGATATAATGGATCACGTTGGTGCCACCGTCGGCGACGTAGCCGCGTTCGACAAGATCGCCGAGCTGCCGCTCGTTGACGCCGGGTTTCACGCCGTCGCGTAGTCCCATCATGCCGCGATCGCTGAACCAAGCCCCAATGCGCAGCCAATCGATCTCCTCCGCCGACTTCACCTGGCGCAATTTGATATAGGCGCGGTTGAGGTTGGCGATCTTACCGAAACGCGCCGACAGCGCCGCGTGCTGGTCGACATTCATCGGACCGATAACGGCAACCCGATCATTCCGCGCGCCGCGCTGCTCCAACACCGCAATCGCCGCGCGGATCGATGATTCGCCGCCCCAAGCCACGTTGGCGCTGTCCGCCAGCACCCGGGCGAGCGGAACATGATTGACGTATTGCACGAACAATGCGTCGGGTAAGCCGGGCGTGAATACGCCGATGGCTTCGGCCGTCACCGGCCATTGCGTCAGCCATTGCACTGCGGAGCCAAAACGATTGGCGCCGCAAAAGATCAGATGATCGGCGCGGGCTTCCGCGAGGATACTCTCGACAGCGCTCCGCCGCCGCGTCATCTCTGCCGCGCTGAACCGCGGATATTCGGCATCAAAGATGCGCCGCAGGTTTGGGGGCAGAGCGGGCAAGGAGTTCATGGGCGCCACAATATTTTATTGCGCAAGACGCTTGGAGCGGAATCCCGCCAACATCGTTTGCAAATCGCTCAGCGGCTTTGCCGGCATGGTGAGCGCGATCAGCAATGCGACGATCATGTTGGCAATCCCCAAGGCGAGAAACAGGACCGGTATGCCGATGCCCGCCTTTTGCAACAAGGCGACGCCAAAGGAGCCCACCACCATGAAGGCGGCATTGAGCACATTCGCCGCCGCAACCACGCGCGCACGCATGTCTGCGCTGGCCCAGGCCTGCATGGCGGCAAAGGTCGGAACGATGAAAAGGCCGCCGCCGATGGCGATGCCGGAAAGATCCATCATAGTCCGCAAGCCGCGCCCCGAGGCGAATACGGTTGCGATATCTCCTGCGGTCATCGGCCCGGCGCCATAGTTTGCCCATCCGAGATCGAGCGCGAAGACGCCGAGCAGCACGGCGCCGATCAGCGTCGGCAACAGCACGATCCGGCCGCGCGACAGCAAGGCGGCCAAGCCGGATCCAGCGGCGACTGCGACGGAAAAGATCGCCTGAAAGGCAGTGACGACCTCTTCCCTGCCCCCGAGCACGTTGCTGATGAGCGGCGGCAGCAGCGACAGCACGATCACGCCGACGAGCCAGAACCAACTGGTGACCAGCCCGGCCCACCATAGCTTGGCATCATCCCGCAGGTGTTTGATCAGCGCCGCGGTGGAGGTCGGAATATTCCATGAGATGACCAGATTGGGCGCTGCTTCGCCCGTTGGCGGAATAAAAAGGCTCGTGCTCCAGCATAACAGCGCGCAGACGATCATCAGCACCGACAACGACGCGCTGCCTCCCCCGTTGGCGGTCAGCCCACCGACGATTGTGCCCAACAAGATCGCCATAAAGGTCGCGCCTTCCACCAGCGCATTGCCGGCGGGTAATTCAGAGCGGGCAAGATGATCCGGTAGGATGCCGTATTTGATCGGACCAAACAGCGCGCCGATTACGCCGAAAAGAAATAGCGCAATGAACAAAACGACGACCGAATTAAATCCGAAACCGACAACGGCTACGAGCGCGATGCCGATCTCGGCAAATTTTAGCCGCCGCGCTACCAGCGCCTTGTCAAAACGGTCCGCTATCTGCCCGCCCAATGCGGAGAGAAAAAAGTAAGGCGCGATGAAGATAGAAGCGGCCAGCGTGATCAGCGCCTCGGCGTTGGGGCCGCCGATTCGGAATAGGATCAGGAATACCAGCGCGTTTTTGAGAAAATTGTCGCTGAATGCCGAAAAGAACTGGCACCAGAACAGCGGCGCAAAGCGCCGCGAAAATATCAAGGGCGTCGGCATGCGGCGATCCCATACCACGTCGTATGCCTAGGCTGAACAGTCTGGCCGGTAGTCATCGAGCGACTCGCTGCCCGATGTTTCACGTGAAACATGACAAGCCGGCGCAGGATCGCGGGCAGCAAAAAGGGCGGCTTACGCCGCCCTGAATTCATAGCCGCGGAATGCTCCGGCTAATTGCGGAACGATTCCTTGCCGCCGACACCCTGGATCATGATCGCTGCAATGCTGAGACCAATCGCAGCCGCAGTACTGATGGTGAAAAGCGAGAGCCACATGGTCCACCTCTGATGGTTTCCGCCACTGGTCGGCCGTGCGGGTAAACGCCCGGTTCAGGAAACAGTTCCGCGCTTAAATAAACGAGAAAAGCCCGGCGGTTAGACCGCCGGGCTCCTTCATGAACGGGGCAGAAAGTTTAACGTCCGCCCTGCTGTCCGCCGCCTTGGTTCTGCTGGCCGCCTTGGCCGGGCTTCTGGCCGCCGCCTTGCTGGTTCTGCTGACCGCCTTGACCCGGCTTCTGGTCACCCTGCTGGCCGCCCTGGCCTGGCTTGTTTTGCCCGCCCTGTTGCCCGCCACCTTGCTGGTTCTGCTGGCCGCCTTGACCTGGCTTCTGGTCACCCTGCTGGCCACCACCACCCTGCTGGTTCTGCTGGCCGCCCTGGTTTTGGTTAGGATTATTCATTTCGAAGCTCCTTGATGTCCCTTGTGCTTCGAGTCAACGCATTGAAAACGCTTCCTGTTCCAGAGTCGGTTGGCGGACATTGGGGCTATCGCTTCTCTAAATTTCAGCAGTCGGATATTGGTGCAGGGAGCGGGCGCGACCATATGCGCCGGGTCTTGCAGGCAGCACACGGACGGTATCATTTGACCACTACTCAAACGGCCGCATTTTCTCGTGATACCGAGCATCGGAACGAAACTTGGCAAATTGCCATTGTCAGTGCCGCGCATTTCGTCAGCCATTATTACATCATGCTGCTGCCGCCCCTGTTCATGTTCGTTAGGGCCGATTACGGCGTGAGCTACACCGAGCTCGGCTTCGCGCTGGTCGCGTTCAACGTCGTTACGGCGGTTTTGCAGACCCCGGCCGGCTTTCTGGTTGACAGGATCGGAGCGCGGCCACTGCTCGCGGGGGGATTGGCATTGGGCGGCGCCGCCTTCGCCGTCATCGGACTAGTCCCCTCGTTTTGGCTTTTCATTGCCATGTTCGCTGTGGCCGGCCTTGCCAACACCGTCTACCACCCCGCCGATTACGCGATCCTGTCGCATCGCATTTCGCCCGAGCGCACGGGGCAAGCATTCTCGATCCATACTTTCGCCGGGATGCTCGGCGGTGCTGCCGCGCCGGCAAGCCTGCTGCTGATCCAAAACTTCGCCGGATGGCGCGGCGCATTTCTGGTCGCCGCGATGCTGGGCTTCGTGACGGCGGCGGTGATTGCTTATTCGCCTGACGGCGGGGCAGATCGTCCGCAGCAAGGCAAAGCGTCGGCCACTGAGATGCCAAGCCCTCCGGCCAGCGGTTGGCGTCTGCTGCTGTCGCTTCCGATCTTGCAGAACTTGCTTTTTTTCGTGTTGCTGGCGCTCACCAATGGCGGATTGCAGAATTATTCCGTGGTCGCGCTCGGCGCGCTATACGGCACGCCGCTGGATATCGCCAATATGGCGCTCTCAGGCTTCTTGCTGCTGAGCGCCATCGGCGTGTTGATTGGAGGGATGGTCGCCAGCCGCACCTCGCGGCATTCTTTTGTCGCCGCCCTCGGACTATGTGCGAGCGCCTTGGTTGCGCTGCTGATTGGGTTTCGAGATCTCGGCGCACTGATGCTGATTGTGATGATGTCGCTCGGCGGTTTGTTCAATGGCCTCATCATGCCGTCGCGCGATATGATTGTGCGCGAGATCACGCCGCCGGGATCATTCGGTAAGGTGTTTGGCTTCGTCACCACGGGCTTCAACATCGGCGGAATTATCGCCCCGCTGGCGTTTGGTGCCATGATGGATCACGGGAGTCCACGCGCCGTATTCCTTTTTGTCGCCGCCGGTTCGCTGGCGTCCGTACTCACGGTTATTACTCTCCCGAAAACCAGCTCGCGCTGATTACAGCAAGGCTAAATTGTCATGTTCGATTCATTCGTGAAATTCGTTACTGATTTAACCGAGGGCGGTAAGCATCCAAGCCGCTTCGAGGAGAATGATTATCGCCTGGCAGCGGCAGCGCTTCTCGTTCATGCCGCCGCCATCGACGGTGATGTTTCCGAGGCTGCACGCAATAAGCTGCACGCGCTCATCAAGCAACGCTTCGAACTGGATGACGCCGCTACCACCGAACTCCTGGACGACGCTACGGAAGCTGAGCACGACGCCGTCGATCTCTATCACTTCACCAATCAACTCAACCGCTCGATGGATGAAGCCGGACGCCGCCGTGTCGTCGAGATGATGTGGGAGATTGTCTATGTCGATGGCCGCGTTAGCGAGTTTGAGGATAATCTGCTGTGGCGCGCCGCCGATCTGCTCGGCGTCTCCTCGCGCGAACGCATAGAACTGCGCCGCCATGTCGCCGACCGGCAAGCGCAACTTGAGCAGAATGCGCAATCGAGCGAGGGTACATGAGCCCGCCATCGACACCAGCATTTCGGCCCGTGACTCTCATTACGGGAGCTTCGGCCGGGATTGGCGTGACACTCGCCAACGTATTCGCTGAAAACGGCCATGAACTGGTCCTGGTGGCCCGGCGCGAACAGCGGCTCAACGCGCTCGCCGATGCCATCGCCGCGCGTGGCCATCCGCGTCCCATTGTCCTTGCGGTCGACCTGCAGCGCCCGGAGGCGACCGAACACATAGCCGCCGAGCTTGCCGCCCGCGGAGTTGAACCAAACTTCGTCGTCAATAATGCCGGCTTTGGGCTCGCCGGACGCGCCACCAAGCTCGACCGAGCCGAACAACTTAAGATGATCGATCTCAACGTCCGGACGCTGACGGATTTGTCGCTGCGCTGGATCGACAGCCTGGAACGCCATCGCGGCGGCATCCTCAACGTCGCCTCGCTCGCGGGCTTCCTGCCCGGTCCCGGAATGGCGGTCTATTACGCGACCAAAGCTTATGTGCTGTCGTTCAGTGAGGCGCTACATCAAGAACTTAAGCCCCGTGGCGTTCGTGTCACGGCGCTTTGCCCTGGACCGGTCCCAACCGAATTTCAAGCGCGAGCCGGGGTGCCTGACGCCCGCGGCCCCGCGCTTCTAACGCTGCCGGCGGAACGGGTGGCGCAGGAAGGCTATCGCGGCCTCATGGATGGCCACCGCGTTGTTCTTCCCGGCGCTGCCAATAAGCTTGTGGCAATTCTCTGCCGGCTTTTGCCGCGACGGATTATATTAGCCGCGATCGACCGCAAACAGAAAGCGCGCCGCGTTCCCGCGGCGGCTTCCTGATTACTCTCCTCATAGTCCGACGACGCCGTCAGTAGCAGCGCCAGACGCGGCGCAAGGTCACGTGGTGGCGGACAATCCGCTTCACGCGCACCCAGCCGCAGGACTGGGCGTAGTCGTTATAGCCATAGAAGCCAAAGCGAACGGACGAACCGCGAGAGCGGCCTGACCAGCGGTTACCTCCGGACCAGCGATTGCCGCCCGACCAGTTTCCGTTGCGCGCGGCGCTTCTGTTGCCTCCGGACCAGTTCCCGCTTCGGCCAGATGCGCTTCTATTGCCTCCCGACCAGTTTCCTCTCGCGGCGGCCGAAGAGTCGCCACCGCGTCCTCCCGATTGGGCCGCGGGCGAAGAAGATCCACCGCCGCCCATTCCGCCGCCCGATGCCGCAGGAGCAGGGGCACTGGCAGCAGGGGCCGATCCACCTGCGGCAGCTCCGGCCTCGGACTTTTGCGCTGCCGCTGGAAAGGCCGCGGCAGCGAGAGCAAGCGAGGCTCCCAGATATATCATACAGGTACGCATTGAGTGTTTCCTTAGGTTGGCGCCTCCCAGGCTGTCCAACGCAATGGCGGCGCTTTGGTTGCCGCGTTGCGCCTGCTAGCGAGGATTTGATGTGGCGCCGTGCACCCCTAAGGCAGACGCGGAACGTCCGTCTATTTGCGAACGTCTTCAACACTGTCGATGCGGGCAAGCTCCGGAAATATCTTCATCCCCGCGAGCACGACCAGCACGGTTCCGATGCCGCCGATCAGCACCGCCGGAATGGTGCCGAACCAATAAGCGGTCAGCCCCGACTCGAACTCGCCGAGCTGGTTCGAGGTGCCGATGAACAGCGAGTTCACCGCGCTGACCCGGCCACGCATCTCATCGGGCGTTCCAAGCTGAATCAGCGTTTGCCGGATTACCACGCTCACCATGTCCGACGCGCCGAGCACCGCGAGCGCCACCATCGTCAACGGAAATGACTCGGATAGGCCGAACACGATAGTGGCTATGCCGAAAGATGCCACGGCGGCAAACATGATGGATCCGGCGCGCCGATGCATCGGCCAGCGCGCGAGCAGGACCGATATGGCTAGCGCACCGATAGCCGGAGCCAGCCGCAGCAGTCCCAAGCCTTCCGGCCCGGTATGAAAGATGTCCCGCGCGAATACCGGCAGCAGCGCCGTCGCGCCGCCGAGCAACACGGCGAAAAGATCGAGCGATATCGCGCCGAGAATGACGGGATGATGCCGGATGAAGGCGATGCCGGCGAACACGGTCTCGAAGGATATCGGCTCGCGTCGTGGCGGCGTCCGCTCGATCTTGATCAATGACGTCAAAATCGCCGCGCCGAAATAAATCACGGCGCACAGGATGTAGACCAGCGGCGGGTTGATCGCATAGAGCACGCCGCCGATTGCCGGGCCGACGATGGTGGCGATTTGGTTGGACGAAGAAGACGCGGCGACCGCGCGCGACAGCAGCGATGCCGGAACGATAGCCGGAAGCAGCGTCTGCATCGTCGGCTGCTGAAAGGCCCGCGCGGCGCCGAATACAAAGACCATGGCCAGGATCACGTCCCGGGTGAGCCAGCCGCCGGCGGTTCCCGCCGCCAACACCGCCATGGCCAAGCCATCGACGATCTGGCTAATGCGGACGATGGTCTTGCGGTCGTAACGGTCGGCGACATGGCCGGCGACGAGCATCAGGGTAATCAGCGGAAGAAACTGCGCCAGACCGACAAGCCCGAGATCGAACGGGTTGTTGGTCATTTCGTAGACCTGCCAGGCGACAGCTACGGTCTGCATCTGCGTCGCGAGGCTTCCCGCCACCCGCGAAAGCCAGAAAAAAGCGAACGACCGATGGCGCAGGACGGATAGCTGCGGCGTGTCCTCAACGCTCATCGGTTTCCCATCGTGCCCATGTCAACGCGGTTTAAGATGACCCGCTTACACATGGCCGAACGCGTCGCCGGCGGCAAGGTGGCGTTGGAAAGGTACTACGGCATAGCTGAATCGCGACCCTCATCCTGAGGAGCCGCGCAGCGGCGTCTCGAAGGATGAGGCCGCGCGGAATCTCCGGCCTCATGGTTCGAGACGCACGGTTTCACCGCGCTCCTCACCATGAGGAGCAACGGGCGTTATTGGCTGATCGAAGCGACCGTAACCGGAGTTGCGCGATAAAGGTCCGGCAACATGCGCTTGAGATTCTCCACCTTCGGCAAGTCGTTGATGAAAATGTAAGGCTGCGTCGGGTGCTTGATGGCGTAATCCTGGTGATAAGCTTCCGCCGGGTAGAACGCCGCTAGCTGATTGACCTGGGTCACGATGGGCGCTTTGAAAGCTCCCGCTGCGCCCAGCTGCGCGATATAGGCTTCCGCAATCCGCTTCTGATCGGCGCTGCTGTAGAAAATCGCCGAACGGTATTGCGTGCCGACGTCCGGTCCCTGGCGGTTTAGCTGCGTCGGGTTATGCGCGACCGAGAAAAAGATTTTGAGGATCTGCCCGTAGCTGATCTCGCGCGGATTGAATGTGACCTGCACCACCTCGGCGTGGCCCGAACGGCCGGAACTGACCTCTTCGTAGCTCGGCGCGGCTTTCATTCCGCCGGAATAGCCGCTGACCGCCTGTTGCACGCCCTTGGTGTGCTGGAACACGGCTTGAATGCCCCAGAAGCAGCCGCCGGCCAATACCGCGACCTGGGGGGTGTCACCGACGGATTGCTGATCGACGGTTGGATTAGGCAGGGGCACGGCGGACTCGGCCGCCAAAGCCGGGGCGCAGGATAATGCTGCGAGCAAGGGCAGCAGAAAGGCGGGGCGCGAGAGAAAGGATCGACTATTTTGAGCAAAGACCATGTCTTGCCTCCATGAAACGGATAACGGCGTCGCGGCCCTGTCGGGTGGATGCTGGCTTGTTGCTGCTTGTTATACGTGCTGGCGGGATGAATAGTTACAGCACACGCGGATTTGAAGAGGCAATACGCTCCTGGGCTTGCCGAGCCGGAGTATGCGTCTTCGCCCTAAGTGCCTTCGGCGCGGCAGCCTTCGCAGCGCTTGCGAAGGCTGGTGGAGCCGAGCGGGATCGAACCGCTGACCTCCTCATTGCGAACGAGGCGCTCTCCCAGCTGAGCTACGGCCCCCCAAACGCGTTTCAAAAAGGCGCGTTCAAGCGAGTGCGGCCATTTACGGCCCGGCATTGGGGGTGTCAAGGACGACCGCGCCAGCGCTGCCTTGTTTGAGCGCATCCAACCCGCTACGGTAGAACACCATTATTCTGCAAATGGATTCCCATGCGCGCCCTTCTTGAAGTCATCGTCTACGCCCTGCAAATCTACGTCTATCTTCTCATCGCGGCCGCCGTGCTGTCGTGGCTGATCGCCTTCAATATCGTGAACACGCGCAACCAGGTGGTCGCCATGCTGGGCGACTTCCTCTATCGCGTCACCGAGCCGGCTCTGGCGCCGATCCGCTCGATCCTGCCCGGTCTCGGCGGCATCGATATTTCTCCGGTGATCCTGATCCTGATCATCATCTTTATCGAGAAGGTCATTCTCGAATACATCTATCCCAACGTATTCTGAGCCGTCCGGGCTACCGCCATTTCTGATTGCAGGCGATGATGGAGTAGGCATGACCGCGCGCATCATCGACGGCAAAGCCATCTCGGCGGAATTGCGCGCTAAAGCGGCGGAGGAAGTTCGCCGCCTGACAGCGGCAGGGGTTGTGCCGGGGCTCGCTGTTGTGCTGGTCGGAAACGATCCGGCCAGTGAGGTCTATGTCCGCAGCAAGACCAAGGCCGTCGTCGAAGTCGGGATGCGCTCATTCGATCACCGGCTGAAGGAGACGGTGACGCAAGACGAATTGCTGACGCTGGTGAGGCAACTCAATGCCGATCCCGCCGTACACGGGATTCTCGTGCAGATGCCGCTACCGGCGCACATCGACGCGCTGGAAGTTATTGGCGGCATCGATCCGGCCAAGGACGTTGACGGCTTCCACCCGCTGAATGTCGGAAGGCTTGCAGCGGGCTCGCCAGGTCTCGTCCCGTGCACGCCGCTCGGCTGCGTCATTCTGGCGAAGTCGGTTCACCCATCGCTTGCGGGACTCGAAGCCGTGGTGATCGGCCGCTCCAATCTGGTCGGCAAACCGCTGGCGCAGCTGTTGCTCCATGAGAATGCGACGGTGACAATCGCGCATTCCAAGACTCGGGACCTGCCCGCTGTGTCGCGCCGTGCCGATCTTCTATTCGCCGCAACCGGGCGCGCCGAAATGATACGCAGCGATTGGGTCAAACATGGAGCCACCGTGATCGATGTTGGCATCAGCCGGGTGGCGGGGGAAGGCGGCAAAACGCGGCTCGTCGGCGACGTGGCCTTCGCCGAAGTCGCCGAAGTCGCCGGCGCGATCACGCCCGTGCCCGGCGGCGTCGGGCCGATGACGATTGCGTGCTTGTTGGCGAATACGTTGCAGGCCGCAGGTGGGGCGGTGAAGTAAGCCTTAGCTATTCCAACCGTAGGCGACCTTATCAAGCACCTTGGTGCCGAAGCGCTCCGATGAGCGGGCGACGGCGCGGCCGCCAAGCGCCCGATAAAACTCCGTCGCCGGATCGTTGTCCGAAAGCGCCCAGACGACGAGGCTCTTCATGCCGCTTTGGATGAGATCGCGGCGGGCGGCGGTAAACAAACGGCGGCCGAAGCCGACGCCTTGATATTCCGGGCGCAGATACAGCTCGTAGATTTCGCCGTCGTAATAGAGACTGCGCGCGCGGTTGCGGCCGTAATTGGCATAACCCGCCACCTTGTCGCCGAACACCAGGACCGAGATGCGGCTGCCCTTGCGGATCGCGCTGTCCCACCAATCCGAACCGCGGCGATTGATGAGCTTGTCGAGCTCGACGTTGGGGATGATGCCCTGATACGCCGACCGCCAGGCTTCGTCATGGGTGAGCGCGACAGCCACGGCGTCGGACGGCTTCGCCTGGCGTATCTCGATGACGACCGTATTGCTCATGGACGGATAGAAGCAAGCGGGCGGTCGTCCTTCAAGTCCCGTGTTTAATCATCGGTTAACGGTGTGGATTACTGCGGTAAGAAAATACGAAAAACCCTTGCCGTGACGGCAAAACTTGAGGGTGTGCCAAAACTGGAATGATGGCGGACGGTGCTACCTTGACCCGCCGACTCAGTCCGGAGAGCCGCGTCACTCGCGGTCAGCGAATCAATTTTGAATCGCTGTCATGGTCGCGCATATCCGCGCCATCCACGTCTTCCAGCCCGCTCATCCTTCGAGACGGGCGCTTACGTGCCCTCCTCAGGAAGAGGCTTCGTCTACACCCGCTCCGCCTCTTTCTTCCGCTCGTCGCGCTTGCGCGCATTCGGATCGAGCAGCTTCTTGCGCAGCCGGATCGATTTCGGCGTCACTTCGACGAGCTCGTCGTCCTGGATATAAGCCAGCGCCTTTTCCAGCGTCATGCGGATCGGCGGCGTCAGCCGCACCGCTTCGTCCTTTGAGTGGGTGCGGATGTTGGTGAGCTTCTTACCCTTGAGCACGTTGACTTCGAGATCGTTGTCGCGCGTGTGCTCGCCGATAATCATGCCGGGATAAACCTTGACGCCGGGATCGATCATCATCGGCCCGCGCGCTTCCAAATTCCACATGGCGTAGGCGACAGCTTCGCCGGCTTCAGTCGAGATCAGCACGCCCTGGCGGCGGCCCTGGATGACGCCCTTGTAAGGCGCATAGGCATGGAACAGCCGGTTCATCACCGCGGTGCCACGGGTGTCGGTGAGCAGCTCGCCCTGATAACCGATCAGCCCGCGCGTGGGTGCGTGGAACACCAGCCGCAGCCGGCCGCCGCCGGAGGGGCGCATCTCCACCATCTCGGCCTTGCGCTCGGATAATTTCTGCACGACGACGCCGGAATGCTCTTCGTCAAGGTCGATCACGACCTCTTCGATCGGCTCCATCAACTCGCCGCTTTCCGGATCGTTCTGCAGCAGCACCTTGGGCCGCGACACCGACAGCTCGAAGCCCTCCCGGCGCATCGTTTCGATCAGGATGCCAAGCTGCAATTCGCCGCGTCCGGCGACTTCCATGGAATCCTTGTCGGCGGCTTCCGCGATGCGCAGCGTCACATTGCCTTCGGCCTCGCGCAGCAAGCGGTCGCGGATCATGCGGCCGGTCACCTTGTCGCCCTCAGTGCCGGCGAGCGGCGAGTCGTTGACACGGAAGGTCATCGACAGCGTCGGCGGATCGATTGGTTGCGCCGGCAGCGGCTCGGTCACCTCCGGCGCGCAGATGGTGTGGGAGACGGTGGCTTCCGGCAGGCCGGCGATGGCGACGATGTCGCCAGCCGAGGCTTCGTCGACAGGAATACGGTCGAGCCCGCGAAATGCCAGCACCTTGGAGACGCGGCCTTGTTCGATGAGGTTGCCCTTGCGGTCGAGCACTTTGACGTTCTGATTTGGCATCACCGAGCCCGAGGTGATGCGGCCGGTGACAATGCGGCCGAGATAGGGATTGGCTTCGAGAATGGTGCCGATCAGCCGGAACGGCCCTTCGTCGACCTTGGGCGGCGCGACATGGCGCAGAATGAGATCGAACAGCGGCTGCATGCCGGCGTCTTTCGGCCCTTCGTAACTCGCCGCCATCCAGCCTTCCTTGGCGGAGCCATAGAGGATGGGGAAGTCGAGCTGTTCCTCGCTGGCGTCAAGCGCGGCGAATAAGTCGAACACTTCGTTGACGACCTGGGTGGGCCGCGCGTCGGAACGGTCCACCTTGTTGATGACGACGATGGGCTTCAGGCCCATCTTCAGCGCCTTCGACACGACGAATTTGGTTTGCGGCAGCGGCCCCTCGGCGGCGTCGACCAGCACCAGCGCCCCATCGACCATGCCGAGGATGCGCTCCACCTCGCCGCCGAAATCGGCATGGCCCGGAGTATCGACGATATTGATGCGGGTGTCTTTCCACAGGATGGAGGTCACCTTGGCGAGAATGGTGATGCCGCGCTCGCGTTCCAGGTCGTTGGAATCCATCGCCCGCTCGGCGACGCGCTGGTTCTCGCGGAACGAGCCGGATTGCTGCAACAGCCGGTCCACCAGCGTGGTCTTGCCGTGGTCAACATGGGCGATGATGGCAACGTTGCGAAGTTTCATAGGGGTTCCGAAAATCAGCGCGGGCCCAAAAAGGGGGCCCGCCGTGTTGCACCGCAATATAGTGCGAAAGGCGCGGAAAGCAACGGTTTAAAGCGAGTTAGATGAACGCCAGTCTTGTTTTGGCGATGTCTGATACCTATGCGATAAAGGTGTCAATTTTACGCAATGAGGTCCGCGTATGCAGCAAAAACTCGCCGGCGAGGCCCGTAACACCGCGCTCAAGAAGCTTTCCGGCTGGACCGAAGTGAAGGGCCGCGACGCCATCACCCGAAAATTCACGTTCAAGGATTTCAACGAGGCCTTTGGTTTCATGACCCGCGCGGCGCTCGTGGCCGAGAAAATGGATCATCATCCGGAGTGGTTCAACGTCTACAAGACAGTCGAGGTGACGCTGTCGACCCACGACGCGGGCGGCGTGACGGAACTGGACGTCAAACTCGCAGAGACGATGAACAAGCTGGCAGGTTCTTAAGCCATCATCCTGAGGTGCTTGGCCGAAGGCTAAGCCTCGAAGGATGGCTACCATCAGGCCGTCGCCCTTCGCTCGCACCTCAGGGTGACGGCGATGTCAGGGTCGCAAGACCACCTTCCCCATCACCTTACGCGCCGCGATGTCCTTCAGCGCCCGCGCGGCTTCAGCAAGCGGATAGACCGCCTGGACGTGACCGCTGAGCTTGCCTTCGGCGCACCAGCGCGCGATCTGCTCTGTGTCAGCGCGATATCCCGCCCGATTGTTTTCAAGCCACGAGCCCCAAAAGACGCCGCGTATGTCGCAGTCCTTGAGCAGCACGAGGTTGAGCGGAATTTTCGGGATTTCCCCTGCTGCAAAGCCAATGACCAACAAGCGGCCTCCCGGCGCAATGGCGCGTAAAGCCGCTTCCGAGTAAGCGCCTCCGACGGGATCGCAAACGACATCCACGCCGTGGCCATCGGTGAGGCGGCGCAACGCATCTTTCAGATCGTCTGTGCTGTAATTGATCGTCTCGTCGGCGCCGCGCTCGCGCGCAAAAGCGAGCTTTTCGTCGGACGACGCGCAGGCGATGACGCGCGCGCCCATCAGCTTGCCAAGCTCCACCGCCGCAAGGCCGATGCCTCCAGCGGCTCCAAGCACCGCCAGCGTCTCTCCGCGTTTGAGAGCGCCGCGTTCGCGCAGCGCGTAATAGCTGGTGCCATAGGTGCAGGTGAGTCCAGCGGCGCGCTCAAAATTCAGTCCGGACGGAATCTGCACGAGCTTGTCGGCGCGCACAGCGACGCGCTCGCGCGCCGCTCCCCAGCCGATGAAACCCATGACCCTGTCGCCAACGGACGGCGACGTGACGCTCGCTCCAATGGATTCCACCACACCGGAAAATTCCGCGGCGGGCGAAAATGGGAACTCCGGCTTGAATTGATATTTCCCGGAAATAATCAGCGTGTCGAAAAAGTTGAGGGCTGCGGCGGCAATCTTGATGACCACTTGACCCGGACCTGCGACGGGATCCGGCAGGTCGCCAAGCGTGAGATCATCAGGGGTGCCGTAACGGGTGCAGAGGAGAGCTTTCATAATTTCTCCAAAAAGGAGCCTCTTGGTAGTACGGAAACGCGAATACTTCGACTCTCATCGTCGCCAGTCGTAACGGATATCACCGCCTTCACATTGCCGATTTCGCTCTATATCCATGTTTCGTGATATCCATTGCTCAGCCCTCCATCTCAGGGCATCAGCCAGAATTGTAGCCAACGCGGGTAAGGGCTAATGACGCCGATCCAATCATTCTCCGTTACAGTGGCGATTTTATTCGCCGCGGTCATTGCGTCGCCGTCGTTAGCGCAAACGGCGCCAGATGCGGCAACTCCCACCGCCAAGCCGAAGCCCAAGCCGAAACCTGCGGCCGCGAAACCGGCGCAGGCAAAACCAGCAGCCGCAACCCCTGCCGCCCAACCGGCTGTGCCAAAACCTGCTACCGCAAAGCCAGTTGCCGCGAAACCTGCGGTCAAACCGCCCGTCGCAGCCAAACCTACACCAAGCAAACCGGCGGCTGCTAAGCCCGCCCCTGCGAAACCTGCGGCGGCAACCGCGCCAACGCCGTCGGCTCCTGGCGATGACCAGCCCGTGCTGCTGGGAAAATATGGCGAGTGGGGTGCCTATTCGGCTAAGCCGGGCGGAGCCAAAATCTGTTTCGCGCTTGGCAAGCCAGGCAATTCGCAGACCACCCCGGCGAACCGTCCGCGCGATCCGGCCACCTTATTCATTTCCAGCCGGCCCGCCGAAAAGGTGAAGGACGAGGTCTCGATCATCATCGGCTATAGCTTCAAACCAAATTCGGAGGCGACAATGGACATCGGGCCCGCAACCTTCCCGATGTACACGCAGAACGACGGCGCCTGGATCAAGAATGCAGGTGACGAAGCCAAGATGGTGGAGGCCATGCGCAAGGGATCGGATGTGGTGATCAAGGGCACTTCGGCGAAGGGCACGCAGACCACCGACACCTTCACGCTGAAAGGTCTGGCGCAGGCGATCGACCGCATCGATCAGGAGTGTAAGTAACTTTCTTCCCTCTCCCACAAGGGGAGAGGGGTTAGGTGGCGTTCCTGCCTGTTCAACTTATCTGTGCTAAAGACGCGCAGAGCATGAATGACCCAAACACTATGACCGCCACTCTCGCCATCGAGAAGACCGCACTTGAGCGCTACGTCGCGCCGGAGAAGCCGTCGCTCGTCGGGCTATCGCGCACGGCGCTTGCAGAGGCGCTGATGGCGATCGGCGTGCCGCCCAGTCAGATAAAAATGCGAGTGCAGCAAATCTGGCATTGGCTCTATGTGCGCGGCGCCACCGGCTTTGACGCCATGACCAGCATCTCCAAAGAAGTGCGCGCGACGCTCGACCAACGCTATACGCTAGCGCGGCCCGAGGTTGTCGCCGAACAAATATCCTCCGATGGCACGCGCAAGTGGCTGCTGCGGCTGCCGGGGGAACATCCAGGCGAAAATCCGCACGAGGTGGAATGCGTCTATATCCCGGAAACCGATCGCGGCACGTTATGCCTGTCGAGTCAGGTTGGCTGCACGCTGACGTGCAGCTTCTGCCACACCGGCACTCAGCGCCTGGTGCGCAATCTGACGCCGGGCGAGATCGTCGGCCAGATCATGGTCGCGCGGGACCGTTTGGGCGATTGGAATAAGGGTGATGGCGCTCGCCTTGTCTCCAACATCGTGATGATGGGGATGGGCGAGCCTTTGTACAATTTCGAAGCGGTGCGCGATGCGCTGCTGGTCGCCGCCGACGGAGACGGAATCGGCATCTCCAAGCGCCGGATCACGCTGTCGACCTCCGGCGTGGTACCGAATATCGCGCGCGCGGGCGCCGAGATCGGTGTCATGCTGGCGATATCGCTGCACGCGGTGCGCGACGAATTGCGCAACGATCTGGTGCCGCTCAATCGCAAATATCCGATCAAGGAATTGCTCGACGCCTGCCGCGCCTATCCCGGCGCCTCGAACGCGCGGCGCATCACGTTCGAATATGTCATGCTCAAGGGCGTCAACGACTCCATCGCCGACGCCAAGGCGTTGGTGCGGCTGCTCAAGGGCATTCCGGCGAAGATAAATCTCATTCCCTTCAATCCCTGGCCGGGCACCAAATACGAATGCTCCG
>JAXDOS010000066.1:0-15339 GCA_034668785.1 Alphaproteobacteria bacterium
GGAATGAAGCCGATCCGCCGGGGC
Source organism: Alphaproteobacteria bacterium (assembly GCA_034668785.1). GTDB lineage: Bacteria > Pseudomonadota > Alphaproteobacteria > Rhizobiales > Xanthobacteraceae > CANKHA01. The sequence continues at coordinate 25 of JAXDOS010000066.1, forward strand.
GCGGCAGCGATGGCGAAAAGCGTCGGCCGATCGCCGCCTTGCGTCGAAATCGCTAGGTCGTAGCGCCGCCACAGCCGGCGTATCATGGTCAGCATTTCGCCAAACGAGGGACGCTGCGAGATCGTCAACACCTGCCCAATATCCGGATTGCCGGCGAGCATGCCCTCGGTGCCGCTGAACACCAGCATGTCGATATTTGCGCCGGGCAGACCCTGCCGCAACGTCCGCACCAGCGGCGTCGCCAGCAAAACATCACCGAGGCGGCGGAGCACGATGACGAGGATGCGCGGCTGCGGCGGCAAAACCTGCCCCTCGGTCATGACCGTAGGCCATGTTCTCGCCGCGCGCGGTCGGCCTCGCGCAGCACCATCCCACCCGCCACGCCGGCGCCGAATACATAAAGCCAGCCTTGCGTGAAATCGAACAGGTGGGAATTGAACAACGAGCCGACAACATTCTGCACGACGATGACCAGCCCGATCCATGCAACCAAGCCGCTCTGCCGGAACAACAAGAGATGCGACAGCCACATGGCAAGGAGCGCCGCCACTCCAACCAACCCGAGCTGGATGGCAACGGCGAAGATCTGATTGTGAGGATTGGCGCTAACTTCCGCGGAAACGCCGCTGTCGCCCACCGCGGCCTCCTGGAACATTTTTTCAATCGATCCCGTGCCGTGGCCGATCACCGGAGCTTGGACGATGAAGCCGATCGATTTTTTCCAGAAGGAAAGACGTTCTCCCGCCGACGTGCGCGTGTTCTCCGCGGCATATATTTGAATCTCATAAGCCAAATTCATCACGCGGTCGCGGAGATAAGGTGACGAAGCCGCCACGATGACTGCAAGCACAAACGCCGCGGCCAGAATTCGCCAAGCGTCCTTCCAGCGAAAATACCGCAGACTGAAAATGACAAGGAGCACCGCGATGACAACCAATGCGGTGCGCCCGGTGGCGATATAAAAGATATCGAAAAGAAACAACGCCGCGAGCACCGCGGTCGCCAGCGCCGGGAAGCTGCGCCCGGCCCTGAACAGATCGACCGCGACATACGCGAGCGCGAAAGCGCAAATCGCGAACTCGCCGCTCTGCGCGATGTAGTCTTTCACCGGAACACTTGGATCCAGTGGGTGCCCGAACGAAAGCGCGGGCCATACCGTGGCAGCCAGCGACAGCGCCAGCAGGGCAACGCAGGAAACGAGAAATCCCACCAGCACCCATAGGCCACAACCGGAGCGGCGGAACTCGATCAAAAGAAGCGGGAGCAGCAGAAGTTTCACGAAGGAGCCAAAGCCGTTCAGGCGCGCGCCCCACGTTACGTCGGCCCACAACATCCCGAGTGCGCCCAACGCAACCAGCAAAACCGGAAGCACGGCCGCCGCCGTAACGAACTCGCGCCGGACAGCGGCGACATCGAGGGTCGGCACCAGCGCCACGAGCCAAAGGACAACAAGAATACCGGTCGCGGTTGTCGACCACGGCAGCGACACCGCGGTGGCGACTGCAAGTCCGTCGGCGATCCGCGCCAGGCGGACCTCGTCGAGGTCGAAATTGACGGAAATCCTCATCCGCCGCTCACCGCGCGAGCCGACGGTTGCCCTGCTTGCGACCGTATCGCTGCCGTGGGGCTGAGAGCCGAGAGTCCTTCATGCGCCCTCACCCGCTCGTCGCTCAAGCTTTGGTCGAGTCGCCGCTCATTCTCCGGCAACTGCGAACGATCAGCCTCCGGATGCCACAGATGCAGGATGCCGGTGGCGAATACGCCGTCCTTGCGCCGGACACCAGCGCGCAGCAGACGGACGAGAAAATCGGAATCCTCACGGCCCCAACCGCTGAATGCCGCGTCGAAGCCATCAACCCGGTCAAGGTCGGAGCGCCAGACGGCGAGGTTACACGAGCGAGCGCCGCGCCATGCACGCGGCCGCAGCTTACGCAACGGTCCAAGAGCAAGTGAAAGAAGAGGTACCAGCCGATTGATGCCGCCACGCAGGCGCTGCTTGATCCAAATGCCTAAGCCCCAAAGTTCGGGCTCCTCACCTTGCCGCAGTACGGATGCCGTCAGCGGTTGCGACATCAAGGCGCGATTTCCAGTGACGAACCATCCGCGTTCGGCCAGGTGGCGATGAACGGCGATAAAGTTGGGACGCGGAACACAATCGCCATCGAGGAAAATGCAATAAGCGCCGCGAGAGGCGAGGATGGCGCGATTGCGTATCTCCGCGGCGCGAAAGCCGCGATCCTCCTGCCAGACGTGGTGCAGACTAAATCCAGCTTTTTTCTTCCAGGTGTCCACGATCTGCGCGGTCATTGGCCCGGAGCCGTCGTCGGCAACCACGACCTCAAAATCATGGTCGGTCTGCCGCGCCAGCGCCCGCAACACGGCGTCCAACGCATCCGCGCGATTGTAGGTCGTGACAATGACGGAGATGAACTCCCTCACGGCAGCGTCTCCCCTCCGTGCGCCTGCAGCGGCTCGTGCAGCTATCACCTGCCTGGAATTCGCCTGAGGTAGCAGGAACAACGACTGTTTGCCAGGGCCGCCTAGGCCCCAAGCCCGTGCTTACATTCCCAAATAGGTTCGACCCGCACAGCCTGATCTTTGCAGCCGAGCGTGTACAGCCAGGGCCGCTCTATCTTGTACGTGACCCGCTTCAAGTGCTGACCACTTTGGAGGTCGGCGTGGAGAACGTCGTCGCGTTCCTCACGGAAACTATCGGCGGACGATAGCTCGAAATGCTGGCGAGCCCCATCGGCATGATGGAAGAGTACTGATGCTAGCCAGAACACGCAAACCGAACCCAGTCTACGCACTCAGCGCGTGGTCAATCGAGCAACGAAGGAACGGCTGGTTCATCTTTCGAACGCCGTTCTTCCGACCCGAAGGCATGTGAAAAAGGGCCATACCGGAATATCGGTAGTGCAATCCTTATGATCGCCCGCGAACTCGACAGAGAAGCGGTAAAGCGGCATCAGAAGACTTGATCGCCGGCCCATCGAAAGCGACGAAGTGAACTACTGCCCGCCTATGCGCGGGACATTTCTATCAGTAGTATCGCCGCCGGAGGAAAAAATGGCCGAAGCGAAAATCTGGACCGTGCACGATTTGTGGGCGAAGTATGAAGACATCGCCATGCACTTTAACGACTTGCTGATCCGACTGCGAACTCAAGCTCTCGCCGCAGTTGCTGCACTCTCGACTCTAGTGGGCATCTTCACAAAAACCGACCCAAACAGCGTACATGTGAGTTGGGAAGTAGCCACAGCCGTATTTATCGGACTCGGCGTCTTCTGGACAGCGATTTGGGCGATCGACCGTTGCTATTACAATCGCCTACTGATCGGCGCGGTTTCAGCACTAAAGGACCTTGAAGCGGAAAGCACGAAGCCGCAGCCCGACCTTAAAATCGATTTCAGTACTAAAATCGAGCAACATGTTTCGCGTCCCTTCGGAGACACACGCCCGCTTTTGGAGCGCTTTCAGTCTAGAATAGGCGTGCGAGCGTTTTATTTCTTGGTGTTTGCGGCAATCTGCTGTGGCGCGGCTTTTTGTTACTGCCACGAGCTAGCAACAAGGAACTCCCCTGCCGTCGCTCCATGCTCCTTTGCTGTCCCACACGGCTGAATCGAGCATTTCGACAAGCGATACAATATCTTTGTGGAGTCTGAAATTCAGCGCGCCATTTGCGACTACCTAAGCCTCAAAGGTTGTCCCTTCTCTCACACCAACAACGCACCGATCTACGATAAGACACGCGGGGCATTCCGCGCCCTTCCAAAATACACCCGCAAGGGCTGTCCGGATATCTGCCTCATCAAGGAAGGCAGACTTTACGGTATCGAAGTGAAGAGCGAAGACGGCCGTCTCTCTCCCGAGCAGATAGCGCTGGGCAAAGAGATCGAGGTAAACCGCGGAGTTTACGTCGTGGCTCGCAGTATTGATGATGTGCGGGCGGTAGGACTGTAGATAGGCCTATTCGCTGACGCCGGGGACACCAAAGGCGTTTGCTATGCCTCTCCCTACTTTCATGGGAAACTCTCCAGTAGTAATCGCAACTGAGCTGATCCCCAAACACATAATCAAAAAAGCCACCGCCCAGCTCACAGGCTTCGTGGCAGCTCCCCTGACCGATACGAACAGCGCTTTGCGAATTTGAATGATAAGGTCTTTGGACCGATCGTCACTCATTTTGAGGACTCCGTTGAAAACTCGGTTGACGCCCCTATTCCTGTCTCAAAACTGTCGAAGGTAGTCTGCGAAGATGCGCCGTTCACGGCGTCTCAGCAAAAACAAAAGGCAGAGTCCTTCGTGCGTTCATCACTCGACCACAGACTCATGAACCAGCAGTTAACTAAGCGGCGGCGCTCCACCTCATGTTATCAGTAGGATAGAAGCCCACTTTTGTTGTGCCAAAATCATACTTTCCGGCGCGTAAACGGGGAGAGCTATGTTGTTGTTCCGCATGGTACTATTAGGCAGGAGCCGGAAGGTTCGCCGCACGCTTTCATTTTTAATAAGAGCGAATGGGCAACAGGAGTTCGATCCCCTAGGAGAGGGTCCAAATCCTTCTTTCATAGTCTGGTGACCTGCTCGGCGGTCGCCGTTCAAATTTGGCGCGGTTCTAGAGTGTACATCGACTCGCGAAGCTTGCCAGGCTCTCGCGGCCACCGACGCAGAAATTCATGCGAATTGCCAAGCCGATAAGCAGCACTAGTAAGCGCATTCACGCGGTACAAAAACAGCAGATCTCCATCCCGTCCTACGGCACGTCTCATGGCATTCGGTTCACGGGATGGAGGCCTGGTGATAGACCGGCCCTGTGGCGGCCGTTATGGTGCGCTCCGCGCATATTGCTTCTATTGATTGGCACATGCAGAAGATTTCCGCATACATCCTCACCTATAACGAAGCCGAAAAGATCGCGGCGGCGGTGTCGAGCGTGCTGTGGGCCGACGAGATTGTCGTCGCTGACTCCGGCAGCACCGACCGGACGACAGAGATCGCCACAAGTCTCGGCGCCCGGGTCGTCCAGATACCGTTTCAGGGGTTTGGTGATCTGCGCAATCAAGCGGTCGCGGAGTGCCACCACGAGTGGATCTTCAGCCTCGATGCCGACGAGCGCTGCACTGCCGCCGTGCGCGATGAGATCCTCGCGCTGCTCGCCGCCGGTGCCGGGCACGATGCCTATCTGGTCCCGCGCCGGAATTATATCATGGGGCGCTGGATCACGGGTTCGGGCTGGTATCCGAATTTCCGGCAGCCGCAATTCTTTCGTAACGGCGCCATGCGCTACACCAATGAGGTGGTGCATGAAGGCTACGAACTCCTGACCGGCAAGCCGCTCGGACAGCTTCAGAATGCCATTATGCAATTTCCGTTTCGTAATCTTGAGGAAATCATCCGCAAGATGGACCGTTACTCCACGCTCGGCGCGCGCAAGCTGGCGCGCAAGCGGGTCTCGATGGGAAGCGCGCTCGGGCATGGCCTGTGGGCCTTCATCAAGCACTACATCTTCAAGCGTGGATTTAAGGATGGCTGGGCTGGTTTCGTCATCGCGCTGGGGAATTTCGAAGGCACATTCTATCGCTATGCCAAGCGCCATGAGGAGACGCAGTCGTGGGAACCGCCACCGAGCGAGAAGCTAGAGCGGCCGCAGAATGTGGCGCCGTCCGATCCAACGATCAACGACCGCGTAGCCGGTCCCTGAACCGCCGCGACACGTTGCGCGCCATGCGGAACGGCAAAGCCAGATAATATTTTCGCATGATCTGCCAACGGTCTTGCCATCCCGGCTGGGCCGGCGCGTCGTTTGGCACATACCAGCCATTGTTGCCGGCGCGGCGAACCAAACGATAACCGCTGCCTTGAAGGAAGCGGTGCCGGTTGAGGTTGCCCACATGATCTTCGATCAGGATCAGCCGCGGTCGCCAGCGCGCGAAGTCGAAGCCGAGCAGCACCTTGATTTCGTGACCCTCGACGTCAACCGAGAGGAAGTCGATGGGCGCCGGTGCCTTCGCTTCGTCGAGAACGTCGTCGAGCGTCCTGACCGGCACCATGATGACGCGTTCCGCTCTTGCGCCCCGCGCCATCTGGCTGGGGTCAAGCGACGATAACGGCCCGGCGACATGCAGCGGCAGCGAGCGGCCGGCCTCCTGCGGCGAGGCGCAGGCCACCGCAAACACCTTGGCGGTGCGCGCGGCGGCGAGTCGGGTGACTAGTTCGGGCTGCGGCTCGACCAGCACTCCGGTCCAACCCGCCTGTTCGAGATGCCAAGTCTGCGACGCATAGGTTGGATGATTGGCGCCTACTTCGACAAAAAATCCCGATGTGGCGTCGTGAAAGAACTCGCGGACGAGCCTTTCTTCCTCATGATGCGGCAATTGTCCGGCCATGGTGCAAACTTCGCGATGCTCAGGGCTGCTTGCGCGCTTGCGATTGCTGCACGATCCTTGTCGTGCTGTATCCGGGCGCAGGCTCAATGAGCATCACTTCGCCGCCCTCGGCTTCAACCTCCTCGCGGCCGACCACGTCTTCGAGTTTGTAATCGCCGCCTTTGATCAGCACTGTGGGACGTATGCGCCGGATCAATTCGAGCGGCGTTTCTTGTGGGAAGATGACGACCAGATCTACCGCTTCCAAGGCCGCCAGCACACCGGCGCGGGCATATTCCGCCTGCACCGGGCGGCCTTCGCCTTTGAGGCGCGTCACCGAGGCGTCGCTGTTGAGACCAACAACGAGCCGGCTGCAAGCCGCGCGAGCCTCCGTCAGAAGCTTGATATGGCCGGGATGCAGCAGGTCGAAACATCCATTGGTGAAACCGATACTGAGACCTTGCCGCCGCCACTCACCCAGCCGCTCGTCCAGCATCGACCAGTCGAACAGGATTTTCTCCTCGGCGGCGAGCGACGCGGCGGGAAGAATGCGGGCGCGAAGCTCGGCGACTGACACAGTAGCGGTGCCGCGCTTGCTGACGGCGACAGCCGCCGCCGCATTCGCCGCGCGCATGGCCGGCTCGAAGCCGGCGTCCGCCGCAAGCATCGCCGCCAGCACCGCGACCACGGTATCCCCGGCGCCGGAAACATCGCGCACCTTCACCGGATAAGCCGGCACATGAACGGGTTCGGCGCCCATCACCGCAAGCGTCATGCCGTGCTCGCTGCGCGTCACCAAGACGGCTTTGCTCTCCACCAGCTTGGCTAGCTCGGCAGCGGCGATGACAATCTCGGCTTCGGTAGCAGCGGCACGCCGCGTCGCCACCGCGAGTTCCGCGCGGTTAGGAGTGATCAGCGTAGCGCCGCGATAAATGGAAAAGTCGGTACCCTTGGGATCGACGATGACGGGTTTTTTCAGCTTGTTCGCCGCATCGATCACCGCACGAATAACCCGGGGCGTCAGCACTCCCTTGGCATAATCCGACAGCACGACTGCGCCGACACGCGGCAGTGCGCTCAGCGCGTAATCGATCAGCGCTTTCTCGCTGGGTGCGTCAACGGCTTTGGCCAGTTCCCAATCCGCACGCAGCAGGTGCGTGGAATAATGTTCGGAAACGAAACGGACCTTTCGGGTCGTCGGCCGGGAAGGATCGATAACGAGGTGCGCCTCGATCATCGGCTCCGCCTTCAACGCCGACATCAATGTGCGGCCGGCCTCATCTTCGCCGATCACGCCGACGAAGATGCAACGCGCGCCGAGCGAGACCAGGTTGCGCGCCACATTGCCGGCGCCGCCGATCGCGATCTCGCTGCGGCTGACGGCGACGACAGGCGCCGGGGCTTCCGGCGAGATGCGCGACACCTCGCCATAGACGAAATCGTCGAGCATCAGGTCGCCGATGCAAAGCACCGTCTGGCTGCCGAGGTCGGAAAGTTCTTTTTCGAAGTTAGCCATCGCCCTACCGGTAGCGGTCCGCTGAATTCAAGAAGCCGGATACATAACGCTTCACGGCAGCCTCCAGCGGCATGAAGTCCGCGTTGTAACCCGCCTGCCGCAAATTCGCGACCTCGCTTTGGGTAAAATACTGGTACGTGTCGCGGATTGCCGCGGGCATATCGACATAGTCGATGTTTGCCGGACGGCCCAGCGCCCCAAACATCGCGCTGATCATGTCGCGAAAGCTGCGAGCCTTGCCGGTGCCGACATTGAAAATCCCGCTGACCGACGGCGTTGCCAGCAACCACCGCACCACCGCGACCGCGTCGTCAACGTAGATGAAATCGCGGCGCTGATCGCCGTCGGCAATCCCCGCGCGATGCGACTTGAACAGGCGCACCGGCTCCCCGGCTTTGGCTGAATCGAATACCTTCGACAGCACGCTGGCCATGGCGCCTTTGTGATACTCGTTCGGCCCGAAGACGTTGAAGAATTTCAGTCCCGCCCATTGCGGCGGAAGTTTTTCGCCCTTGGCGTAACGCTCGGCAACCGCAAGGTCGAAAAGATGCTTGCTCCGGCCATAGAGATTCATCGGCCGCAGGCGCGACAGCGCGGAGACCGACCAGTCGTCATCAAACCCGGCAGCGCCATCGCCGTAAGTCGCGGCCGAGGAGGCGTAGATGAAAGGCGTTCGCGTGATGACGCACCAGTCCAGGAGCTTGAGCGACAAATGGAAGTTCGTGCCCATGACGAGGTCGGCGTCGGTTGCCGTGGTGTCGGAGATAGCGCCGAGATGGATCACCGCGTCGAGCTTGCGCCCTTCCAGCCAGCGGAAAAGGTCATCCGGCGGAATGATCTCAGCCACCTGGCGCTTGGCGAGATTGGGCAATTTTTCCTTGGAGCCCAAGAAGTCGTTGACGACGATGTCGGTCCGCCCGGACTCGTTGAGGCTGGCGACCACGTTCGATCCGATGAACCCGGCGCCGCCGGTGACCAACAACATCAGTGCACGTACCCCGCCGCCCCTGCGTCGCGCCCACCTTTGCCCCACTCTCTCCGATGGTGCAACTTACCGGACTCAGAGGGGTAAACTGCGCGCCAGCGCTGGCAGGATTTGTCACGCGGGATAGCGTTATCGGGCCCATTTCTCTTGCAGCAGCAAAGCGATAGGCTATGAGCATCGCATGACGACCAGCCGCCCGATCCAGAGCCAACCTATTTTGGTCGTCCCCTATATGTGGATCGGCGATTTCGTCCGCTGCCACTCGGTCGTCAAGCTGCTGCGGGCGCGCTGGCCCGACCGGCCGGTGGACATGCTGACGACGACGCTGTGCGCGCCGCTGCTCGATTACATGCCCGGGGTGAGGAAGGGAATTGTCTGGGATTTGCCGCGCGGCCGTTTGCCCCTCGGGGAGTATCGGGCGCTGGCGGAGCGCTTGCGGGTGGAAGACTACGGCACCGCCCTGATCATGCTGCGTACTTGGAAATCGGCGCTGGCGCCGTTCCTGGCCGGCATTCCTGAACGCGTCGGCTTCGCCGGCGAAGGCCGATTTTTTCTGCTCAATGACCTGCGCTGGGGCGAACGCCGGCTGGAACGCATGATCGACCGCTGCGGATCGCTGGCGCTGCCGAAGGGGGCGCCATTGCCGGCCGAGTGGCCGCTGCCGGAACTGGTGGTGCCTGCGGCGGAGGTCACGGAATGGCGCTCACGCAACGGTCTTGTTGCTGACGATTCTCCGGTCGTCGCGCTCGCGCCGGGCGCGGTGGGACAAGGGAAACGCTGGCCGACGGCGCACTATGCCGAATTGGCGCGAGCGCTGGCGCAAGATGGCGCGACTATTTGGGTGCTCGGCGGGCCGCAGGAAAAATCGCTCGCGGCGCAAATCGTGCAGCAGGCTGGACCGCGCGCGCATGATTTGACTGGGCCGGATCTGCGCAACGCTGTGCTGGCACTCAAGGCGGCGAATATGGCGGTGTCGAATGACTCCGGCCTGATGCATGTGGCGGCGGCAATCGGCACGCCCACCATCGGCATTTTCGGGCCAACGAGACCGCGGCTTTGGGCGCCGCTCAATCCGCTCGTGGCGGCGATTGAGCCGCCGGACGAACCGAACCATCTAGATGTACGGCAGCGGCGCGCGAGCGATGTTCCGGTCGGACAGGTGCTGGAAGTCGTTCGCGGTGCGCTGACGGCGCAAGCCCTCACATCAGAAGCTTGACGGCCACGGCAATGAGCGTCACCGCGAGGATGACGCGGAGCGCTTTGTCGGGCACGCGAACGGAAAAGTAGCTGCCGATAACAATCCCCGGCAAAGAACCGACCAGCAGCGAACCAAGCAACGGCCAATCGACACCGCCCATGACCCAATAGCCCAGGCCGGCAATGAGAGTGAGCGGCACCGCATGGGCAATATCCGATCCGACAATCCGCGCGGCCGGTAGATTTGGATACAGCAGGATCAGAGCCGTGACCCCGAGCGCCCCGGCTCCGACGGATGATATGGATACGAGCACGCCAAGTATGGCCCCGGTCACCACGGTAAGCATCGCCGTGCGCCGCGGATCGAGTACGCCGACGCGACGCGCATAGAACGACAGTATCTTCTTGCGGAAGATCAAGGCTCCAGAGGTCAATAGCAGCGCGCAGGCGAGCGTGGTGGTGATCAATCCGCGCGCGGAAGCGCTGGCGATATTCAGATTGAACAGAACAAGCAGCGTCGCAGCCGTGGCCGGGACGCTGCCCATCGCGAGCCGGCGGACGACAAGCCAATCGATCGTGCGGCTCAAGCTGTGAACCGCCGTGCCGCCACTTTTGGTCGCGGCCGCGTAGAGCAAGTCGGTGCCAACCGCCGTCGACGGGTGAATGCCGAACAGCAGAATGAGCAAGGGTGTCAACAGCGACCCGCCGCCGACGCCGGTCATCCCAACCAGCATCCCGACGCCGAAACCTGACAGAGAATAAAGCAGGTTGATTGAATAAATGAAGTCCATCGGATTGTTTGCAACTCAAGGCGCGATGAAAAAGAGCGGCCAATCTCAAGAAATTTCTACTTCTATTATTCGCTATGGAAATCTAACGCAAATGTGGGCACGTCTGATTGGCACGAGGAAGTATTTCAAACAGCCACTTCTTCTTATCCCTCCCCCTTGTGGGGAGGGTGGCGAGCGACTCTTGTCGCGAGCCGGGTGGGGTGACGCACGAAGTCCCCACCCCGCTGCTCGCTTTCGCTCGCAGCGACCCTCCCCACAAGGGGGAGGGATAAGGGACGACCAAAGCTCCGCCGGCCCTATTGTTGGCGGCGCGGGCGCGCCGGTCTCCTCTTTCCTTCCCCAAAACACGAAGGGGAGCGGAGCGCCGAGAAGGCGCACCAAACAAACCGCGCTTGCGAGGCGCGGCACGAGCCTTGCGCCGCAGACAAGTTTACGCAGTCTGCGTAACTCGCCTGCGAGACTCGTCTCGCCTCTCGGCGCTCCACCACGACATTTTTCACCACCGGGTCCGCGCTTCCTCGACTCGGAGCTTTTCGCTCCTGCCAAGTCCAGCAGGCTCCCTGCAGAGCGACCGTAGTGTCGCCCGGGCGGGTCCCCGGCGGCGCCCGAGTGGGAGGTTACGAGCCTCGCCCGCAGGAACCGCGCCCGACTCCGCCAACTAAGCGTCCCTAGCAGACGCCCCTCGACGAGCCAGGCACGACAAAGATAAGGCCGGATTCAGAGGCGGGGATAACTTATTTTTTCTTGTCTTTTCTCGCGTGTTTTCAGCCGGATGCGCTGCCGTCTCCGTTACTCGCTGCCATAAGCCGCCGGCCTCCAAGCGGCCTTGCCTACAAGCTTTGCGGCGGCTACCACGGACCGCCGATACATTCGGCCTGCCGGGGACTCGATATGGCCGATCCGCGTGAGGACGCCGTTCAACGTTATTTCAGCCGCTCACGCGAGCTTCTCGATCGCGTCGTTGGCGATCGAGATTTTATTGCCGCCGTCACAGCCATCGCCGAGCGCGTCAGCCGCACCTTGCGCGACGGTGGCAAGCTCCTCATCGCCGGCAACGGCGGCAGCGCCGCCGATGCGCAGCACATCGCCGCCGAACTGCTCTCGCGTTTTGGTTTCGATCGCGCTCCCCTGCCGGCGATCGCGCTCACGACTGACAGCTCGGTGCTCACGGCGATCGGCAACGACTATGGTTTCGAGCGGGTGTTCGAACGCCAAGTCCGCGGCCTCGGGCGGCGTGGCGATCTGTTTCTTGCGATCTCGACCTCGGGCCGCTCGCCGAATGTGTTGGCCGCGCTGAAGGCGGCGCGCGAGATCGGCGTGACGACGGTCGGTTTCAGCGGCGCCAGCGGCGCGAATATGCACGTCTTGTGCGATCTCTTCCTGGCGGTTCCGTCGGAAGAGACATCTCTGGTACAACAAGTTCACATCACCGCGGCCCATGCCATATGCGAGATTGTCGAACGCGATCTCTTTGGCGCGCCAACAAAACCAAAGGCCTGATCGAGTGCCGGAGCGGCATCCGACCGCAGCGGAGGAAATGCGGCGGCCCGCGGCTTTTCTCGACCGCGACGGCGTCCTCAACTACGATGACAGCTATATCGGCACGAGTGAACGCATCCGCTGGATGCCGGGCGCAGCCGCTGCTGTCCGCCGCCTCAATGAAGCCGGTTATCTGGTCTTTGTGATCTCCAACCAGTCCGGCGTCGCGCGAGGCTATTTCACCGAAGGCGACGTTGACGCGCTGCACGGTTGGATGCGGAAGGAACTCGCCGCGCAGGGCGCGCGCATCGACGACGTGCGCTATTGTCCCTATCACCCGGAAGCCAGCGTCGACGCCTATCGGCGCATCTCCGATTGGAGAAAGCCGGCGCCCGGAATGATCTTCGATCTGATGCGAAGCTGGCCGATCGAACAGGAACGCAGTTTTCTGATTGGCGACCGATCGGGCGATATCGAGGCGGCTCGTGCAGCAGGTATTGCTGGCCACCTTTTCACCGGTGGCGACCTTCTGGCCTTTGTGGAAAAATGCATGGCGATGACCATATAGGCGGAGTGCAACCATTTCGTCTTTCTTCAAACCATCCTCGATGAAAACACACCTTCACATCGTTAGAAACGCCAGCGCCGCCTTGCTTCTCGCAGCGACTGTATCCGGCTGCGGTTCTTTCGATATGCTGTTCGTCACGCCGGGAGCTTTCGATTATTCGAGTTGTGCCGACATCGCGGCCGCGGTGAAGGGAACTTCCGCGCGCCAGCAAGAACTGAAGGTGCTGATCGACAAAGCCGAACAGGAGAGCGCCGGTGTCATCATTGCTGCCGGCGCCTACCGTTCCGAATATCTGAAAACGCAAGGCGACCTGAAGCTGCTGCAAGAGACGGCGCGCACGAAGAATTGCGAGACTCAGGCAAAGCCATGACTGCCAATCCCCGGGTTACGGCTGGCTCGTAGCGGTCGTTCAAGTCCAAACTCGCCAACCGGCGATTGAAAAATGCCTTCCCTCTAACAAGGTCCCGAGCATAAGCTCCTCAGACGGCAGGCGAATTCCGCCCTTTAGTTACCTTTGGTTAGCCAGGTTCACAGGTCCAGCCCAGTGAATCGAGGGGTTTGCCTATGGAACCCGAGGCTTCGCCTTGCCCAAGCCATTTTGTGGATGAATTCAAAGAGAATCCTGCGAAACTGAGATATCCAGGGGAGGCAGGGCCGAGGTCGGGGTTGGACGCCCGTTGTCGAGCTAGGCGTTAGGGGACATGGGAGCGGATGGGGTTTTTCGGCCGTAACATGTGTCGCACCTCTTTGGGTGCGTTCCAAACGGCTTACTCCCGGTCAACTTTGCCGGTCGTCATGGATTCTCCAGCCGGAATGCAATCCCGAATTTTTTCTCGCTTCGGCAGCGCGCGAAGTAGCGCCGCGGCCGACTTTCTGCTCTTTGTCTGGCGAAAAGTGACAGGTGAGTTGAGTGGCGCCCGTAATGTATCCGGTGACAAGCGCGTTGCCGCCAGCCGTTGGTGCGCGGATGGCTCTCGCCGCGTTGCGTTATCGCGAGGATGGGTGATGGCCGGCTTGACCGTCTCTCGGCCGTCAAGAGGCCGCCGGCTTATGTTGCCGGGCGTGATTTTTCTTGCCGTCGCGGCGGCGCTCGTCGTGGGCGGTTGGCCGGAACCGGCTGCGGCGCAAGTCGTCAATTTCCCCGCTCGCCCGAAGCCGCCCGTTCGGCATGGTCCGTCGAACGAGCAGATGCTCGTGCAGGCTACCGAGATTCATTACGACTATACCAACGAGCGCGTCTCCGCCGTCGGCAACGTGCAGATCTATTATTCCGGCTCGACGCTCGAGGCGGACAAGGTCATCTACGACCAGAAGACCAAACGCCTGCACGCCGAAGGCAATGCCCGGCTGACCGAGGCCGATGGCCAAGTCACCTATGGCCAAATCATGGAGCTTACCGACGACTACCGCGACGGCTTCGTCGATTCGCTGCGGTTGGACGCGCCGGAGCAGACCAGCATCGCCGCCGCGCGGGCCGAACGTTCGGGCGGCAACTTTTCCGTTTTCCATAGCGGCGTCTATACCGCTTGCGAGCCGTGCAAGGACGATCCGAAAAAACCGCCGCTGTGGCAGGTGAAGGCCGCGCGCATCATCCACGATCAGAACGAAAAGATGATGTATTTCGAGCAGGCCCAGCTCGAATTTTTCGGCGTCCCTGCGATCTACATGCCTTACTTCTCGGCTCCCGATCCGACTGTAAAGCGCAAGACCGGCTTTCTCATCCCGACGTTCTCATCGACTTCGATCTATGGCCTCGGCGTCAGCGTTCCTTATTTCTGGGCGCTCGCGCCGGATTATGATTTCACCTTCACGCCGCTGATCACATGGAAACAAGGGCCATTGCTCCAGGGCGAATGGCGGCAGCGGCTGGAGAGCGGCTCCTACTTCATTCGCGGCGCCGCCATCAGCCAGTTGGACCCAAACGTTTTCGTCCATACCGACGGCAGTCCGACGCCCGGCAAGCGCGCATTTCGCGGCAGTCTGGAAAGCTCCGGCCAGTTCAGTCTCTCGGATAAATGGGTGTGGGGCTGGGACATCGTGGATCCCACTGACAAGACCTTTTTGCAGGATTACGACGCGTCGAGGATAAGGGCGTCGGACATCCTGAAAACCACGCCGACCGAGGGCATTTCGCAGCTCTATCTTAGCGGACGCGGCGACCGCAGTTACTTCGATGCCCGCAGCATTTATTTTTATGGATTTTCCGAATCCGATCAGCAGAGCCAAATCCCGGTCGTGCATCCCGTGGTGGACTATGCCTACACCTTCGGGCATCCGGTGTTTGGCGGCGATCTGAGCTACAAGAGCAAACTGAACTGCCTCACGCGACAAACCGCCAATTTCGATCCCTTCAGCCAAATTTCCTTCATCGGCGGTCTGTTCACCCTCTCTTAGGCCGATCCGAGGGCGCG
>JAXDOS010000067.1:0-24328 GCA_034668785.1 Alphaproteobacteria bacterium
GATGGCCAAGCTCAACAACGCAGGCGGATCGCAGGAAACCGTCGGCAGCGCCGCCGCCAACAGTCTCGAGTCAAAGTTCGCGCGGCTGGGCGTTTCAACGTTGGAAGAATACGCGGAGTTCATTCCACCCGCGGCTCAGCCCAACGCCATCACTGGCCTTTTCAATAACCCGATCAAGAAGCTTTATGACGGCACGCCGACTTTGGTGGGCGGCTCAAAAGGCGAAAAGCTGATGTACGCCATGGGCGCGGAATTTGTGGAAGTGCGCGTGCATAGGCTCACGCGTGAAATCCGCGTGCCCCGCATCGTCGGCGCCTTCGCCTCCGGCCGCGTCATGAATACGCGCACCGCCCGCAGCCAACACATGGGCGCGATGATCTGGGGCATTTCATCGGCATTGCACGAGTCGACGGAAATCGACCAACGCAACGCCCGCTACGTGAATGACAATCTTGCCGACTACCTCGTTCCCGTGAATGCCGACATTCAGCAGCTCGAGGTCATTATGATTCCGGAGCAGGATGACACCGTCAATCCGGCGGGCGTCAAAGGCATCGGCGAACTCGGCAATGTCGGCACCGCAGCCGCCGTCGCCAATGCGGTCTATCACGCCACCGGCATTCGCGTGCGCCAATTGCCGATCCGGATCGAGAAGCTAATGGCGTAGCTCTTTTCCTGCGGCAGCAGCCATTGAGCTAAATCCGCGCGCTCACAATGTGAACAGCTGTTTTCCACTTTGGCTGCCGGGCGTAGCGAACTCGCAAACCAGCGTATCTTTCTTTGACCATGAGTGATCTTGCCCGCAAGCGGGGCAACGTGTTGTGGCAACGACGTCTGGGATTTGATTGAACGACTGTGGATCGATATCGATTCCCGTCGACACCCAACGCGCCGTGCTGAAGCACTTGATCATTATGGTATTCATCGTCGCCTCCAGGTTCGCTGCTCCCCTAACGAATTCTTAAGATATAAGGTTAACAATTCGTTAACTGACGTACCTCCGCCGATCCGGGATAAAAGAATCAAAAAGCCCGGCGTTTCCGCCGGGCTTTCCGTAACTTCGCAGAACGCGAGAGAATCCCGCGCTTACGCCGCCTCTTCCTCGACCACGGCTTCCGCCTCGTCGGCCGGCTTCGGTCCGCGCCGCGGGCCCTTGGCCAGCGCCGCCTCGATCTCCTTCACCGCCTCGGTCTCGGTGACGCGCTGCACCGCCGAGATTTCGCGCGACAGCCGGTCGAGCGCCGCTTCGTAAAGCTGCCGCTCGCTGTAGGACTGTTCCGGCTGCGAGTCGGAGCGGAACAGGTCGCGCACCACCTCGGCAATGGCGACGATGTCGCCGGAATTGATCTTGGCCTCGTATTCCTGCGCGCGGCGCGACCACATCGTGCGCTTGACGCGGGCGCGGCCCTTCAGCGTCTCTAGCGCGCGTTTGACCATCGGCGGCTCGGCGAGCTTGCGCATGCCGACGCTGACGATCTTGGCGGTGGGAACGCGCAGCGTCATCTTGTCCTTGATGAAGTTGATGACGAACAGTTCCAGCGTGGCGCCGGCCACCTCCTGCTCCTCGATGGAGAGGATCTGGCCGACCCCATGGGCCGGATAGACAATGAACTCATTGGTCTTGAAGCCTTGACGTTGTGTAGTCTTCTTGTTGCTGGTCATCCCAGGAATTGCTCCTTCACCTTCCGGCTTGCGCGGGGCGGCAGGTTTGGCTACGGGAGCCACGCGGCGGGCTGTACCGCGCGCAGCTTGCGGGCTCCTCCGGCTTGCGCCAGGGGATGTCTTCTTCTTCGTCCGCCGGGTAGCGGTCGCGGAGGGCTTCTTCCTCCGGTTGGCCCCGGTAGATGCCTTTTTCGAAGCGGTCTTGACGGCCTTCTTCGAACGTTGACGCGATTTTGCTGCCACTGCTCTCTGCGTGGGTTACACGCCCTCTGAAAAGACGCCACGGGAACGCACCGAAAAAATAGGCTCCCAGGGGGGAGCTATCGGCTGCGGTATTCTCTTGGTTATGCAGCTATATAGCACATTTTCGGGAAAAATCAAAGCTTTATGGCAGTGCAAACCGGCAATCCAGCCATTCGCCGCTGCAAAATCGCATAATTGGTTAAAAGCGCGCCTAGGTTGTTACTTAATTCGGTTTCGCGGATCGACCTGTCTTAGGCCTACCGAAATCGTCATGCCCGGCCTTGTGCCGGGCATCCACGTCTTACTTCCGCGCAGATCAAGACGTGGATGGCCGGGACGAGCCCGGCCGTGACGATAATAGGGTCGCGTGCCGGAAGTCCCTAATCCCCGCTTCCGCCCTTCGGGGAAAAATACTGCTTCTTGCCCGCCACCCCCTCCCAGTCCTTGGCATCCGCCGGAGGCTCTTTCTTGGCGGTGATATTGGGCCAGGTCTTGGCGTATTCGGCGTTCAGCTCCAGCCATTCCTCCAGGCCGGGCTCGGTGTCGGGCTTGATCGCTTCCGCCGGACATTCCGGCTCACACACGCCGCAATCGATGCATTCGTCCGGATGGATGACGAGCATGTTCTCGCCCTCATAGAAGCAATCCACGGGACAGACTTCGATGCAGTCCATGTATTTGCATTTGATGCAGTTTTCGTTGACGACGTAAGTCATCCGCAACCACTCCACATCCGACCGGGTGCGTAGCCCAGGCGCCCACGAACCGCAAGCAATGCACCGCGCAATATTTACCCGCCGCACGAGATGTGCTAACGGGCGCGCCATGCAGTGCTCGTACACCCAACTAATCCGCGAGACCATGACCCGCTTTGGCGGGCCGGTGGAGGGTGAGCTGCGCTAAAGCGTTCGCGAAATTCCTTACCCCCAGGCCCCGCCGGCACCGGACGGGGCCTTTTTTATGTGGGCCACCTCCGTCGCCGCCGCAATGATGGAGGATGTTGTGACCACGAAGAAAGTTACCCAGCGGCCGGCAGCGCCGCGCGGCGCGCGCCCGAACATCGCTGGGCTGACGTTGCGCGCCCGCGAGCCCGAGGACTGGGAGGGAATCGCCGCCCTGATGGCGCTTCCCAAGGTCCGCTTCGGAACGCTGCGCTTGCCGTTCGCGAGCCGCCAGCAGACGCGGAAATGGCTAGAAGCGCCGCCGGAGGGAAATGTCGGCATCGTGGCGATGCTCGACAGACGGCTGATCGGCTCCACCGATGTGACCCAGTATAAGGGACGGCGCAGCCATGTCGGCGGCATCGGGCTCTGCGTCCATGACGATTTTCATGGCCGCGGCGTCGGTTCGGCGCTGCTCGCGGCGGTGGTCGACGTCGCCGACAACTGGCTCAATCTGCGGCGGCTGGAGCTGACGGTCTACGTGGACAATGCCAACGCGATCCGGCTGTACAAGAAGTTCGGCTTCGTCATCGAGGGCACGCGGCGGAGTGACGCCTTCCGCGACGGCGTCTTCGTCGATTCCTACGGCATGGGCCGGCTGCGCGTGAGCTCGACATAAAGCGCGCGGCCGGCCTCCGCGTCGCCGCGCCGCTCGGCGAAGCCCGCCACCTTCAGGACCCGCACGCCGCCGTCGAGCGCGACGGTGATTACATCGTCCGCGCGCACCAGCCGGCTGGCGGCATCGATTCGCTGGCCGTTCAGGCGGACATGACCGGATGCGACAAGCGCGGCCGAGGCGCTCCGAGTGCGCACGACCCGCGCATTGCTCGCCATCGATGTGCCGCTGGCGGTCTAGCCTAACGAGGAGGACGCGTCTCTTCGCTCTGGCCAACCAGATGACGGGAATCGCCTGCAGATTGCTCGGGTTCGCTTTCCGGCGCTGCAAGCATGCCGATGGTGCGCAGCCACTGCTCAACCAGATCCGGCCAGCGACTGACCGGCAGGTTGGTGGGGCGCAAGCCGAAGGCGTGGCCACCGTGCGCGTACAGGTGCATTTCCGAGGGCACGCCAGCTCTCTTCAGGGCAAGGTAATAAGTGAGCGATTCCTCTACAGCGTCCCTGGGATCATCCTGAGCATGCACTATGAAAGTTGGTGGAGTGTCAGACCTGACACGGATGTCCGCGCGCAAGGTTAAGTCTGCCTGATTACGGATGGCGGGGGGGTCGTCTTCGTGCGCCCACAGATGGCCAGGGTAGAGGATGATGGCGAAGTCCGGCCTGCTGCTCAGCTCGTCGGCGTCATCAACCGGCGGATAGGTTCGCTGAGTGAATTGCGTACTCACCGCGGCGACTAAATGTCCGCCCGCGGAAAAGCCCATCACGCCGACCTTATGTGGGTCGATGTGCCACCGCGCAGCACGCTGGCGCAGCAGCCCAAGCGTACGCTGCGCGTCCTGCAAAGCCGTGTGAACCTCTGGGTAATAGCGATGGCCGTTCTTCCATGTCGGACCCGAGTCGGGTACCCGGTACTTCAGTAGCACGCACGTGATGCCACGCGAGGTCAGCCAGTCGCAGATCTCCGTACCTTCCAAATCCATGGCCAGGAACTGGTAGCCCCCACCGGGGAACACCACCACGGTCACGTCGGTGTTGTTGCCCTTGGGCGGGTAAACGGTAAACGTTGGTTGGTTGACGTCCGTAACCTTCGGCCAGTCAGAACGAACAGACTCCGACTTCGTAACTGGCGCAGAATTTGGCACGTCCCGGGGCCAGATCAGCGTCTGTGCATGGCCCAACGAGGGTTGCCAAACTCTAGACTGTGCCTGAGCTTGTGCACCTACGAGCGCAAGGACGAAAATGGCTGCGATTAACTTCTGCATGAAATCGACGGCCGGTGCGAGCATGTATAATTGACCGCTCAGAGCAAGCGCGTATAATTTGCCAACAAAAAGGCGAGTCAAGAGCCCTGCTCTGAGAGTTTGTGACCGGCAAAACCCGAAGGACGACGTGAGTCGGACAAGGACGTGTGCGACCCACAACCATTTATCGATGCGCTGGCGGTCCAAGCAGCCGCGCGGCTCAGCGCCGCTCCTTGGCGTCGGCCTCAAGCTGCGCCTTCAGCGCGGCGAGCTTGGCGAAAGGTGAGTTGGGGTCGGCGGGCTTCTCGCGGCGTTCGGGAGCTGGCCTTGTCTTGGCAAAAGCCGGCCGTTCGCTGTCGCGTTCGCGGCGGCGAGGACGTTCCGGCTGCGATGTCTGGCGGTGCGGCCGTTGCGTACGGCGCTTGTGAGCGGGTGGCTGTCCTGGCGTCGCTTCCGGTTGCGCCGAAGCCGGGACCGCCGCGTCCCCTTGTATCGTAACTGGTGCTTCGCCCTTTTTTTCGCGGCGCGGTCTATTTCCTTGAGAATGACGACGGGGACGCTCGGACGGACGCCCCGGCCGCCAGACTTCGATGAATTCCTCGGCAACAGCGGTTGCCGGAGTCTCGGCAAGGATTTCAGCGGCAGCGGTGCCTGGAAGCGTTTCACTTGGCGACTCCGTCGCCGTAGGCGGGACTGCAGTTGTATCGGCTGCGGGTATCTCCGCTTCGACAGGCGGTGTGACATCAGGCTCTGTGGCGGACAATTCAGCCGCGGGTAGTTCTGGCGCCAGATCTGGCGCCGACACGATCATCTCGGTCTCGATAGATTCCGCGGGTGCTGACGGCGATGCAGGGGCTTCAGGCGCTGCAACGGCGGCCTCGGGCGGTTTCGGCCGCTTCTCCATGCGATAGCCAAGCGAGCGTAGGATCGAAGCGAAGTCCTCACCGGACGCACCGGTGAGCGATGTCATCGCCGGTGTCACGGTGAAGCCGCCGCCGTCAACCGCGCCTTGCGGTTTCGGGCCTAGCGATCCCTCGCGCCAAGACAAAGCCGGACGGATCAAGTCGGCGAGCCGTTCCAGGATGTCGACGCGCACCGCACGCTCGCCGCACACCCGATAGCCGACAATACGATAAAGCGGCTTTGGGATGTCATTGTCGATCCGGATTGATGTCCGTCCGCCGGCTGCGAGCTGTCGTAGCTCGTCAATTCCCTTGGCGTCGGGAGCCATATTCTTCAGCGCCCAAAGCTGCGTCGCCAGGATGCGCGGAGCCGGCTTCAGCAGGCCGGGAATATAGATGTGGTAGCCGCCGAAGCGCACGCCATGCTTGCGCAAGGTCGCGCGCGCCGGCTGATCGAGACCCTTGACCTCCTCCGCTACTTTCTGCCGCTCCAGCACGCCGAGGGCCTCGGCCAATTGGAAGGCAACGCCGCGCGCGATGCCGGTGATGTCCTCAGCCGCCAACAGCGCGAAGAGCGGAGCCAGCAGCTTCTCGATGTGAGTCTTGAGCCAAAGGTCGAGCCGCGCCTGCACGCTGTCGCGTGAGGCTCCGGTCAGTTGCTCGTCGGCAATGACACGCACCCGGGGACGCAACACCTCCTCGGCGGATATGAGCCGCCCGACTGCTTCGCCGGTCCAACGGATGGTGCCATCGGACGCCAATACGAATTGCTCATCCGGCGCCTGGGCAAGACGCGCGGCGCGGGCGTCGATCTCGCCGGCGAGCGCTTTCTGCGCCGTGGCCTGCAGGGCTTTCGCTTCCGAGCCTCCAGCGGAAGCGTCCGCAGCGAATACGAAGCCGTCCAGACGGCCAATGACGTGACCCTCCACCACCACTTCGCCGGTCTTTCCGATCTCCGTTTCCAGCACCGTGCTTTCCTTGAGCCGGCGCATCAGCACGCTGGTGCGGCGGTCCACAAACCGTTCCGCCAAGCGTTCGTGCAGGGCATCGGAAAGCCTGTCCTCCACCGCGCGGGTGACGCCTTGCCAATGTTCGGGATCGGCCAGCCAGTCGGGACGGTTTGCGACGAAGGTCCAGGTCCTGACATGCGCGATCCGGTTCGAGAGCGTATCGATGCCGCCGTCGGTGCGATCCGCCTGCGCCACTTGAGCGGCGAACCAATCGACCGGGATATTACCTTCCCGCTGCAAAAATCCATAGAGGGTCACCGCCAGTTCCGCGTGAGTCGCCGGCGCAATCTTGCGATAGTCAGGAACCTGGCAGACTTCCCACAACCGCTCGATCGCCTGCCGTGTTGTCGCAACCGCGCGCACCTGCTCATCGCGCGCGGCATGTTCGAGCACGAGAATATCCTCGGCGATCGGGGCGCGGGTAAGGCCCTGTTGCGTGGGTGTCATCGCCAGCGTCGCCTGCAAGGCGCCGAGCGAAGAGAAATCAAGATCGGTATTGCGCCACTGCAGAATTTTCACCGGTTCAAAGCTGTGGCTTTCCAGCGCCTGAACCAAATCCTGTTCGAACGGCGGACAGCGGCCTGTGGTGCCGAAACTTCCGTCGCGCATGGCGCGGCCGGCACGGCCTGCGATCTGCGCAAGTTCCGCCGGGTTGAGCTTGCGGAATTGATAACCGTCGAATTTCCGGTCGGAAGCGAAGGCGACATGATCGACGTCGAGGTTGAGACCCATGCCGATCGCGTCGGTGGCAACGAGATAATCGACGTCACCGGACTGGTAAAGCGCGACCTGGGCATTGCGCGTGCGCGGCGAAAGCGCACCAAGCACCACCGCCGCGCCCCCCCGCTGCCGCTTGATCAGCTCGGCGATCGCATAGACCTCGTCCGTCGAAAAGGCGACGATGGCGGAACGGCGCGGCAGCCGCGTCAATTTCTTCTCGCCCGTGAAGGTGAGTTGAGAAAGCCGCGGCCGGCTGAGGATATGCGCGCCGGGGAGAAGCCTCTCGATCATCGGCCGCATGGTGGCCGCGCCTAGTACGAGCGTTTCCTCGCGCGCGCGCCGGTTTAGGATGCGGTCGGTGAAGACGTGGCCGCGTTCTAGATCGGCCCCGAGCTGCACCTCGTCGATAGCCAGAAAAGCAACGTCGAGGTCGCGCGGCATCGCCTCCACGGTCGATACCCAATAGCGCGCATTCTGCGGCTTGATCTTCTCTTCACCGGTAATCAAAGCCACCGCATCGGCGCCTACGCGATCGACAATCTTGTTGTAGACCTCGCGGGCCAATAGCCGCAGCGGCAATCCGATAATTCCGGATGAATGGCCCAGCATCCGCTCGATGGCGAGGTGGGTCTTGCCGGTATTCGTGGGGCCGAGAACGGCTGTGACGCCGGCGCCGCGCAAACGGGCATCGCGGGGGGCCGACGGAGAAAAAGAAATTGGCATCAGGGTCCAGGAGTGCAGGGGAGGATCTTCGGCCCTCCGCAGGGGTTCTGTATCACAATGTGACGGCGGCGGCCGGAGCCTTAATCTCCGGAACGGCTACGGAACAAATCGCGGCCGAATCGGTACTTCAACATGAGTCGAGCTTCGTTCACCGCAACATCTCGCGTCTGTTCTTTTGCACCCTACGACATAAAGCTTCCAGGGCGGCATCTGCCTCCATAATGAGGTCTAGAACGTTAACGCGCGGCGTCCGCAGGCAAATGCCAGAGTCAAGAACTTGCCTGTTGCGTTATTACTGCGTCTTCGCGTTCGCCGCTTTGGGCGGCGTCGAGATGAACTGTGTGGCTTCGAGAAGGGCAAGACCGACGGGCGTCGGTATCGAAACCCGGAAGGGTACCAATACGCGGGTGCCGGCGACCGGCGCGAGCCACAGCTCCATGTCACGCGAGCTTATGAGGTATTTAATCGCGGCCCGATCAGGGACGTAGCCCGCGATCGGGGAGAAATAAACCGAACAGACCGCGACCGACCCCTGGTAGCCCTTCTCCGCCTTGACCTTATCCATGCGCTTGAACGCCAGTTGTAAGTCATAGCGCATGCGGCCATCGAAAATTGACGCACTGCGTTGACAAGCTTCCGGCCCGACCGGATCGCCGGTGCCGGAAACGCGAACAAGCGACGCCGTCATCGGATCGATGATGCCGTGACGGTGCGCTTCGGTGATTGGGACACGTTCCGGGTTGGGAGGTGACGGCGGTTCGACGACATATTCCTTCACGGCCCCGCCGCTGATCGCCATCCGCACTTCGTCGGTCTTTTTGTCGGCAGTAATGGTCGCGGCGTAACTCACCGCCACCGGCTGGCCCGCCACCAAGATGCCACGTGCCGCACTGGTGCCCTGACCGCTGGCGATAACACGCAGCAAGCCGGTCGCCGATCCGCTGGCGGCTGCCGTATATTGATCGTCGGAAATGTCGATGACCCACGCGCCCTTGCCGATGGGAATGCCGGCGAGCGAAGCGGTGTAACGGGCATCGAGCTTGCCCTGGGCCTGAGCAGCGCCACCGGCCATGCAAGCCATAACGACCGCTAGGCCGGCGCTACGAAGCGTATGTCGACGAGCGAGCCGGAAAGGCACCACGAACATCAGTCCTCTGAGACAGGGCGGGCAGCCGCCGACTGGCGAAGTCCGGGCTTAACATACACGTAAGACACGACGGCAAGCCAGACGTTACCACCGGCGATGTCATCTCTGAAAACGGCAATTCTGGTTGATTCGACACCGTCTTATCTCAAAGGTGAATGCGCCGTTTCTATGATGTCTTAGGACCTTTGGCTTGACGCCTTCGGCCACCGTCACTATACGTGCCGCTCTCCCCAACAGGGCCGACTTTCGTTCCGGCGCCTCTTGGCATGCTCAATGAATTCGAGGTTTCGGCGATGTCGCGGCGATGCGATCTGACAGGCAAAACTGCCCTCGTTGGCCACAAGGTCAGCCATTCGAACCGCAAGACCAAACGGCGGTTCCTGCCCAACCTATGCAATGTCACGATGATGTCCGACACGCTTGGTCGCGGCGTGCGATTGCGCGTGTCGGCCAACGCGCTGCGGACAGTCGATCATCGCGGCGGGCTCGACGCCTTCCTGATGAAGGCGAAGGCTGACACGTTGTCGCCGAAGGCGCTGGAACTAAAGCGCCAGGTCGAGAAAAAGCTCGCCGCCGCCAGCTAACCTCCACCCCACTTCCCCCACGCGCGAATCCGCTCCGCCGTCAGTGGCGGGGATCAAGGAATGTCGCTGACTTTCGCGACCACGCGTCGGGCCGGCGCGGCGCCGGGCGCCATGGCTCGGCGGCATGTTCGTCAAACAGCTCGGCAAGCTTGTCGGTCATGGCGCCGCCGAGTTCTTCGGCATCGACGATGGTCACGGCGCGTCGGTAGTAGCGCGTCACATCGTGGCCGATGCCGATGGCGATAAGCTCAACCGGCGAGCGCGTCTCAATATCTTCGATCACCCAGCGCAAATGCCGCTCCAGGTAATTGCCGGGATTGACCGAGAGCGTGGAATCGTCGACGGGGGCGCCGTCGGAAATCATCATCAAGATTTTGCGTTGCTCGGAGCGAGCCAGCAGGCGCTTGTGCGCCCAATCGAGCGCCTCTCCGTCGATGTTTTCCTTGAGCAGACCCTCGCGCATCATCAGCCCAAGATTTCGACGCGCGCGCCGCCACGGCGCGTCGGCGGATTTGTAAATGATGTGCCGAAGATCATTGAGCCTGCCCGGATTAGGCGGCTTGCCTGCGGCAAGCCAAGCTTCACGGGATTGGCCGCCTTTCCAGGCGCGCGTGGTGAAGCCCAGGATCTCGACCTTGACGCCGCAGCGCTCAAGCGTGCGCGCGAGAATGTCGGCGCACGTAGCGGCCACGGTGATGGGGCGTCCGCGCATCGAGCCGGAATTGTCCAGCAGCAATGTGACCACCGTGTCGCGGAATCTGGTCTCCTTCTCGCTCTTGAACGTCAGCGGATGCAGCGGATCGGTGATGACGCGGGAGAGCCGCGCCGCATCAAGCACGCCTTCCTCGAGGTCAAAATCCCAGGCGCGGTTCTGCTGTGCCATCAGCCGGCGTTGCAGCCGATTGGCGAGGCGCGCGACGACGCCTTGAAGATGCGACAGTTGTTTATCCAGATAGCTCCGCAACCGGTCGAGCTCGTCGGCGTCGCATAGATCCTCTGCGGCGACGGTTTCGTCGAAGCGCACGATGAAAGGCCGGTAGTCGGGCCCGCGCGGCTCGTTGCGGCCATGCCGGGGCCGCCACGGCTGCGCCGCCGTCTCGCCCTCCTCGCCTTCGGTATCGTCCGCCATATCGGCGCTGGCGGCGTCGCCGTCGGTCGATTCTTCCGGAAGGTCCTCGCTGGAGGCTTCCGCATCCTCGGCACTCATCCGCTGCGATTCGTCGGCTTCTTTGTTTTCGCCGTCGTCGCCGGCTTCCTCTTTGCGGCGGCGCTGCTCTTCCTCGTCGTTTTCTTCGTCGCCTTCCGCGTCGCTCCTGTCCTCGCCCATGTCGAGGCAATCCAGCAGGTCATGGACGGCATCGCCGAATTTATGCTGGTCCTCCAGCAGCCGCTCCAAACGGTCGAGATTGCGCCCGGCCCGATCCTCGATCAGCGGCCGCCACAGCTCGACGAGCTTCTTCGCTGCCGCCGGTGGCGCCAATCCAGTCAGCCGTTCGCGCACCATCATGGCGAGCGCATCTTCGATCGGAGCGTCGGCGCGGTCGCTGACTTCGCCGAACTTGCCGCGATGAAAGCGGTCGTCGAGCATGGCGGAAAGATTCTGTGCCACGCCTTGCATGCGCCGCGCGCCGATCGCCTCGACGCGGGCTTGCTCCACCGCCTCGAACACCGCTCGCGCCTGCTGGCCGCCGGGCTGCAAGCGGCGATGCATCTGCGGGTCGTGGCATGCGATCCGGAGCGCCATGGAATCCGCGTGGCCGCGGACAATAGCGGCTTCATGTCGGGTCAACTTGCGCGCCGGCTCGGGCAGCCGCACCTTGTTGCCGGCGAGGCCGGGATGCTCGGCGGCGAAGGCCACGTCGAGATCCGGCTTCTTCGCAATCGCGCGCAGACAGCCGGCGACGGCACGCTTGAACGGCTCCGCCGGAGATTCCTTCGAAGACGAAGCTTTTGGTTTATTGTTGGAAGCCATCTTTTTATCCGTCATTCCGGGGCGCGCTGAAAGCGCGAACCCGGAATGACACAGAGATTACGACAACGCCACGTTCACCGAGCTCTCCGGCAGTTCCTGCCCGAAGGAGCGCTGGTAGAATTCCGCAACGATAGGCCGCTCCAACTCGTCACATTTGTTGATGAAGGTGACGCGGAAGGCGAAACCCACGTCTTTGAAGATGTCGGCGTTCTCCGCCCAGGTGATCACCGTGCGCGGGCTCATCACCGTTGAGATGTCGCCATTCATAAAGGCGTTACGGGTGAGATCGGCCACGCGCACCATCTTGCCGACAATGTCGCGGCCCTCGTTGGTCCGGTAATGCTTGGCCTTCGCCAGCACGATCTCGACTTCATTGTCGTGCGGCAGATAATTCAGGGTGGTGACGACCGACCAGCGGTCCATCTGTCCCTGATTGATCTGCTGGGTGCCGTGATAAAGCCCGCTGGTATCGCCGAGCCCAATGGTATTGGCGGTGGCGAACAACCGGAACGCCGGATGCGGCTTCAGCACTTTATTCTGGTCGAGCAAGGTGAGACGGCCGGAAGCTTCCAACACGCGCTGGATGACAAACATCACGTCGGGGCGGCCGGCGTCATATTCGTCGAAGACCAGCGCGACATTATTTTGAAACGCCCAAGGCAGTATGCCGTCGCGAAACTCGGTAACCTGCCGGCCATCCTTGATGACAATGGCGTCCTTGCCGATCAGATCGATACGGCTGATGTGGCTGTCGAGATTGACGCGCACGCAGGGCCAGTTAAGGCGCGACGCCACCTGCTCGATATGGGTGGACTTGCCGGTGCCGTGATAGCCGGTGACGATGACGCGGCGATTGTGGGCAAAGCCTGCGAGGATCGCGAGCGTGGTTGGCTTATCAAAGCGATAATCCGGGTCAAGGTCCGGCACGTGCTCGTCCGGCTTGGAATAGGCCGGCACTTCCATGTCGCTGTCGAAGCCGAATTGCTGGCGGATCGACACCTTCATATCGGGCAGGCGGGGAGCCTCTTGTACTGCGGCGGCCATTGTTCCTCCGTTGGTTTCGAAACCCGCGAAACCAGAAACGGTTCGAATAATACGGTTCGGATGCCGGCGGCAACCTGGGAAAGAGGCCGCCTGGCAATAAATCCGATGCCCGGGGCGAATATCGTCACGCTGCCAATAACATAGGATGGGAAACGCGGATGCGAAAGGCTGCTGCGCGTTTTTATCAGGCCGCCGTTAGTCGCGCCTGCAGCCGCGTGTCAGGCGAAGCCAACCGACTTCAGATAATTGTAGGCCTGGATGATCTCGCGCAGCCGCTCTTCGGTGGACCGGTCACCATTATTGGCATCCGGGTGATGGCGCTTCACCAGCGCCTTGAACCGCATCTTGATCTCAGCCTTCGGCGCCCCGTCCTCCAAGCCCATGGCTTCGAAGGCCTTGCGCTCGGCATTACGGATCATCCGCCGTTCCGGCTTGTGGTCGGGATCGGGACGTGAACCGGCGCGCCCACCAGTTTCACCGAACATATCGAAGGGATCGTCCGCACCCTCCAGGCCTGCATGCTTACGGCCGCGCCGTCTCGACGCCTCGTTGATGGGGCCGTTCATCCCGATCTTCCAGGTCGGCCGGTGCCCGGTGATCGAGTCTTTCTGATATTGCGCGACTGCGTTGTCGCTCATGCCGGCAAAGAAATTGTAGGACTGGTTGTATTCACGCGCATGAGCCAGGCAAAAACGCCAATATTCCTTTTCGCGCAGCCGGCCCTTGGGGGCGCGATGTGTCGCGGCGTCGCTACAGCCTTTCCAGTCGCAGGAGGCGCCTTCTGCGCGTGGCCGGTGTTGCTGCTCGGGTTTGACCCGGATGCGATCGAAATGGGGCGAGTCAAATTTCATGGGCGGTGATTATGCGGACGTGCCATTCAAACCTTCAAGTCTTGACAGATGCAGGAATCCTGTTTCGCGGAGTCGCGGCTCAGCATTGACCTTGCCGCATGACTGTGGCTAAGCCGCAGCATGCGAACCGAGCAACATATCACAAATAAGTTGACCGAGGCTTTCGCGCCAGAAAGCCTGAGGGTGGTCGATGAATCGCATGAGCACGAAGGTCATGCTGGGCATCGGCCGGGCGGGCAGACCCATTTCAGAGTCTATATCGTAGCTGAGGCCTTCCGCGGGAAGAGCCGGATCGACCGCCATCGCATGATTAACGCGATTTTATCGGTGGAACTCGCAGGCGGCATCCATGCGCTGGCGATCCATGCCGCAGCGCCCGGCGAAAATGCAGCGTGAGCTGTCTTTACTTGCCGAGGCGGACTAGGCAAGCTTGCCTTCGATCACCGCCCGCATTTTGAAGGCCAACGCTTCCGGCGTAAACGGCTTGCCCAGCAGATTGGCATCACCGGGAAGCGCTCCATGCGCATAGCCGGTGGTGAAGAGAATGATCAAGTCCGGGCGCAACCGCTTGGCGGCATCGGCCAATTGCTTCCCGTTGACGCCGGGTAACCCCACGTCGGTGAACAGTACCTTGATCTCCGGATGATCTTTCAGGACTGCCGTCGCCGAGAGACTGTCGTGCGCTTCCAGCACGCGATAGCCTAAATTTTGCAGAATTTCTCTTGAGTAGGCGCGAACCGCTTCGTCATCTTCCACCAGGAGAACCGTCTCGCTTCCACGCGGCAGCTTTGCCGGCTCGCTCAGTCCGGGCGGGGCAACGGCAACTTCGTCGACCAGACGCGGCAAATAAATGCGAATGGTCGTGCCGGCCTTGACGCGGCTCTCGATCGTCATGTGACCGCCGGACTGCTTGACGAAGCCGTAGACCATGCTGAGGCCGAGCCCAGTGCCGTGGCCGATCTCCTTGGTGGTGAAGAACGGCTCGAAAGCCCGCGCCAGGACTTCCGGCGGCATACCGACGCCGCTGTCGCGGACAGCTACCATGACATAGGGTCCCGCAGCGACATCAGGCGAAGACATGAGTTGCTGGCGGTCGAGATAGACATTCGCCGTTTCGATCGCGATAGCGCCGCCCTCGGGCATCGCGTCGCGGGAGTTGATCACCAGATTGAGAAGCGCGCTCTCCAGTTGGTTCGGATCGACTTTCGCCGCCCAAAGTGCGTCGGCGAGTTTCGTTTCGACCCGGATTGATTCACCAACGCTGCGCCTGAACAAGTCGACCATGCCGGCGACAAGTTTGCTCAGGTCCGCCGGCTGCGGCTGCAGTGGCTGCCGCCGTGAAAAAGCCAGCAGGCGTTGCGTCAGCGTCGCGCCTCGCGTTGCGCCAAGGCGGGCGCCTTCGATCAATCGTGGTAACTTGTCGTGATTGCCCTCGTTCAGCGCGCGGGCCGCCATCTCCAGGTTGCCGACAATGACAGTGAGAAGGTTGTTGAAGTCGTGGGCGATGCCCCCCGTTAACTGACCGACCGCTTCCATCTTCTGCGCCTGGCGTAACGCCGCCTCGGCGCGTTTATGCGCGGTGATGTCGATAAGACCTGCGAGAGTACGGATAATTTTTCGGCCGCTTCGCTCGACGCGCAGCGAGAGCAGAACGTCGATGACCTCGCCTGATTTTTTCACCAGGCGGTATTCCGATTCCTTGACGTCACCGCCTTTGAGAAGAATGGGCCAGTCAACATTTTTCCGCCGATCTTTAGATTCTTCGGTCATGAAATCCGCGAGCGACCGCCCGATGACTTCATCGTGGGTGTAGCCGAGAAGATTAAGCCAAGCGTCGCTGACCTGATTGATGCGGCCGCTGGAATCGAGGGAATGCAGCGGCAACGGCGTCTCGCGGTACAAGGTGCGGAATTGCTCTTCGCTTCGGCGCAGCAGCATGGCTTCGCGCTCCGCAAGAGCGGCAAATTGCCGATCAAACAGCGAAGCAACCAGTGCGAAAAGCAGAATGACGAAAGTGATTCCTGCCACGGCCAGCGCGAGATAGATGTGGCCGGTGCCGGGATAAATCGCCGCCTGGTCGAAGGGCGCGTGCGCCATGAAGATCGACGCATGCATCGCGGTATAATGCATTCCCGAAATGGCCAATCCCATCACCACCGCGGCTGCCAGCTTCTGCAGCAGAGCAGTGGTGCGGAAAGCAAGCCAAAGAGCCGCCGTGGCCGCTCCCAGCGCG
Organism: Alphaproteobacteria bacterium; assembly: GCA_034668785.1. Classification (GTDB taxonomy): domain Bacteria; phylum Pseudomonadota; class Alphaproteobacteria; order Rhizobiales; family Xanthobacteraceae; genus CANKHA01. The sequence continues at coordinate 15,892 of JAXDOS010000067.1, forward strand.
ATCAATACGGAGAGCGTTACGAAGACGGCGTCGTAGCTGAGATCGACGGGGCCGCGCATCGCCGCCATGCCGGTGTAATGCATGGCGACGATGCCCAGACCCATCCACAATCCGCTCAAGGCGAGCGGCAGCGGCAACGCCGCGCGCGCACTGATCAGATAGAAGCCGATGCCGGTGGCTGCGATGGCGACGAAAAGCGAGAGGATGGTCAATCCGATGTCGAATTCCATCGGCAACGGCATCCTGAACGAAAGCATGGCGATGAAATGCATGGACCATATTCCGCCTCCCATCGCGATGGCGGCGGTGACCAGCCAAGCTTTGCTCGCGAGCCCGCGCGACGCCCGCACCCGCGCGCCGAGATCAAGCGCGGTATAGGACGCAAACGAGGCGACCAAAATAGAAAGTGCGACGAGATAGAGGTCGTGAGTTCCGCTGACGATCATCGGGATGTCACATCCACCACCAGCACAGAGGCCGGCGTATTGATCCCAGTTTAAGCCTGTTCCTAATCGGCGCTGCTCACCCTGGCTTCACTGTCTTACGCAACGGAGTAATGCGAAGCGCCGTGATCCGGTTGCGGTTGCGGCGCAAAACCTGGAACCGAAAACCATGAAAGGTGAAGCTCTGGCCGGCTTCAGGAATGGAGCGCGCTTCGTGAATCACGAGACCCGCGATGGTCGTCGCTTCCTCGTCGGGTAAATTCCAGTCCATCGCCCGGTTGAGATCGCGGATCGGTACCGCGCCATCGACACTGACGGAGCCGTCCGGCTGCGGACGAACGCCCGGCACCACCACGTCATGCTCATCGCTGATGTCGCCGACGATCTCCTCGAGAATGTCCTCGAGCGTGACCAGTCCCATGACCTCGCCGTATTCGTCGACAACCAGCGCGAGCGGCGTCTTGCGCCGGCGGAACGCCTTCAGCTGTTCGTAGAGCGGGCGAATCTCCGGCACGAACCATGGCGGCGTTATTATGCTTCGGATATCGACCTTGGATACCTCGCCGTCCGCGGCGTGCAAGGCGCGTAGGTAATCCTTAGCATGCAATATTCCGACGATGTTCTCTGGCGTATTGCTCCATAACGGCAGCCGCGTCACCGGGCCCTTAAGGACATTGGCCGCGATCTCCTCGGGAGAATCGTCGATGCAGACCGTGATCATCTTGGTGCGGTGGATCATGACGTCGGAAACTTCGAGCTCGCGCAGATCGAGCACGCCGCCGAACATGTCGCGGTCGAGCTTCTCGACGCCGCCTTCGTGATGCATCAGCTCCACGGCGCCACGGAGCCGTTCATGCGCTGACAGGATCGGCTCATCTTCGCCCACCTGAATTCCAAACCAGGAAAGAATCCATCGGACCAGCGACTCGATCGCCATCAGGACCGGGCCGAACAGCCGCACGAAAAAATCCATCAACGGCGCGACCACGAGCGCGACGCGATCGGGTGCATTTATCGCGGCGGTCTTCGGCAGCACTTCAGCGAATATGACGACCACCAGCGTCATGACCACGGTGGCGTAAACCACACCGACTTCCCCGAACCAGGCGAGCAGCACGCCGGTAGCAAGGGAGGATGCCGCGATGTTGAAAATGTTATTGCCAAGCAGCAGCGCGCCGATCAGCCGCTCGCGTGAAGCCAGCAGCCGATTGACGATCGCGGCGCGGTGATTCCCTTGATTTTCCAAGCGATGCATATTGCCGCGCGACGAGGCGGTCAGCGCCGTCTCACTGCCGGCGAAAAAAAATGACAATACCAGGCAAAGAAGGATAGCGAGGACTGTGAGCCAATCGGAAGATGTCATCGCTCGGCAAGCTTCTCGGCAAGGAAGGTTCTAACTTCGGCATGATCGATATCAGGAGCTACGAAGGCTGCTCCAATGCCGCGCGAGAGTATGAGGGTGAGCTTGCCGCGCTTCACCTTCTTGTCTTGGGCCATTAAATCCATCAGGCGATCCGCATCCGGCAAGTCGCCGGGTATGGAAGCAAGATGGTCGGGCAGCCCAGCAGCCGCAAGGTGATTGGCCACCCGATCAGCCTCGGCAGGCGGCAATAGTCCGCGCCGCGCCGAGAAAGCCAGCGCCAGCGCCATTCCCAGCGCCACCCCTTCACCGTGCAGTAGGCGGTCAGAAAAGCTAGTTGCAGCTTCGAGGGCGTGGCCGAAAGTGTGTCCGAGATTGAGCAGCGCCCGTTCGCCGTGCTCACGCTCATCGCGCGCCACGATACCGGCCTTGGCGCGGCAGCTCACGGCGATGGCATGTTCGCGCGCCGCGCCTCCGGAGAAGATGTCGCGCCAGTTGGCTTCCAGCCAGGAAAAGAAAGCGGCGTCGCCGATGACGCCATACTTGACCACCTCAGCGTAGCCCGACCGGAAGTCACGCGGCGGCAACGTGTCCAGCAGCGCGGTATCGGCAACGACCAGAATCGGCTGATGGAACGCGCCGATCAAATTCTTGCCGTGCTTGGAATTGATGCCGGTCTTTCCTCCAACGGAAGAATCCACCTGGGCGAGCAGGGTAGTCGGCACCTGAACGATATCCAGACCGCGGCGCACGGCGGCCGCCGCGAAGCCAGCGAGATCGCCGACGACACCGCCGCCCAGCGCTATGACCAGATCGCCGCGCTCGATCCGCTCCGCGATCAGCCTTTCGCAAACCTGCTCAAAGATTGGAAAGCTTTTCGATCCTTCGCCCGCCGGCACGATCACCTGCGCGGTCGCGATCCCTGCCTTCGTCAGTGTCGCTTCCGCCGCTGCGAGATAAAGCTTTGCCACAACGTCGTCAGTGACGAGCGCCGCCTTCGCTTTCGGCCTCAGCGCTGCAATCCGTTCGCCGAGGGAGGCCAGCAATCCACGGCCGATGACGATGTCGTAGCCGTGCGCGCCGAGCGCGACCTCGACTGTTATCGGATCGCCGGAACGAAGAGGTGCCGTCATGACGCGCGATCCTCTGTCGCCGCCCGCGGCGGATCGCAGTCCTTGAGGCGCGGCGCCAATGCGGTAAGGATTTCGGCGATAATCGTCTCGTGCGGAACGTCGCGTGAATGCACTGTCAGATCCGCTTCGGCATAAATCGGATTGCGTTGCTGAAGAAGCTGCTTGAGCGTTTCAGCCGGATCATCGGTTTGCAGCATCGGCCGGTCGCTGCGCCGCTTGATCCGTCGCAACAGGACTTCGTATTCCGCCTTGAGCCACACCGAAATGGCCTTGGCGCGGATCGCGGTGCGGGTCTCGGGATTCATGAAAGCGCCGCCCCCGGTCGCTAGAACTTGCGGGCCGCTTTCCAGCAGACGCGCGATGACCCGTGCCTCGCCGATGCGGAAAGAAGGCTCGCCGTGTTTGGTGAAGATGTCAGGAATGCTCATACCCGCTGCCTGTTCGATTTCCGCGTCCGCGTCGACGAAGGGAAGGCCGAGCTTGGCCGCCAGCTTGCGGCCGATCGACGATTTGCCCGCGCCCATCATGCCGATGAGCACAAGCGAGCGGCGACCGAGCGCAGCGACGATTTCCGCGTCAGATTCCACCGCTGTGATGTCTTTTTGCATTGCAAAACCAAGCATCTAGGCCAGAACTTTCCGCGAGATGAATTCACCCTGAATTAACGCGCCAATATAGCAGCTGGCGGCGGTTTCCCTGCCAAAGAAATACTAATCAGCCTGGCCCTGAAAACGCCGCCATGGTTGCATAAACCATTCGGCCTACGAGCGGAACCGGGCCCTTGCCACGGATTTGGGAACGTGATCGTAGTTCTGCCCTGTCAGGCCCGCGAACCTACGAGTTGTGTGATGCCAAGTCTGTTCCGATTCCTGGTATTTGTTGGCATCCTCAGCGGTATGGCTTACGGCGCCGTGTTTTCGCTGGCGCGCTTCGTTGAGCCAAAGCAGCGGGAGATCACCATCACTATCGCGCCCGACAAGTTCTACAAGAACCACTGACCCCTTTCCGGCAGCCACCATGGCCCGGCAACCAAGACAATCCGACGAAAGCCTCATCGAGTTGTTCCTCGACATGCTGGCGGCCGAACGCGGCGCCGGCGTCAACACGTTGTCCGCCTATCGGCGCGACCTTAACGATCTTTCGGCTTATCTCGGCGCCGGCGCCGTCAACATCGCCAAAGCCACGACCGATCATCTGCGCGCCTATCTCGGCACCCTGGCAACGCGCGGTTTCAAGGCTTCGTCGGTCGCGCGGCGGCTATCTGCCATGCGGCAGCTTTATCGCTTTCTTTATGCGGAAGGCCACCGCCGCGACGATCCGGCCGCCGTGCTGGAAGGACCAAAGCGCGGGCTGACGCTGCCGAAGGTTCTTTCCATTGCGGATGTCGATCGGCTGCTCACGCAGGCCCATGCCGGCGTCACCGATCCTGAGCAGCCGGCAACCGAGCGCCTGCGTGCCGCGCGGCTCGCCTGTCTTCTCGAACTGCTCTATGCGACCGGACTACGCGTCTCCGAACTCGTCGCGCTTCCGGCGTCGGCGGCGCGACATAAAGCACCAATGCTGGTGGTCCGCGGCAAGGGAGGCAAGGAGCGTTTGGTGCCGCTGAATGATGCCGCCAAGCGCGCCATGACCGGCTACCTAGCGCTGCGCGTCGAAGCAAAGCTGGCAGACTCAAAGTGGCTGTTTCCATCCTTCGGCGAAAGCGGACATCTCACCCGCCAGCATTTCGCCCGCGACCTCAAGGCGCTTGCCTGCACTTGCCGACTGCGGCCCGATAAAGTCAGCCCGCACGTGCTGCGACACGCTTTCGCCAGTCATCTGCTGCACAACGGGGCCGACCTGCGCGTGGTGCAAACGCTGCTCGGCCATGCCGATATTTCAACCACTCAGATTTATACACACGTGCTTGAAGAGCGGCTCAAAAGCCTGGTGCGCGATCTGCATCCGCTGGGCGACGAATGAAGCCGGCCGAGCGCTGCCCCTTGCTTGACTTGATCTCGCCTCCGGGCCAGTTTCGCCGCCTGCGGCTATAGCCGCCCAACCCCTCGATCCGCCGAGATTTTCCGCCTCCATGCGCAGCTATCTCGACTTTGAAAAGCCGGTAGCGGAGCTTGACGCCAAGGCCGATGAACTTCGCGCCGTCGAAGCGAGCGGAGAATCAACCGCCGTCGCCGAAGAGGTCGCGCGCCTCGAGGCCAAGGCGACACAGGCGCTGAAGGACCTCTACGCCAACCTCACGCCGTGGCAGAAGACCCAAGTCGCGCGCCATCCGCAGCGACCGCATTGCCTCGACTATGTGAAGGCGCTCGTCTCCAACTTCATTCCGCTCGCCGGCGATCGCAAATTCGGCGAAGACGAGGCCATCCTCGGCGGGTTCGGCCGATTTCGCGGCGAGAGCGTCTGCATCATTGGCCATGAAAAAGGCTCGAGCACCGAAAGCCGGCTCAAGCATAATTTCGGCATGGCGCGGCCGGAGGGTTATCGCAAGGCGGTCCGGCTGATGGACATGGCAGACCGCTTCGATATTCCGGTCATTTCGCTGATCGACACCGCAGGCGCTTATCCGGGCATCGGCGCCGAGGAACGCGGCCAGGCCGAGGCGATTGCGCGGTCGACGGACGCCTGCCTGCGGTTGGGCGTGCCGAACATCGCCGTCGTCATCGGCGAAGGCGGCTCCGGCGGCGCCATTGCCATCGCCACCAGCAATCGCGTGCTGATGCTGGAACACGCGATCTACAGCGTGATCTCGCCGGAAGGCGCGGCGTCGATCCTGTGGCGCGACACCACCAAGGCGCAGGACGCCGCCACCAATATGCGGATCACCGCCCAGGACCTGGTGCGCTTCGGCATTATCGATGTGATCGTGACCGAGCCGACCGGTGGCGCGCATCGCGATCCCCCCGCTGTGATCGCCGCGACCGGAGAGGCCATAGCGGCTGCCCTTACTGAGCTTCGCGTGCTCGACCGCGAGACCTTGAGGCGGCAGCGCCGGGAGAAGTTCCTGGCTATCGGCCGTCCAACCAACTGACGATCTGAAGGCATTGTCACAGTCCGGCCCCAAAACAATGCCTGAATGACGTCAAGCGATTGACGAGAATACTTTCTCCCAGGATCTACCTCTTCGGCCCTTTAATCAGTTTACCTTTTGTTCACCACAAGCACGCAAAGCCCAAACGGGGGAATTCCGCGCCTTGCGAACACGGCTTCTTAAGGATAACCATTGCTCAATGAAGGCATGGGGAACCTTGTCCTGCGGGGAGTATCGCGTTGAATCGTAGCCCCTTCGTCCGCGCCATCCTGGCGTCGGCGGCAGTTGCCGCTGCTGTCGCGCTTGCCGGCTGTGACACCGACAGCACCTCGCCCTCCACCCGCGCGCTTAAGCCGATTTCAGACAAGACACTGGCTGAGATCGAGCAGAAGAACATGACGAAGGATTCCCCTATCCTCGTCCGCATTTTCAAACAGGAAGCCGAGCTTGAGGTCTGGAAGCAGGACCGCGGCGGCCAATATGCCCTGCTCAAGAGCTATCCGATCTGCCGCTGGTCAGGCGATCTCGGGCCGAAGATCAAAGAAGGCGATCGCCAGGCGCCGGAGGGTTTCTACACCATCACGCCGGCGCAGATGAATCCGAACTCGCAGTATTTCCTCGCCATCAATACCGGCTTTCCGAATACCTATGATCAGGCCAACGGACGGACCGGCAACTTCCTCATGATCCTTGGCGATTGCTCGTCGCGCGGCTGCTACGCCATGACCGATGACCAGATTTCCGAGATTTACGCGCTTGGCCGGGAGTCCTTCTTCGGCGGACAGCGCGCCTTCCAGGTCCAGGCTTTCCCCTTCCGGATGACGCCGGCCAACATGGCCAAGCATCGCAACAACCCGAACATGCCGTTCTGGAAGATGATCAAAGAGGGTTACGACCACTTCGAGGCAACCCACCACGAGCCGAAGGTCGACGTATGCGAACGGCGCTATGTATTTAATGCCGCTCCGCCGGCCAATTCCTCGGCGCCGCTTAACTTCAGTCCGCGCGGCCCGTGCCCGGTCTATCAACTGCCCGAGGACATGGTTGCCGCGGTGACGGACAAGAAGCGGCGCGACGAAATCGAGACCGCTGAACTCATCAATCGCGGCACGCCAACGGCGCCGATCAAGTTGGCAACCGATGGCGGCATGCACCCGATCTTCGTGGCGGCGCTGCAAGGCGGCCAGCCGCTTCTGGATGCCGACGGCGGCATCCGCGCACTGATTCCCGTCACCGCGCCCGGCCGGATACCGCCCAACGTTACGCCGCCTCCGGCGCTGGCCTTGGCTGCGACGGAGACTGAAACCGAGGCACTGCCGACGCCGCGCGCGTCGCCACGTCAGCCGGTGCGCGCTCCGATCCGGACGGCGTCCGCTGAACCCGCTGCCATGCCATCGAATGATGCCGATAAGGGCCAGAAGTCTTCGCCCTCGATATTCAGTCGCGTCAGCAGCATGTTGGGCTTGCGCGGTTCTGATACCGCACCGGCGCAGACCGAGCAGGCGTCGGCAAAACCCGCCGCCAAGCCGGCCGTCAAGCCAATGCCGGCGCTTGCAGTAGCGGCGCGGCCCAAGCCGCAGCCGATCAGCGAACCGGCCGCGGCTCCGACCAAAACCGCCAGCGCGGGCGGCATCTGGCCGCAATCGAAGCCGGCGGAAAATAAGCCAAGCACCGGCAAACCCGCCGCGGCGAGCGCGAGCTTGCTCTCAGGCGCCGCCCCGGTTGTTCCAACCGGCAGCTTTGACAACGGCTGGTCTACGCTGCGCTAGCGCGCGCCACCTTCGCTCTCTCTCCTTCCTGCGATCGATCATTGGGCTTCGAGCAAGCCAGAATACATCCAGCGCTTGCGTGGATGTGCTACCCATGATTGAATTAGACGTGGGGTTCTTAAAGGGAGGAAAGCCATGTCGAAATTCCTGATCTATCTGGCTTGGGCTTGGGTCATCATTATCGGCGGCCTGATGTTCACGCCCGGCGGTTTGACTTGCATTGCCTGCGGCTCCGCTCTGAACAACCTTATCGCCATCGTTTCGATCGCGATCGGCGTTGTCGGCTTCGCGACCCAGGCGAGAAGCGTGCAGGCTACCTAGCGGACGCTCGCACGGCACGATTGGGACTTCTTCTCCGCTCATTCGCGGGAGCGGGAATCTAGTCTCTGATGCTTATTGGGTCCGCGCTTTCGCGGGGACGAGCGGATGCGAAGCCAACGCTCCGCCGGCCCTGTTGTTGGCGGCGCGGGCGCGCCGGTCTCCTCTTCTTGCTCCCTCCAAACGAGGGGGAGCGGAGCGCCGAGAAGGCGCACCAAACAATTTCCGCGCTTGAGGCGCGGCACGGGCCTTGCGATCAGCCCGTCTCGCCTCTCGGCGCTCCACTGCGGCGTCTTCCTTACTGCGCCGGTCCGCGCTCACTGGGGTACGGGCTTTTCCGATTCCGCAAATCGGGTAAACCCGACGTGCGGAGACCCTGCCAGCTG
>JAXDOS010000068.1:0-2660 GCA_034668785.1 Alphaproteobacteria bacterium
CCGGCGTCGAACCGGCCAAGGATTTGCGCGTCGATCCTGCGCTTTGCCTGGCCGCCGCGCTGGCGCGTGACGACGACAAGACGGTCGCGGCCTGTGGTGCGCTGATCGACAACGGCAAGACGGAAAAGGCCGACCGCATCAAGGCGCTGATTGCGCGTGGCGCCGCCTATGAGCGCAAGGACATGACTGAGCGCGCCATCGCCGACTATGACGGCGTGCTGCGGCTCGATCCCTCGCTCGCCGATATCCACAACACGCGCGGCGAACTCTGGCGCAAGAAGGGCGACCTGCCGAAGGCGGTGGCGGATTTTGCTGCGGCGATCAAGCTGAACCCGGACCATATCACCGCCAGAGCCAACCACCGGGCGCTGGCGCAGGAGCTGGAGCGGTTGGGCGCGCTGAAGGCGATCGCCGGCAAGCCGAGCTTCAATTGCGTCACCGCCCGACGCAAGGTGGAAAAGGCGATCTGCGCCAATCCCGAACTCGCCGATCTCGATCGCGAGGTTCAAGGCTCCTATGACAGGGCAGTCGCTGAGAAGATGACGCCACAGCAGGCGCGAAAGCTGCGGCGGGAGCAGGAGGAATATATCTCCCGTCGCAACGCGGAATACGGCCGGTCCGGCTACGATCTGAAAAAAGCGATGCGCGGCCGCCTGCAACAGATTAACGGAATCGACGGGTACTAAGTTACAACATGAAAAGCCCGAGGCCTTCGACAACTTCGCGCTTCGTTGCTTCGGTTCGGCTCCGCGCCTTTTCCGTACCGCGGCGGATCACGTCGAGCACATAAGCCGGGTCCTTGGCGAGTTGCGTCCTTCGTTCTCGCATAGGTCCAATCAGCGCCTGCAAGATGTCTTCGAGGCGGCGCTTGATCTTGCTGTCGCCTATTCCTCCCCGCCGATACTGCGCCTTCAGCTCTTCCAGCGCGGTGCGGTCCTCGTCGAAAGCATCCAGATAGGTGAAGACGACATTGCCTTCGACTTGCCCGGGGTCTTCGACCCGCAGATGATTAGGGTCAGTGAACATCGCCTTCACCGCCGCCGCGATCTCGTCCGGCGAGGCCGAAAGGGCGATGGCATTGCCGCCGGATTTCGACATTTTCGCTTTCCCGTCCACGCCCGGCAGCCGCCCCACCTGCGGAATGACAGCCTGCGCTTCCGGCAGGATGGCCCGTCCGGCGGTGGTGTTGATACGGCGCACGATCTCGTTGGTCTGTTCGATCAGCGGCGCCTGATCCTCGCCGACCGGCACCACAGTCGCCTGAACGCGGTAATGTCCGCCGCCTGCGCTGCAGGGTAGCACAGGAAGCCTGCCGGGATGTCGCGCCCGAAGCCGCGGCCGCGGATCTCGTCCTTGATCGTGGGGTTGCGCTCCAATCTGGCGACGGTCACGAAGTTCAAATAGAGCATCGACAGCTCGGCCAGCGCGGGCAGGTGGGATTGCAGGCAGATCGTGGTCGTGGCGGGGTCGATCCCGACGGCAAGATAGTCGAGCGCCACCTCCATCACACCAAACCGCACCTTGTCGGGGGCGTGCGCATTGTCGGTCAGGGCCTGCGTATCAGCCAGCAGCAGGAACTGCTCGTGGGTGTCCTGAAACCGCAAACGGTTAAGCAACGATCCGGCATAGTGGCCGATGTGCAGCGGGCCGGTGGTGCGGTCGCCTGTCAGAATAATGGGTCTGGTCATGGGGTGTCCTCGTGAGATGAGGGGAACACCGCATGGGGGTCATCAAAACAAAAGGCCGCCCTTGCGGCGGCCCCAGATGCAATGAAACGTCCGGCCGCCCTGTCAGAAGGCCAGCCACCAAAGTGCGACAATGATCATCGTGCGTTTCATGGAAATCTCCCTAGGCCATGCACGGATACAGGTCAACACATAGCGCCGCGTGAATGACGACAAGGGGCTCGGACCCGGATTTATTAATGGTCCTGGGCAGTATCGGCCCGACTTGAGGGAGATCCCCCGAGCCTTCGAACCTTTGGAAGATCAGCGGCGACCTAGTGATCGGGCGCGGCATAACCGCGCGTCCTTCATTTATTTTGAAGAGCCGATTATGCGATCATTTGTTTCGCGATTTGCCGCGAGCGCGGCTTTTACCATTGCAATCCTGACCTCTTTCGGCGCCCCGGCTCAGCCGGCCGGCGAACCGCTAGTCACCTGCGCGGCGCTTTCGGCCGCCGAGCCCGCGAAGGTGATCGAGGCTTGTACCGAGCTGATCGACAATCCGGCGACGCCGGAGGGCGAGCGGCTCGACGCCACAATCACCCGCGCCGCCGCCCTGCATAACAGCGGCCAGACCGCCAAGGCCCTGGCCGAAATCGATGCTGTCGTCGCCAAGGATCCCGGCCGGGCCCGCGCCTTTCGCGCCCGCGGTGAAATCCTTCGCCAGACGGCAAGATGGAAGCTGCGTTCGAGGCGTTGAACCAGGCCATCAGGCTCGAGCCTGACAATGCCAACGGATACGCCAACCGCGGCAATGCCTTCAACAACGCCAAGAAATACGATCGCGCCATCGAGGACTATAACGAGGCGCTGCGGCTCAAGCCCGATTTTGCGCAGGTGTTTTCGGATCGCGGCGCAGCCTGGTATTTCAAGGGCGAGTATCAAAAGGCGATTGCCGATTATGACGAGGCGCTGCGTCTCGAACCGCATCGCGCG
>JAXDOS010000069.1:0-6020 GCA_034668785.1 Alphaproteobacteria bacterium
CAGCGGTCTTTTCGGCAGCCTTTTCGGCACATCGCCTACCTCCCGGGAAACGGTGAACTATGCCGGGACTTATGCGCCGGGGATGATCATCGTCAACACCCGTGAACGGCGCCTCTATTTGATCCTCAATGGTGGCCAGGCGCTGCGCTATGGCATCGGCGTCGGCCGGATCGGCTTCACCTGGAGCGGCGTGAAGACCGTGTCGGCAAAGAAGGAATGGCCGGGCTGGACTCCGCCTTCACAAATGCTGCGGCGGCGGCCGGATTTGCCGCGCTACATGCCGGGCGGCATCGACAATCCGCTCGGCGCACGCGCGATATATCTGGGTTCATCGCTCTATCGCATCCACGGCTCTAACGAACCAGAAACGATCGGGCAGGCGGTCTCGTCCGGTTGCTTCCGCATGACCAACGAAGACGTAACCGATCTCTACGAGCGGGTCCGCGTCGGGGCCAAGGTGATCGTGCAGCAGTAAGTGCTGTCAACGCCGCGCGGCGTCTCGCGACAATCCCTTGGCCGCGAGTTCGTCGACATATTCCTGCCAATAGGGCTCGCGCTTGCGGCCAAGCTCCAGGAGATAATCCCAGCTGAAGATGCCGGTCGAATGCATGTCGTCGAAAACCAGCCGCACCGCATAGTTCCCAACCGGCTGCACTTCGAGGATCATGACATTCTTCTTCCCCGGCACGGTTTTGCGCTCGTCCGGCGAATGCCCCTGCACTTCCGCGCTCGGACTCTTCACCCGCAGGTATTCAGCGGGCAAGTCGAAAGTCTCGCCGTCGTCAAAGGCCACAGCCAAGGTTTTGCGGTCCTTGTGCAGGCGCAATTCGGTCGGCCATGCTTGGGATTTCGGCTCGGTCATGTAAGTCTCATGCAAGAACTCATACCCATGTCCGTCCCCCGATGCCACATTGAAGGAGCCATTTCGTGAGCCGAGTGCCTCTTACCCTTGCGATTAGCGAATATGACCACGTCACCGACCTGGTAAACGGCCGGGTGCCCGTCGAAGGCGTCGACCTCACAACACTGACATTGCAAGTGGAGGAGATTTTCTTTCGCGCCTTCATCTATCGCGACTTCGATGCCTCCGAGGTGTCGATGGCAAAATTTTCCTCGATGATCTCGCAAGGCGATAATTCGCTGGTAGGCATCCCCGTCTTCCCGTCGCGGGTGCCGCGACATTCCTCGATTTTCGTGCGCCGCGACGGCCCCGTGAAGAAACCCGCCGATCTCGTTGGGCGTAAAGTCGGATTGCCGGAATGGGCGCAGACCGCCGCGGTCTACTCGCGCGGCATGCTGGCGCATCAATATGGCATCGATCTCGCGTCCATCGACTGGGTGCAGGCCGGAGTCGACGAACCCGGCCGCGTGGAAAAAGTTAAGCTCAATCTGCCCAAGGGCGTGGAGGTGACGCCGCGTCTCGACTCAAGCCTGAACGAGATGCTCATCAACGGCGAGATCGATGCCGCGCTGTCCGCGCATCCTCTGCCCGCTTTCGCCAAAGGTCACCCGAACGTCACCCGGCTGTTCGAAGACTTCCTCGAACTGGAGATGAACTACGTCAAAGAGACGGGCATTTTTCCGATCATGCATGCGGTGGCGATCCGCCGCGAACTGGTCGAGCGCAATCCGTGGCTGCCGATGAATCTGTATAAGGCTTTCGAGGAAGCCAAGCGCCGCAGCATGGCGCGCATCCAGGCGATCACGACGACCGCCGTTCCGATTCCGTGGTGCTACGAACACGCGCAGCGGGCGAAAGCGATTTTCGGCGACGACTTCTTTCCCTACGGCATCGACGCCAACCGCAAGACGCTCGATGCCTTCCTGCAATATGCCCACGAGCAGGGCGTTTGTCATAAGCGGCTGGCGCCGGAAGACCTCTTCGCGCCGCAGGTGCAGAAAAGCTTCAAGGTGTAAGCGGGCCTCACATCGTTTGTTGCTTCTGCCCGCATTCTTTGCAGGCGAACGGCACCCGCACCTGTCCTTTCGGTGCTTTGACGCGATTTGGCGCACCGCACTTGCCGCAGGTCGCGTTGATACGCGTGTCCCCCTGCTTAACGGTGATGGTCTTACGCTCCATCGTTTCGCGGATCAGGCGCTCGGCCTCTTCCCGCATTGCCCGCTTATCCATCGGTTCCGCCTGGTTAGGATGCGACTTTGCTCCGGCCGCTTGCCGGCGCAGGCTCTACGCCAAAAATGGAACGACCGCCATAGGAATGCGAATTCTCGCACTCCTCCGCGATCAAGGCGTCAAGAGACGGACCCGTCGCAACGTGTTCGAGGTTGCGCGCTTGTTCGTCGAGACGCCGCAGCGCGCCGAGTTCTTCCTCACGACCGAGTTTGGCGTTGCGCACGGCCGATTTCAGGACGCGGATGGTCTCGTCATAGACCTTGATCGGCACCGGAAAGGGTTGCCGGTCTTTGCCGCCATGGGCCAACGAAAACCGCGCCGGATCGCTGAAGCGATACGGTGCGCCGTGCACCACCTCGGCCACCATCGCCAAGGCACGGACGGTGCGCGCACCGACGCCGGGCGTGAGCAGGAGGTCCGGAAAGTCGGTGGCTCCGCGATCGGCCGCGGCGGCGAGGTTTCCATGCAGCCGCCGTGTCACCACGTCGCTGCTACGGACATCGTGATGTTCCGGCATGATCAAGTGCGGCAGCAGCGGTTGCGCGGGTGGCGGTTGCGAATGTTTTTCCTCGGCGGCAGTCAGTAGCGAGAATTCGCGCGCGATCCGGTCGGGTCCCATGGAGGAAAGCAACTCGAGCTGCGCATGGCGCGAAGCCTCGGCGCGGCGGTCCGCGAGATTGATGATCTCTCCCTGGCCGATGCCTTCAATCGCGGCATGGGGATCGTCGACAAAACTTTTCAATCCTTCGGAAAGCCAATGATAACGGCGGGCCTGTTTGCGTCCGCCGTTCATGCCTTGCTGCACTACGGTCCACTGCCCGCTATCGGTAACGATGAAACCATGGAGATAAAGATCGAAGCCGTCCTGCACCGCAGCACTGTCGACCTTTGCCACCAGCCGGCTTGCTTGCGCGAGAGCGGCTCCGTCGAATCCAACCCGGTCGCCGATCATCACCAGTTCATGCGGCGTTTGCCGCGAGTATTTTCCGCGGCCACCGCAGACGTGGATGCCTAACTCGTTCTGCAGCGGCGCCAGCCCGCGCTTAAGCGCGCCGATCACGCTCGTGGTAATGCCGGAAGAATGCCAGTCCATGCCCATGACCGCGCCGAAAGATTGAAACCAAAACGGATTGGCCAGACGGCGCAGCAACTCGTCGCGGCCGTAATGGTGCACGACGGCTTGGCTCACGACCGCCCCAAGACGGGTCATGCGGTCCGCGAGCCATCGCGGCACTTGGCCGCCATGCAGAGGCAAGTCGGCACTGCCGGATCGTCGCGCCATGATAAGCCCTTTGATTGACCGCGATGCCGAGTCGAATTTCTAACTCGAAGACTTGCGCGGCGCAGCCGGTGCACGGCTGGCGCTCCCTAGGGGACTCGAACCCCTGTTTTCGCCGTGAGAGGGCGACGTCCTGGGCCGCTAGACGAAGGGAGCAACGGGGTTTCGAATAGACCCGATCCGGCAGCCGCGCAAGCGAGCCATAACGTTTGCGCCTTACGGCTCCGTCGCAAAGCGCAAGCGTCCAACCGGCTTTAGCGTCTTCGCATCGAAGGTGTGAACCTCGATCCCGCCTGCCGTTTCCACGATCACGGCGATGCGGTCCGCCGCCGCGCTGGTCGACAAAATCCGCGCGCCTTTCGGCAGCATAGCGGTGACGTCTACCGGCACCGCGCTTCCCTCGGTCTTGAAAACACGATAGCCGATGACACCGACGACACCGGCGACCGCCAGCACGGTGGTCAGGCCGGAGAGCAGCATCAGCCAGCGGACCCTGGCGGCCAATCGCGCCGCCGCAGGATCGATCGGCTGTTCGGCATCGGGCAGTGGATGGGTCATGATTGCACAGGGCCGGAGCGAAAGCGTGGTCATCTCCGGCGAGGAGGCCGGAGAAAGGCTCGATCGCGTGCTCGCCGTCCGCATCGAGGAACTGTCGCGCTCGCGCCTCAAGGCGTTGATCCTCGAAGGCGCGGTCGCGGTTAGCGGCGGCACGATCCGCGATCCCGGCTACCGCGTCAAATCCGGCGAGACGGTGGAGGTGGCGGTGCCGCCGCCGGAACCGGCGGAGCCGGAAGGCGAGGACATCCCGCTGACGGTGGTGTTCGAAGATGACGAGGTCATCGTCATCAATAAGCCGAAGGGCCTGGTGGTACATCCCGCGGGCGGACATTGGACCGGCACGCTGGTCAATGCGCTGATCGCCCATTGCGGCAATAGCCTATCCGGCATCGGCGGGGTGCGGCGCCCGGGCATCGTGCACCGGCTCGACAAGGACACGACCGGCCTGATGGTGGTGGCGAAGACCGACCGCGCGCATCAATCGCTGGCCGCGCAATTCGCCGACCATGGCCGCACCGGGCCGATGCGGCGCGGTTATCTGGCCATTGTCTGGGGAGTGGCGGACCGTCCGAAAGGCACCATCGACGCGCCGATCGAGCGGCATCCCCGCGCCCGCGACCGCATGGCGGTGCGCGAAGGCGGCCGCGAGGCCATCACCCATTGGGAAATCCTCGAGCGGTACCAGGGCATCGACGGCAAACCGGTGGCTAGCCTGCTCGCCTGCCGGCTGGAAACCGGCCGCACCCATCAAATCCGGGTGCATATGGCCCATATCGGCCACCCCCTGCTGGGTGACGACGCCTACGGCCCGGGCTTCAAGACCAAGGCGGTACATCTGCCATCGGACGGGCGTGACGCCCTGGCAGCCCTTGGCCGCCAAGCCCTGCATGCTTATCTCTTAGTCTTCGAGCATCCGGCCACCGGCGAAATCCTAGAGTTTCGCGCGGAACTCCCGGCTGACTTCGCTCGTTTACGCCACGTCCTGGCTGGCGACGGTAGGGCGCGGGCAGAGCCTTAAGTCAGGCGAAATCCGTTTCACATTCATAGGCTTAAAGCCATTTTAGGCTCCAGGCCCGGCGTGTCACGGCGGCTTGAATCGCCCGCATCTTCCTTTCGCCTCGGCGGTCCTATATGCTGCAGGTGCGATCGGCTTTCGCGGTCGCAGCATTGGAATGCGCCGCCGGCTCTTGCAGCGACGGCGCTCACCTGCCCGCCGCTACAGGGGGCACAACTTGGAGGGCGCTGTTATGGCCCGTACCTCGGCTTTGCCGATTCTCACTGCTGAATCCGGCCTTACCCGTTATCTCGAAGAGATCCGGCGGTTCCCGATGTTGGAACCGCAGCAGGAATACATGCTGGCCAAGCGCTGGCGCGAGCACGGCGACCGTGAATCGGCGCACAAGCTCGTCACCAGCCATTTGCGCCTCGTCGCCAAGATCGCCATGGGCTATCGCGGCTACGGCTTGCCGATCGCGGAAGTGATTTCCGAAGGCAATGTCGGACTGATGCAGGCGGTCAAGCGCTTCGAGCCGGAGAAGGGATTCCGGCTGGCCACTTACGCGATGTGGTGGATCAAGGCGGCGATCCAGGAATACATCCTGCGCTCCTGGTCCTTGGTGAAGATGGGCACCACGGCCAACCAGAAGAAGCTGTTCTTCAATCTGCGCAAAGCTAAGAGCAAGATTTCCGCGCTGGATGAAGGCGACATGCGCCCGGATCAGGTCAAGCTGATCGCCAAGCGCCTTGGCGTCACCGAGCAGGACGTGGTCGACATGAACCGCCGGCTTGGCGGCGACACCTCGCTCAACGCGCCGATCCGCGAAGAAGGCGACGCCGGCGAATGGCAGGATTGGCTGGTCGACGACGCGCCGACGCAGGAACGCATCCTGGCCGAGAACGAGGAGCTCGATAACCGGCGCAGCGCGCTGTCGCAGGCGCTCGGCGTGCTCAACGAGCGCGAGCGGCGCATCTTCGAGGCGCGGCGGCTGGCGGAAGATCCGATCACGCTGGAGCAACTCGCCGAAGAGTTCGGCGTCTCCCGCGAGCGCGTGC
>JAXDOS010000070.1:0-18906 GCA_034668785.1 Alphaproteobacteria bacterium
CTTGCGGTGCGACGCTCCAGATATAATTCGCGGCTTTCACAGAGGCGGCGCCCGGCATGTATTGCGTGATGGCGGCCGGTGCTCCCCGCAGATGCCGAGGCAGATATTCGGCAAGCAGCCGGGCATAGGCATCGAAGCCGCCACCCGCGGCGTAGCCTACGACGACTTTCAAGGTTTTGCCGCGATAAAAATCTTCCACGGCATCGCCGAGGGCAGGCGAAAGGCTGCAAGCAGCAGCGCCGATAATCGCCAGCAGCGTGCAAAGCTTGGAACGAACCATTTGCCCTTCCCCGACACGCACTGTGCGCAGAGTTTTTTCTTTGGCGTCTACTTGCCCGCCGGCGTGCGATCCTTGGCGGCGCGTTCGCCCGTCTTGTGATATTCGCCTTTGACCGCCCATTCTGCTTCCTCGCGGTCGCGGTCCGACCAGTCGCCAAGCTCGTAGCCATGCCACGGCACGCGCGGCGTCAGTTTCGGAAGCTGCAACTGCTCCCACATCTCCTTGGCGCGTTCCATGTATTGCTTGGCCGGCAGCGACACCGGCGGATAGGCCCATTTGCGCGTAGCGTCGATCAGCACCATGGAGCCGAAATTCGCCTGCTGCGTCATGTCGCGCAGCTCCTTCTGCGGCGGCAGGCCGGAGGGATCGAGACCAATGGCGCGATTGCCTAACACTTTCATGTCGCGGTCGGGTTGCGTGCGATAGCTGAGCGCCCAGATCACCGATTCCATGTCGTTCAGATCGATGTCCTCATCCACGGCGATGACGTATTTGCCCGACGAGGCATTGCGTCCGGCAATAGCGTAGAGCGCCTGCCAGACCATCGACGGATTGCAGCGCTTGAGCTTCACGACCGCCCAGGATTCCAGCGCGATCTCGTGGAAGGAAATGTCAACTACGTCAGGCAGGCCGCAGTGGTTGCGCAGGAAATAGAGGTAGCTGTTATCCTGCCCCATCTTCTTCAGCATGCTGCTCTCGCTTGGCGGCATCTGGCTGATGATGCAGGCGAAGACCGGATTCTTGCGGTGGGTGATGGCGGTGGTCTCGAACACCGCGTTGTAGACGCGCTCGCCCATGTAGCCGGTGAACTCGCCGAAGGGCGCTTCCGGCTCCAGGTATTCGGTGGAGATGCGGCCCTCGATTACCAACTCGGCATGCGCGGGCACCAGGAGATCGACGGTCTTGCAGCGCACGAGTTCCAGCGGCTCGCCGATCAGCGCGCCGGCGACGGCATATTCCTCGACACCGTAAGGCGTGCGCGAACCGGACAAGTAGGTGAGGGGAGCCGGGCCGCCGATAACGAGCGCGGCTTCCAAATATTTGTCGCCGCGCTGACGTGCCTGATCCCAATGCTTCCAAGCGTGTTTGCGCGGACCGATGAAGACGCCCATTTTCGTCGGGCCTTTTACCTGGCCGCGATAATTGCCGACATTCATCCAGTTGAGTTCGAAGTCCTTGGTGACCCAGTTGGACGCCGTGGTGTAGGGGCCGACATCGAAGCCTGGCGTGGAATTCGGAATCGGGAATTCCTCCAGCCCGCCATGTTCGAGCAGATTGTCGCCCATGTGCACTTCGTCCTGCACGGTGCCGGAACTGACGACCTTCGGCGGCAGCGGCTTGGCCTGGGCTTCCTGCCAGCGCTTGCGGATGTCCTTGACGTCGCAGCCCATGCCGATCGCGTAAATCTCCGGCGAGCCGGCATAGATACTGACGGCGACACTGCCCTTGAGCTGTTCGCCGCGCGCGTTGGTCACGTTCTCGAACAGGAATCCCGTGCGCTGCTCTTGCTGCAATCCGCGGAACTGCCAGCGCACCAGCGGCATTAGCTCCGTATCCTTGTTGACCGGGATGGTGACGCGCGTGAGCTTGCCGCGTTTCTGCAGATTGGCGAGATGCGTGCGCAAATCCTGCAGGTTGGTCGCGGGTTCCGCCTTTGCGTCCATCACCCGATCTCCGTGCTTCACTCAGCCGCCTGGATTTTCGGCGGCAGGGTTTCGAGCTCGCGGGCATAGGCCGCTTCCATGCGCGGCGCGAGCCCGTTGGCGGCAAGTTCCTTTGCAAACATTTCCCGCACCAGCGGCGGCTCGTCGGCGTAGTCGATCTGCGTGCCGCCTTGGCGGCGGCTGATCCAGGAAATCGGTACGCCTTGGGCGTTGCGCACGGACATATTGCGGATCGCGAGATAGCGCGCCGGTTCCGGTCCGGTGTTGAAGTGCTGGTGATACATGCCGTTGGGTGGAACGATCAGCGTTCCCGCCTTCCAATCATAGCGCTTGGGCTGTTCGCCTTCCTGCCACATCAGGGAATAGCCCGTGCCGTTGAGCAGGATCACATGCGCGCCGGGACCGTGCGCGTGAGCCTTCTTGTAGGTCCCTACCGGGAACTGCGAGATGTGGCTCGGCATCGCGCCCTTGGCCATGTTGAACCGGATATGCCCGCCGCCGGCCCCGCGCTCTTTGGCGGTGATCAGCGGAATGTTGACCGCGTCGGCGACGAAATTGGTGGTGAGCAGGAAGCCTTTCTGCTCGCCCTTGGCGCTGAAATAGTCGGGTTCGCCGTTGAAGCGGTCGGGGAAATCGCGCGGCGTGTTGAAGATGAAATCGACATCGCCGAATAGGTTGAGCAGTTGCGGGCAGTAAGTTGCCGCCACGTAGCGCACCGGCTCCTGGCCCGAGCCGTTGAAGTGTTGATGGTGGCAGTTGAGCGGAATGGAGAAGATCGCGCCTTCTTTCCATTCGAAGGTAATACGCTTGCCGGCATCGTTCCAGATTGTGGTGGAGCCGCGTCCGGACAGGATCAGGATCATTTCTTCGTAAAGCTGGCGCTGCGGCGCGAGCTTGCCGCCCGGCGGCACCTCGCAGACGTAGCAATCGTTGGTCATGCGCGAGGCTTCGTGATTGATGAAGACACCTTTGCCGCCGCGCCGCGCCCAAGGCTTGAGTTCGACGGTCCGCAAGTCGGGAACATAAAGCGCAGGAATGATGTCGAGGCCCTGGCTCTGCACCCATCGCTCATACGGCGTCGACTTTTCCGCGGCGAATTTTTCCGCGAGTTCGTCGGATGCGAGCGGCGCCTTGGACATCACATTTCCCTGTTGAGTATGGCCAGAACCGCGCGATCACTCGGCGGCGGTCGATGTGTAAGGGGATTCGTCGACGAAGCGGCCCATCTGCGACTTCACGCCGGTCTTGGCCAATTCCTTCAGCCAAATCTCGTGGATGCGCGGATCCTGATCCGGATATTCGATCTGGCAGCCGCCGTCCTTGACGCTGACATCGGTGCGCTTGCCCTCCGATCCCATGCGGCGCTCATAGACGATCGGATAGCGCTTGCTGCCGAATCCCACCGCGAGATAGCGCGCCGGCCGCTCACTGGTGTCGAAATGCTGGTGGAGCATGCCCTCGGGCGGCGCGAAACACATGCCGTGGCGCCAATCGACACGCTGGAACTCGCGGTCGCCCTCGTACCAGAGCAGCGTGTAGCCAGTTCCGTGGATGAAAAAGATGTGCAGGCCGGCGCCGTGGCGATGGCCCTTCTTGTAGGTCCCGACCGGCATTTCCGACACATGGCCGCCCATCGAGCCTTCGCCGAGCAGGAACTGGATATTGGACGAGCCCGCGCCGCGCGCTTCCCAAGGCTTGAGTTCGAAGGAGCCGAGATCGGGGACGAAATTGGTTTCCCACAGATGGCGGCCGGGGCGGATCGAGGTCATCTCGCCCTCGCCAGTGTAGTAGCCGGCCAGTCCTTCGCGCTCGGGGAAAGGATAGGGATTGTCGAAGAAGAATTTTTCGTTGTGGAAGATATTCATCATGATGCGCAGATTGTTCGACGAGGCGAGCCGCGCGGGTTCTTTGCCGGAGCCGTTGAAGATGCGGTAGCGCGCGTTCAGCGGCGGCGCGAACAGGCTGCGCGGTCCCCATTCGAAGGCGTGTTTGTTGCCGTCCGGCATCTCGACCACCAGGCTGCCGGTGCCGGAGATCACGTAGAACAATTCGTCGTAGAGATGCTGCTGCGGCGCCGAGCTTCCGCCCGGCGGCACGTCG
This sequence comes from Alphaproteobacteria bacterium, assembly GCA_034668785.1. Taxonomy (GTDB): domain Bacteria; phylum Pseudomonadota; class Alphaproteobacteria; order Rhizobiales; family Xanthobacteraceae; genus CANKHA01. Next base: position 4,045 of record JAXDOS010000070.1, read on the forward strand.
AGGAGGAACACGGTCATCCAGTCACCGCGGCCTTTGAGATGGACGAGGGCGCCTTTGCAGGCGTCGCCCAGCCGCGGCCAGGGTCCGGTCTCGGCGGTCAAAAGGTCGACGCCGAAGTCTTCGTGGATCGGCACGCCCTCGCGCTGCGACCAGTCGAGATAGGGATCGTTCAGGAATTTTGGCTGGGCGGATGTCATGCTCGCTCGCTCAAGAGATTTTCTCGTCGATGTATTTTCCCATGCCGGAGGCGACGCCGGTCTTCGCCAGTTCGCGCAGCCAGATGGCATGAATGCGCGGGTCCTGATCCTGGTAGTCGATCTGAATCCCGCCGTCCTTCACCGAAGCTTCCGGCGCCTGTTTCCGTTTCACCTTGCGCGCCAGCACCGGATAGCGGTGGCTGCCGAGCGAAATCGCCAGATAGCGCGCGGATTCTTGCCCGGTGTTGAAGTGCTGATGGAACATGTCCTCCGGCGGGGCAAAGACGAAGCCGTGCCGCCATTCGTGGCGCTCGAAATCCGCATCGCCCGCATTCCACATCAGCGTGTAGCCTGAGCCGGTGACGGCGAACACATGGGCGCCCGCGCCATGGCGATGGCCCTTCTTGTAGGTACCGATCGGCATTTGCGACGAATGCACATGCATCGAGCTATCGGCCATGATGATCTTCATATTGCGGCTGCCGGCGCCGCGCGCCTCCCATTCCGGCAGTTCGAACGAGCCGAGATCGGGAACGAAATTGGTTTCCCACATGTGGCTGCCGGGTTTTAATTCCAGGAAATCTCCCTCACCGGAAAAGTAAGCCTTGCGTCCGGCGCGCTCGGGAAACGGGAAGCGGTTGTCGAAGATAAAATTCTCGTTGCGATAGACATTCATCACGAACGGCAGATCGTTGGCGGAGATCAGCCGCAGCGGCGCGTCGCCGGAGGCATTGAACAGCCGGAACGGCGCGTTGAGCGGCGGCGAGAACAGCGCCCGCGGCCCCCATTCGAAATTATGCGTCTGGCCGTTGCCCACGTCGACAGTGGCGCTGCCGTGGCCGGACAGCACGTAGAAGACTTCATCATAGAGGTGCCGTGCCCAGTCCATCTTACCGCCGGGCGGGATGTCGATCACCTGCAAGGCGATGAAATCGCCGCGGCCGCGCAGGTGCACGAAGGCGCCGCGGCAACCGCCACCTAGCCGCGGCCAGGGCGAAGTCTCAATCGCGTTAAGATCGACGGCGACGCCCTCGACGATCGGAATTTGCTGATGCGCCGCCCATTCCAGATAGGAATCGATCAGATACCGCAGACTGCTGTTAGCGCTTGCCACCGTCTTTGCACCTCATGGCTGATGTGCCAGCATAATGCGGCTGTTTAGAACACAAAAGCAGAATTTGAAATGGGTTTCGATTTTTCATATTCACCCTTGATGTCCGTAGGCCGCTGGAACTAGCCTGCACGCAATGGCAGCCTTCCGAAGGCGAAGATACGCGGGACGGACATATGCGCAAGACGTTGCTAGGGGTCCTTGGCGGTTGCGCGCTGCTGGCAGCGGCGGGCATAGGCCGCGCCGATCCGGCAGAGGACTTTTACCGGGGCCGCAACATCAAGTTCATCGTCGGCTCCAATATCGGAGGCAGCTACGATTCCTATAGCCGCCTGCTTGCCGCTCATATGGCGAAGCACATGCCCGGCAGTCCGAACTTCATTGTCGAGAATATGCCGGGAGCATCCGGCATGCAGTCAGCGACTTACCTATCGCAGATTGCGGTCAAGGATGGCTCGGTCGTCGGCATGTTCAACCAGAGCATGGCGCAGCGCCAGATGCTGGAGCCGCAAACCGTGCGTTTCGATGTCGGCAAGTTCGGCTGGATCGGGGCCATGGGTAATTTCAACACCGTATTTATTACCTGGCACGCCAGCGGGGTCCGTACCCTCGAGGATGCCAAGAAGCGGGAAGTGATGATGGGAGCCTTGAGCAGCGACGGCGGCAACGCGGTGTACCCGCTGCTGCTGAATACGTTTCTCGGCACCAAATTCAAAGTTGTGCTGGGCTATCCCGGCGGCAACACTATCCAACTCGCGATGGAAAGAGGCGAAGTCGATGGCCGCGGCAGCGTGGTCTGGTCCGGCCTCAAAGCGGTGTGGCCGCAATGGATCGCCGAGCGCAAGGTGAATGTGCTGTTGCAGGTCGGTCTTACGAAAGAGCCTGATTTGCCCGAGGTGCCGCTGCTGCTCGACCTCGCCAAGAGTCGGGAGGAAACCGACATCTTCCGCTTCATTTCGAGCGATAGCGCCATGGGATTTCCCGTGCTGGCGCCTCCAGGCGTTCCGGCCGATCGCCTCGCCGCCTTGCGCAAGGCCTTCGCGGCAACCTTGGACGATCCCGATTTCATCAAGGCAGCAGGGGAGCGCAAGCTTCCGGTGCGCTTCACCTCCGGCGAAGAGGTCGAGCGCATCGTGGGCGCCATGATCGGTACGCCCAAGGAGGTGATCGGCAGGCTGAAGCAGAATTTGCTTGATGCAGAGGCAGGAGCGAAAGCCAAGAACTAGCCGGAGCTGGCCGCCTTGTCGTTCCCGTTTCCGGAATATCCAAGGCGCCGCGACAGCTCCGCCGCCGCCTGCTTCAGCGCCTTTGCCGGCTCGCCCTTGTAGCTGGTGTCGAAGCCTCCGACCGATGATACCAGCGCAATGGAAAGCGCCAGACTGCCGTTGGCGCCAAATACCGGCGCCGCCAGTACCGCGACAGCGGACGTTTCCTCGCCGATGCCGCGGCCGAGGCCGTGCTTGCGCACTTCAGCACGCAAGGCTTCCAACTCCTTGTTGACAGCTTCCGATTTCGGCAGGCCCTTATCCGCTGCCTTGAGTTCGCGCGCCACGAACGGGGCGACCAGGGAGTTCGGGAGGTAAGTCAGAAATATGCGCCCCGACGCGCTGAGCAATAGCGACAAGTTGCGCCCCTCGCGCACCCGTACCGCCGACGCGAGTTCCGCGTGTTCACAACGGATGACGGTTGGCCCATTGGTGCCCCACACCGTGATGATCGCGGCCAGCCCCGTCTTCTCCGCCAGCGGAGTCAACGCCTCGCTGGCGAAGCGCACCGCGTCTACCTTGCCCAGCGCTGCCACGCCGAGTTCCACGATCTCGGAGCCGAGGTCGTAGCGGCCACTGATCGTGCTGTGCTCCACAAGGCGGGTATTAGCGAGGCCGAGCAGATAGCGGTGCGCGCGCGGCGCCGACATGCGAGCCGCCGATGCGATTTCAGTAAGGGTCGCCGGCCGTCCAAGCGAGGCGATGACACGTAACAGCGAGACGGCGACAACGATGGAGCGGTTGCCGTGGCGCGGCAGCGCTCCCTCACGTTTGCTTTTCGCTTTGGGTTTGTCGGTTCGGGCGGGCTTGGACATCAATGTACGGTTTGCCTAATGGCGCAATAACATACAGGCACTTTGCCCGAGACCGCCGTCTGCCGCAACCGTTGCCACCCTAGACATTGGTCGGGGACTCTGCGAGAATTGAAATTCGTAACGGATGTCGAAAATTGTAGCACCCGTATCAAGGGCTGCAAGCCGCCTGTGGGCCTTGAGCGTTATGGCAGAGTACGTGGTCGGCAAAGTCGATGAAATCCCGGAGGGCAAGGGCATCGCAGTGCAGGCGGGCCAGCGGACGATTGCCGTGTTTCGTGCCGGCGGCAAACTTTACGCAGTCGCCAATAAGTGCCCGCATAAGGGCGCATCGCTGTGCGACGGGGAGGTCGTGGTCGAACACGGCGTTGTCCGCTGCCCTTGGCACCATTGGAACTGGCAACTCGGTAATGGCAAACTTGAAGCCGATCCGCGTCAGCAGTTGCGCACTTACGAGGTTGCGATTGACGGTGACGAAGTGGTGGTGCGCGTCTGATCGGCCAAGATGGCAGGCGCTCGCAGGAGAGACCCTATGAACCTGATAGCTGATCCCAAGCGCGAGCACGCCACGCGCGTCAAGCCCGTTGCAATTGATCCGCGCGGGCGGGCCTACAAAGTCGTGGATACGGATTTTCACTTCATTCCCGACTGGCAGGTGCTGCGGCAGTTTATGAAGGAGCCGTTCAAGAGCGAACTCACCAAATATCCGCCGGTCGGCGGCGACTACACGCCGAAATATGCCATCGGTCTGGAAGGCACCGGGCAGGAGACACAGGGGCGCGCGGGTACGGCGGCGGACATCCTTCGCGTCATCGATGAAATCGGCGTCGAGACGGTCATCATCGCGCCGGGCTTCCAGCGGCCGCAAAGCATGTTCCACTCGGCCATGCTGTCGGCCGTCTGCTCGGCCTACAACGAGTTCCTTGCTACCGAAGTGATGCCCGCCAGCCCGCGCATCAAATGCGAGATCATGATCAATCACCGCGATCCCGCGGCAGGAGCGGCCGAAATCCGCCGTGTCGCGCATCACCCCGGTTTCGTCTCCATCTTCACGGAGTTTGGCGGCAACTACGAGCCGATTGGCACCGCCAAGCACGATCCGATCTTCGAGGCGGCTGTCGAGCACGACCTAGTCGTGACCTCTCACGTCGGCACGTTTTATCAACAGATGACGCCGCTGCATCAGGGCACGCGCACCTGGGCGGAACTGGTCGGCATCTCGCCGGTGTCGATCTCGATGGCCTATGTCGGCAGCATGATCATGCAGGGGCTATTCGACAAATTCCCCACCTTGCGCGTGATCATGAAAGAAGGCGGGTTCTGGTGGATGCCGGAATTCAAGGCCCGTGCCGACGACTATTATTTGGCTCATCCGGGCGACATCAAGCTGACCGAACGCAAGCTGGAAAGCGGCGAGCACTTCCTGTCTAAGCTCCCGAGCGAATATTTCGAGACCAATATACGCTTCTCCAGTCAGCCGGTTTGTTTTCCGCGCGACCCCAAACATTTCAAGATGCTGATGGAACTGTGCAACGGCGAGGACATGCTGCTGTATTCGTCGGACTGGCCGCATGCGACCTTCGACCCGCTCAACTGGGCGTTCGATCCCGCCATCTCGGAGCAAGGGCGCAAGAAGATCCTTTCAGAGAACGCCCGGAATTGGTTCCGGCGGCCAATCTGAGCGGGCAGGCAGAAGAATGAGAAAACCAGTCGAGGCCGCTCTGCTAACCGTCGTCATGCTTGCGGTGGCGCTCGCCTGCGTGTTGCCCGGGGCCGGCCAGGCCCAGGACATTTTGCAGGAGTGGGACTTCATCAAGGCGCCGCCGCCGCCAGCGATCAAGCCGGTGACGCTCGACCCGAAAAAGACCGCGCTGATCAGCATGGATTTCAACGGTAAAAGCTGCACGCCGGACAAGCGCGCGCGTTGCGCCGCCGTGCTTCCGCGCGCGCAAAAGCTCATCGCCGAAGCGCGAGCCAAAGGCATGTTCGTGGTTCACACCTATACGTCCAACATGGAGAAGTCCGACATCGCCAAGGTGGTCGAGCCTGTCGCCGGCGAACCGGTCATGCGGGGACGCGGCGACAAATTCTCCGGCAACGATTTGGAAAAGATGCTGAAGGACAAAGGCATCGATACGGTGGTGTTGATCGGCACTTCCGCCAACAGCGCCGTGCTCTATACCGCGTTGGGCGCCGCGCAACGCGGTTTCAAGGCGATCGTCCCGATCGACACCATGCCGGCGGAAACCGCCTATCAGGAACAGTTCTCAATCTGGCAGCTCGCCAACGGTTCGCAGGTCAGCGAGAACACGACGCTCACGCGCACGGACATGCTGAAGTTCTAGGCAAAACCTATCAAAGAAGGAATCGAGAATGGACCATATTCAGTTTCCCTACCGCTCATCGAGCCATTTAGCCCTGATGCATGTGATCGCTGAGTCTGGAGCATGGGAACGAAATGGTCTTGACGTCGATTTCGATAAGATCATCAGCCGCGGCGACGCCCACGAACTGGTGCCTAAGGGCGAAGTCGAGTTTGTCTCCGGCAACCATGTCTCCACCTATGCGGCGCGCGCGCGCGGCGACACCTGGGCCTATCTCGGCCAGACCGTGAGCAAGAATAATCTGACGCTGATTACGCGGCCTGACATCGGCATCGACAAGCTGGAAGACGTGCGCAAGCGTAAGTTCGGCAACCGTGGCCGTCATCCCGGCCTCAATACCTGGCTCTATCTGAAGCAAGCCGGACTCGATCCCGACACCGATCAGGTCGAACTCATCACCGAAAAAAGGGATGAGGACCCGACCGGCGCCAAAAAGGTGAAAGGCAAGAGCCTTTTGCAGATGGTGACCGACGGCGATGTCGACGCCTGCTTTGTCAATGAACCGCGCCGCGAGCAGGCGCGCCGCAAGGGCCTCAAGGTGATCGATATCCCGGCACAGCCGATGATATTCTTCATGACCATCTCGTCGTCGATGAAAATGGTCAACGAGAAGCCGGACGTGGTCAAACGGGTGATCAAGTCGGTGCTGGAGGGCATCGCCTATTTCAAGATCAACCGGGAAGAGACCATCAAAATCCTGATGGCGAAGCATAAGAAGGAAGGCGATCTCGATTACGACATGGCGGAAAAGATTTACAAAGATCTCGCGCCGCGCCTGGAGCCGAAGCTTTATCCCGGCCTCGATGCGATCGCCAATGTCTATCAGGAGGCGCTCAAACAGGACGAAAAGAACGGCGATGCCAAGCGGATTCATCCGCTGGCGCTGTGGAACTTCAACTTCCTGCGCGAGATCGACGATTCCGGATTTATCGCCAAGCTTTACAAGGACCATCCGGAACATCTCGAGGGTCACGGCGGCTAAGCGAAGCGGCATCGCATGAGTCCCAGGGCATGACCGGATTCCACCAGCGCCGGTCATGCTCTAGTATCGGATTCGCTTTCCTTCCTCGCCTTGGCGGTCCGTCCATTGCATGCCGATCTTCACGCCCCATCAGGACGCCGCGCTGACGTCGGTGGCGAAGTGGCTAAAGACGAAGCCGGGGCAGCATAAAGGCGCGATTTTCCGCCTGTTCGGCTATGCCGGCACCGGCAAGACAACGCTCGCCAAGCACATCGCGGAAGGCATCGACGGCAAGGTGCTGTTCGCCGCCTTCACCGGCAAAGCCGCCTCGGTGATGCGCAGCAAAGGCTGCGACGGCGCTTCAACGATCCATAGCCTGATCTATCGCACACGGGAATCCGGCGACGAGACGCCGAGCTTCGTGCTCTGGGAGGACGCGCCGGCCTCCAAGGCCAAGCTCATCATCATCGACGAATGTTCCATGGTCGACGCCGAACTCGGGCGCGATCTGATGTCCTTCGGCGTGCCGGTGCTGGTGCTCGGCGATCCGGCGCAACTGCCGCCGATCCAAGGCGGCGGTTTCTTCACCGACGTTGCGCCCGACGCAATGCTGGAGGAGGTGCACCGCCAGGCGCAGGACGATCCGATCATCCGCTTGTCCATGGATATCCGCGCCGGCAAAAGCCTGTCGCCGGGCACCTATGGCCTCAGCCAGGTCGTGCGCAAGGACGAACTCGATCCGCAGCGCGTGCTCGACGCGGACCAGGTGTTGGTCGGGCGCAACGCGACGCGCCATGCTTACAATACCAGGATGCGACAGCGGCGCGGCCTGGACGATGCGTTGCCGGTTGCGGGCGACAAGCTCGTCTGCCTGCGCAACAATCGTAAAAAGGGATTGTTCAACGGGAGTCTCTGGCTGGTGAAACAGCGCGGCAGCTCGCGGTCGCGGCTGATCACCATGCGCTTGCTGCCCGACGAGGACACCAGCGGGCTGATCGGCAACAAGCCGGTCAAGGTTTCGGTGCGGCCGGAATGTTTCACCGGCGTGATCGAGGAATTCGATTGGAAACAGCGCAAGCCCTATGATGAATTCAACTATGGCTATGTGCTCACCGTGCACAAGGCGCAAGGGTCGCAATGGAACGACGTGGTGCTGTTCGATGAATCCTTTGCCTTTCCGGAGAGCCGCGACCGCTGGCTCTATACCGGCGTCACCCGCGCGGCGAAGCGCCTGACGGTCGTAGTGTAAAGTCGCGGATCACGCAGGCTTGCGGCCGGTAAAGTTTGCTTTTCTTTTCTCCATGAAGGCGCGCACGCCTTCCGCGTAATCCGGGGTCAAGCTTGCCTCGCGCTGGAAGTCGCGTTCGAGATCAAGCTGCGCGGAAAGATCGTTGCCCCATGAAGCATCCAGCGCGCGCTTGGTCAGCGCAAGGCCGACGGTCGGGGCCGAGGCAAAATGCACGCAAAGCTTTTCGGCTTCGGCCATCAGCGCCGCGTCGTCGACGGCGCGCCAGATCACGCCCCAGGCTTCCGCCTTTTCCGCCGGCAGCGGTTCCGCCAGCAGCATCAGTCCGCGCGCTCGTGCCGGCCCCACCAGGCGCGGCAGCGTCCAGGTACCGCCGGAATCCGGCACCAGGCCGATCTTGGCAAAGGCCTGGATGAAGTTCGCCGAACGCGCCGCGAGCACGATGTCGCAGGCGAGCGCAATGTTGGCGCCAGCGCCGGCGGCAACGCCGTTGACGGCGGCGACGACAGGGAAGGGAAGCGCACGAAGCTTGCGGACCAGTGGGTTGTAATATTCTTCCTGGGCACCGCCGAGCACCGTGGTCTCACCGGGTTTGGCAAGTCGATCTTGAAGATCCTGTCCGGCGCAGAAACCGCGACCCGCTCCGGTCAATAAAAGTGCGCGGCAGGACGAATCCGACTCCGCTTCCGACAAGGCATCGCGCAGGGCGTGGTGCATGGGTTCGGTGAAGGCATTGAGGCGCTGCGGCCGATTGAGCGTGATGACCCTATAGCCTTCGCGCACCTCAACGAGGATCGGTGTATCGTCCATGGATCGTTCCCTTAGCCTACTGCCGCACGACCCATCGCATATTTGCGCCGCATAAAACAGCGAGGTTGGCGGCTCTGGCAAATGCGCGCCATGGCCTTATATGGCAGGAGCCGACGGATCACGCCGACAATTTCTGCAACAGGAGAATTGAAGATGAAGCTATATTTCTCGCCCGGCGCCTGCTCGCTGTCGCCCCACATCGTCTTGCGGGAGACCGGAGCAAAGTTCGATCTCGAACAGGTCGACAACAAGGCCAAGAAGACCAAAAGCGGCGCCGATTTTTGGCAGATCAACCCGAAAGGCGTGGTGCCCGTGCTCGAACTGGACGACGGCCAGCGGCTGACCGAGGGCCCCGTGATTGTTCAATATATCGCCGACAAAAATCCTGGCGCCGGTCTTATCCCGGCCTGCGGCACGCCGGATCGTTACCACGTGCAGGAGTGGCTCAATTTCATCACCTCGGAGATCCACAAGTCATTCGGTCCGGTGTTCAAGCCGAACACGCCGGAGGAATACAAGACCATTTCCAAGGAAAACTTGACTAAGCACTTCAAGTATGTCGACGGGCATCTCGCCAACCATCAATATTTACACGGCGAGAAATTCACCGTCGCCGACGCCTATCTCTATACAGTGTCGCGATGGCTTGGCCGTATTGGGATCGACATCGACCAATGGCCCAACGTCAAAGCCTATGCCGATCGCATCGCCGCGCGTCCGAAGGTGCAGGAAGCCCTGAAGGCGGAAGGCCTGACATAAACGTCGGGAGGCGCTGGGGCGGAGATAAGCCCAGGTCAAGCAATGGCGACGGCGGGTTCTAGCGGCTGCTGCTCCTTGAATTGCAGCCGGTAGAACGATGCGTAGCGGCCGCCCTTGCGCAACAGCTCGTCATGGCGCCCGGATTCCACGATCGAGCCATCTTCGATGAAGTGGATACGGTCGGCATGGGTCACCGTATGCAGCCGATGCGCGATCACGAGCGTGGTGCGGTCCTGGCACAAATGCTCGATTGCGAGCTGTACCTGGCGCTCGGATTCAGGATCGAGCGAGGCGGTAGCCTCATCCAGCAGAATGATCGGCGCATCCCTGATCAAAGCTCGCGCGACCGCGACCCGCTGGCGCTGGCCGCCGGAAAGCTGCAAGCCGTGCTCGCCGACCGGCGTATTGTAGCCGCGCGGAAAAGCCATGATGAAATCGTGCGCGCAGGCTGCCTGCGCGGCACTGATGATCTCCTGGTCGGTGGCGCCGGTCTTGCCGAAAGCGATATTGTCGCGGATCGAGCCGCGGAACAAAAATACGTCCTGGCCCACATAGGCAATCTGCCGCCGCAGCGACTCGCGCGAAACGGTCGCGATGTTCTGCCCGTCGATGCTGATCGCACCACCGTCGATCTCATGGAAACGCAAGATCAAGTTGAGCATCGTCGACTTGCCCCCGCCGGAGGGTCCGACAAGGGCCGTGACCAAGCCGGGTTCGGCGACAAAAGATAATTTCCTGATGACGGGTTCGCCCGGCCGGTACTGAAAAGACACATCGGAAAATTCGATGCGGGCGGTTGTCAGCGCCAGTGGCGGCCGGCCCGTGTCGGACGGCTCGGTCGCCGGGCTATCGAGGATGTCGAATAGGATGCGAATTCCCACCAGACCGCTGCTGAGATCGATGTTGAGACGGGCAAGGCGTTTGGCGGGCTCATAAGCCAGCAGGAAGGCGGTAATGAAGGCGAAGAACTCACCGGGGGTCGCCCCCGTCTTGATCACGCGATAGCCGCCATAGACAAGAGCGATGGCGATGGCCAAACCGCCAAGCGTTTCCATCAAGGGATTCGCCCGGTTGGCGACGCGCGCCATTTTGTTGGACTCGCGTTCGAACTCGCCGACGTTGGCGTCCAGCCGCGCCTGCATCACGTCCTCGAGCGAAAACGCCTTGACGATGCGGATACCCTGAAGGGTCTCTTGCATCGTCTCCAGGATGCGCGTGCTGCCTGTGAATTGGGTCTTGGCGATGTTGCGGATGCGGCGGATCATGGTCCGGAGCAACAGTATCGCCGGCGGCGCGACGATCAGGCTGCCGAGCGTCATCAGCGGATCCAGAATGAACATGGCGGCGAGCAAGCAGGCCAATGAGAGGAAGTCGCGGCCGATCGCCGAGATGAGCAGATTAAGCACCTGACCCGCCGAACTGGCGCCGAGCGTCAATCGGGCAATAAACTCCGACGAGTGATGCTGAGCATGGAAGCCAAGACTTTCATGCATCAATTTAGCAAATAGTCGCCGCTGGTTTTCGGCGACGATATTGTTGCTGATCCGCGACAGGACGAGGATATGTCCGTAAGTAGCCGCGCCCTTGACGATGAATAGAAAGGCGATGACGGCGCTAAGGACGACGATGGCCTGTAGATCGTGTTCCTCGTAAGCGATATTGACGACACTCTTGAGCAGATAGACCGGGAGAGCGGTGCAAGCCGCGGCAACGCCTGCCAGCGCAAAGGCAAGGGCATAGCCCTTGCGGTGACCATGCGCATAGTCGCTCAACAACCGCCGGATCATGGCGACGGTGCGATAAGGATCTGCGAGCAAGGACTTTGAAATCGGTTCAGCCATCCGCCGTCCATCGGGTTCGAGGAGCAGTCTGCCTCGTTCCCGTTGTCGCCTGACGCCGCCGGCGTCATCGGGCCTGTTTCTTGCCCGTCTGAGGCGAATTTTTCAAGTTAAAAGAACTAGCTAGGTGCGATGGGCCAGCCCGGCCGGGGCTCTGTCTTAGGCCGGGATGGAGCGGAGGCCAGCGGGTTTTCGCGTATCCACGAGTCGGCTTTCCCAGGCCAGTGCGTGTGCGACGATGGTATCCAGATTGTCGTATCGCGGCGACCAATCGAGTACGGTCCGAATGCGGCTGGCGTCGGCGACAAGACCCGCGGGGTCGCCTGGCCGCCGCTCGGTCATGCGGACGGCGAAGCTGCGCCCGGCCACGCGTTTGACCGCTTCGATCACTTCCAGCACGGAATAGCCGTGACCATAGCCGCAGTTGAAGGTCATGCTGGCGCCGCCGCGGCGAAGATATGCCAGTGCCGCGGAGTGCGCCCGCGCCAGATCGCTGACATGAATGTAATCCCGGATGCCGGTGCCATCAGGCGTCGGATAATCCGTGCCGTAGACGTCGAGCTTCGGGCGCGTTCCCAACGCCGCTTCCATGGCGACCTTGATGAGATGCGTCGCCGTCGGCGTCGATTGCCCGGTGCGTGACTTCGGATCGGCGCCGGCGACATTGAAGTAACGCATGATGACATATTTGAAGTCATGCGCCGCCGCCACATCGTGCAGCATGATCTCCGTCATCAGCTTGGACGTGCCGTAGGGCGACATCGGCTTGGTCGGCGAGTCTTCGCTGACCAGGAGCGTGTCCGGATTACCGTAGACCGCCGCGGTGGATGAAAAAATAAACTGGCGAACGCCCGCCTTCACCGCTGCTTCCAGTAGCGAGCGGGTATTCGCGGTGTTGTTGCGGTAATAGCCGAGCGGATCGCGCACCGAATCCGGCACCACAATGGACCCGGCGAAGTGGATGATGGCAGTGACCTCGTGCTCGCCAAGAAGCGAAGCAACGAAATTCTCGTCGCCGGTATCGCCAACGAAAAGGGGAACAGTCCCCGGCAGCGCCGAGCGAAAGCCGGTCGAGAGATTGTCGAGCACGATAACGCGCTCGCCGGCGTCCGCCAGCTCGTGAACCATGTGGCTGCCGATATAGCCGGCTCCGCCCGTAACCAGAATGGTCATCTGTTTCGTCTCTGATGAGCTTGCCTCAAGCTGTACAGGGATCGAGGTGAAGGTCCGGTTTCGCGCCGTGTCGTCTGGTGACTATGCTTAACGCCGCGTATATGACGGTGGTGAGAATGGGCGCTGGGGGACGATGGACGACCAATCATTGATCGGGCTTGAGGTCATCATCCCCAACCTGCATTGGCGCTATTCAGGGGTGACGGCGACCAACCGCATGATCGCGCCTCGCTTGGCCCGGCGGCTCAATGCCGCCTGGCTTGGACGCGACGCCCCCGCCGGTATTGCGCGGCTGAGCTTCGGTGATCTGTTGCGGCTGCGGAGGCGTCCTCATGGACGCAGCCCTCGCATTTGGCACGCGCGGCGCAACAACGAGATGATCATTGGGCTGCTGCTGAAGCTGCTCGGCTGGCGCCTCGCCCTGATTTTTACTTCTGCCGGCCAGCGCCATCACACCTGGATCACGCGTTTTCTGATCTCGCGGATGGATGCGGTGATCGCGACCAGCGACGCCGCCGCTTCCTATCTCAAGCGTCCATCCACGGTCATTCTCCACGGCATTGACACGGACCTGTTTCGCCCGCCCGCCGACCGCGCGGCCGCGTTCGCCGCCACCGGCCTTCCCGGAAAATTCGGCATCGGATGTTTTGGCCGGGTTAGGCCGCAAAAGGGCACCGACGTATTTGTCGAGGCGATGTGCCGGCTGCTGCCCAAATATCCGGACTTCACCGCGCTGGTCCTCGGCCCCGTCGCCATGGATCAGCGGTCCTTCGCCGGCGAACTGCAAGATCGTGTCAAAGCCGCGGGACTTTCGGATCGGCTGCGTTTCCTTGGCGAATTGCCGATCGAAGAAGTGCCGCTCTGGTATCAGCGCATCGCGATTTATGCTTTCACCTCGCGCAATGAAGGTTTCGGGCTGACGCTGCTCGAGGCCATGGCGGCTGGCGCGGCAGTCGTCGCGGCACGCGCGGGTGCCGCGGAAAAGGTGATTGCCGATGGCGACACCGGGATTTTAGTGCCGCCGGGCGATGTGGAAGCGCTGGTAAAGGCGCTCGAGCCGTTGATGGCCGACCCGGAGCGCGCCGCGAAAATGGGCTTGGTTGCGCGCGAGCGCGTGGTCGGGGAATTTGCCGTCGATGCCGAGGCGGAAAAGATCGCGGGCTTTTACCAGCAAGTATGGAAGTCATCCGCCGCGCCATAATGGCTGGCCAACACTTGGTAGGGTTTAGTTCGGGCGCGGGTCCGATGCTTTTGCTTTATCCCGCGCCGCTCTCGCGGCGGCGGCCTTGGCTTGCGCCGCCGTCAACTGCGGGGTGGTTGCGAGAACCTCCGCGCGATCTTTTTGCATATCCTGGGCTTGAACGGCCTGAGTGTTGCGGACGGTGGTGAGCTCGCCTTCGATTTTGCTCTGCTCCTGCTCGGTGATCAGCTTGGTGTCGCGTGCCGGAGGCCGGTCATTGACCGGCGGATATTCGGCTGCCGTCGCCGGCCGCTGCGGAGCCCCCGCAGGTTCGCCGCCGGCCCAGGCCGGAATGGCATCAATGACAGTGGTCGAACATCCTGCGCAGGCCAGGGCCGCGACTGAAGCCACAAGGGCCAAGGTCAATCGCAACTGGAGCTTGGGTCGATCTTTTAAGGACAATACCGGACTCAATTGTTGGTGGATCAGGAAGCCTCAGAAAGCTGAATACAGTGGCAAGACCAAGGCCGTTCGGACCCGCCGCATCGCATGCAAATAGAGCTGCGAAGCAAGTGAATGCTGCACATAGATCGTAAATTATTCGATAGCTTTGCCGGAGCGAGGTTTAGAAGCCGCCGGGAAGACCGTTCACCCTTTGGCTCACCGCCGTGCCTCCGAGCGTGCGCAGGCTCAACGAGAGCATCACCGAGTGGACGTTTTGCTGCGGATTTCCGCTGTAGGTATAGCCGGTGGTGTAGACCAGCCCCAGGGCGATGCAATCGTCGAGGTAGCCGACGCCGAATTGCGTTCCGATGACTTTATGCTCATCGAGGTCGTAGCCAACACCTGCGGATAAATTCCAGTTCGACGTCAACTTCAGAGTCGACGTGGTGGTAATGCCCTGGCGCCGCGTCAAGAAACCCAGCGCCGGCTGCGCGGCGTAATCGCCGTAGACATTGGTAAAGGTCCAGCGGCCGAGATTGACGCGGCTCTCCAATTCGAAACGGTTCACGGCGAAGGTGGATTGATCGAAGCGGAAACGAGACGTGAGCATGTAGCTGCTGCTCGGCTGGTAAGATGCCCGCGCAACGTAATCCGAGCGTGGCGTATCGAGGCCGCTGTTGAG
>JAXDOS010000071.1:0-13918 GCA_034668785.1 Alphaproteobacteria bacterium
GCATTGAAATTTCCTGATCACTTTTTACTCCCTCTCCCCTGCGGGGAGAGGGTTGGGGTGAGGGGGTTCCCGTCAATCGCGAGGCCGTACGCCCTCACCCGGTTCGCGGAGCCTGTCATCGGCCGCGCTTGGCGCGGACCCGTTGGCTCACCACCCTCTCCCCACGGGAGAGGGAAGATCAGAGCGCCGCGAAAGTCAGCGCGCCGGCGGATTCCAGTGCCAGCTCATAGGTCACCTCGCCATTATGCTCGCCGGCGAAATCCAAACTCGTGATCTGAAACGGCCCCTCGATGCTGCCGAAATCCGGGATCACGATCTGGTAAGTTTTCACCGTACCGTCGAAAAAGCTCTGGCGCACCAGCGCGTCCGAGCTTTGATCCTTGAACAACCCCCTGCCCGCGATCGAGGCGCGTTTCACCCCCGCGCCTTCGAGCAATTCGCGCCAGCGGTTGACGGATTCCGAATGCGTGACGTCGACGGTCTCGGCGTTGAAGGCCAGCCGGCGCGAACGCAACCCGGCCACCGTTGTAAAGCCAACACCATCCGCGATCTTGACCAGCAGGTCCTTGCCTTTTTGCGCGCCCATGTAGTTTTCCTTTATTTTTTCCTCGTCCTGAGGAGGCCGCGAAGCGGCCGTCTCGAAGGACGAAGATGATGAGTCATGGTTCGAGACGCCGGGCTTCGCCCGGCTCCTCACCATGAGGAGCGGAATTAGCTGGAAGGTTCAGTCACCGCGCGAAAGCGCACCACCGCTCGGTAAGTGCGGCCGTCCGCCTCGCGGCGAATATCCGCGGTGGCGAAGCGCAAGTTGACCAGCCGATGCTCGGCGAGCGTCAGCGGCGCGTCGTCGAGCGCCTGCAGCAGCGCGCCCGCGATCATATGCGCCTCGCGGTGTCCGCCCTGGCGCGACCAGGCATGGAGCGTCAGCTGATGCTCCTCGCCGCTTTCGCTGGCGGTCGACCAATCACTCACTTTGGCATCGCCGAGCGTGACATAGGGAAACGCGGCGGCGCGCGGCACCTCGTCATAGACTTTGGTGCCGCCCAATAAATTTGTCAGCGCTGCGTCGGCCGCAAGCGCATCATGGATCGCGGCGCGCAGCGCCACGGCTGCAGTGGGCATGAGAGATATACTTGCTCGGAATGTTCACTCCCCCCTTGTGGGGGAGGGTTAGGGAGGGGGGTGTTCGCGGCGCAGAGCGCGACGACACACTCCCCACCCGGCCGCTCGCTTGCTCCCGGCCACCCTCCCCCGCCGGGGGAGGGATAAAGCGTCAATCCGTCCGCTCTTCCACGTCGATATCGAGGAGGCGGCCTTCACCGTCGCGGTCGCGGATCGCGGCGATGACGAAAACGCGTGCGCCCAGCCGAAAGCGGTGCCGCGTCGTCACCTCCGGCCCGCTCCGGATGGTGATGCGATGCGTCACCGTCGTGCCGGCGCCATCGGCAACCACATCGCCGCGCGCGGACACCGGAAGCAGCGCCGCCCACAAAGTCGCGAGTGTTTGATAGCCGCGGATGACGCCGCCGGCGCCGTCCGGCGTGATCGCCGGCGCCTCCAGCGCCAGCCGCCGGTTGAGCTGCCCCGGATCAATCATAGTGACAACACTTGATAAGGCGCGATCATCGCGCTGACGCTCGCGGGCGAGACGGCGACCGCGCGGCCGGCGGTCAGCCCGCGATTTTCGTACCAATGCGCCAGCAGCAATCGGATCGCTTGCCGCAGCGGCTCCGGCACGTCGGTCCCGGCGTCGCCGTAGCCGGCTTTGACGTCGAGCTCGACGCCGCCAAAACTCCGGCCGGGCGCCGGCAGCGACCACGGCGCGAAGGCGACAAGCGCCGAAGCTTTGTCGATGACGAAAGCCTGGGTGTCGAGCGCCAGCGCCGTGCCGACGCTGTCGTAGACGCGCGCGGCGACAATTTCCTGCAACGGCGCAGGCGAGATCGACAGCCGCCCCTCCGGCGGCCAGCAGCTACGGATGATCCGCCAGGTCTGCGTGATCAAGGCGCGCCGCGTCTGCGCTTCCACATGGATGCGCGCGGCGGCGATCAGCGCCGCGATCACGAGATCGTCGTCGCCGTGCTCGACGCGCAGATAGGCTTTGGCTTCGCCGAGCGCCATCGGCTCGACGGCGGGACCGCTGAGAAGGATGGAGGACATTTTTATGCTTTCCAAAACCGCGCACCTCATCCTGAGGAGCGCGCCGTCACGGGCGCATCCGCGTACACTTCGCTGCGATGCGCGCGTCTCGAAGGATGAGGGCCGATTGCTGATCTCGTCCTTCGAGACGGCGGCTTCGCCGCCTCCTCAGGACGAGGACACTGTTGACATAGGCCGCCTGCTGCGGCTCATCGGCGGCCATGCGCCCGCTCGCCGCCGTTATTGTTTGGCTTTCACTCTGCGATCCCGCCGCGGCAATCGTCGGCGGCGCGCCGGCCGACGAGGGGCCGCGCCACAGCATCATGATCGTCGGCTCGCGCGGCACCTTCTGCACCGGCACCGCCATCGCCCGCGATCTCGTGCTCACGGCGGCGCATTGCGTGCAGCCGGGCGCGGTCTACAAATTCCTGGATTTCGACGCCGCCAAGCAGCCGGTGCTGCATGACGTGACGTCGGTGACGATCCATCCGCAATTCAGCTTGAAAACATTTCTCGCCAATCGCGCCACCGCCGACGTGGCGCTGCTCAAGCTGGCGCAGCCGCTGCCGGACACCGTCACTCCCGTCATGTTGAGCACGCGGCGCGGCGCCGTGGCGGTGGGCGAGGCTTTCACTGTTGTTGGTTACGGCGTCACCATTCGCGGCGATGGCAAGAGCGGCGGCACTTTGCGCCGCGCCGCGCTGGCCGCCACCGGGCGACCCGGCAATCTGCAGATCAGGCTGGCCGACCCGTCAACCCAAGGCGAACGCGCCGGACTCGGCGCCTGCACCGGCGATTCCGGCGGCCCGGTCTACGAGGAACGCGACGGCGGGCTGGCCATCATCGGCGTCGTCAGCTGGTCCACCGGCCCGAAATTCAGCGACGGCTGCGGCGGCATCACCGGCGTCACGCCGCTAGAGCTTTATCGCGGCTGGGTCGTGGACACGGCGCGGAAGCTGGGGAGTCCGGTGCCGTGATGGCTTCGAAATGCCTTGGATTAAAGTTGATCTTCAAAGCGCATCTCTGATCATCGCCAGAAAGCCGCGCATCTCATGTTCATCGCGGCCGAAGTGATAATCTGCAACCGTATTTTCCCAAACTCGCTGCACGTCAGCCGCGCGGGGAGCTGCGCGCAGGAAATCAGTGATGAACCGCTTCGCGACTGCTTTCTGTTGGCTGTCAAGACGATTGATAGCCGAAGCAATCCACTCTTCCGACGTGAAAAATCCTGGCGGCTGCCCTGATAAAAGCCCTGAGCTAATCTTTTGAATTCCTCTGGAACGACCCTGATCTTCGCCATTGCTAATCGTTTCTCGGATAAGCGGTGATAACCTTATAGCCGCGTTCTGGCCGAGGATCGTTTTGGATATAAACGTCCACGCCATATGTGTTTCGCAAATAAGGGTCTGCATCTGGAAACGCGCGGAAAGCTTCCCGGCCAGTAATATAGCCAAATCGAGAAGTAATAAAAGCATCGCCCAGCTCACTCCCACTGTCGGTACGTAAACTGCTCACTGTGTATGTTCAGCGCGAACGATCGTGCAGGTCCGCTTATCGATGGTGATAATGGGAGCTCCGCCGAGCATTCCCTTCGGCAATTCGTACGTGAGTTCCCACAGATTTTCTGTCTCCGAGATCACCAGTTTCTGTCCTGCTGGATCGAAGGAAGGATACCGTTTTGCAATGTATTCTTGCGCTACTCTCAACAGATCGCATTTGGGCTGTGACATGGTTTGGTTCACCATCAGTTGGAGTGCCGCAATGATTGCTATCCAGACCGGCAGTTCGAATATTCTTGCCATCCTCCCTCCTCCTCAATTGTCGGTTTCACCGTGATTTCCATGGCCTGAAGGAAGGACCAAAATAATACATTCCGTTGTGTGATTGAAGGAGTCCTGGCAAGCCGGCAGTGGCAGCAAAATCGACATCCGCACCGCTTGGTCCAGCTCTGAAACCAAAATCTGGCCGGTTCGGATGCGTGTGAAAAAAAGCTACAGCATCACTCGGAGTGGGGCCAGGTGTAATGCTGCGAGAAGATCCAGCGTTTGCAAAGGGACGAGTGAAGATTTCTCCTGTCGTCTCGTTTCGACTAATCCAAAAACCATGCTCTTGTGGTGAACGGCCGTTAGGAGCCGAAGCAGTCCACGCATCATTAATTTGAGAACGGATTGATGGATCATTTGCAATATCTTGCAAAGGGGGCAGATCATCTCGTGGTGGTTGATCTGTTGCGGTGCCGAGAGATTGTTCAAGATCTTCGCTTGTTCCGCCCTCTCCGCTCGTCCATTGCCCTCCGTCCGGATTTCCCGCCGGCACGCGCGGCTGATCAGGCGCATACTTCCGCTCATAATTCTGCGGCGGCTGGAAGCGGCTCTGATCCGGCTGCAGCCAGCGGCTCGGGTCGGGCAGCATCCATCGACGGCGCTGATGCGCCAGCCATAAGGCTTCGCGTTCGTGCACGGGATGTCTCTGGGGTTTGGAGTCGTTGCGCAGCGGTGACGTGCTTCCTTCCCTCTCCCCTTGTGGGAGAGGGTGGCGAGCATCGAGCGGAGCGAGATACGAGCGGGTGAGGGGTCGGCGTCCACGGCGGAGACAGACCCCTCACCCGGTCCTCAGCGGCTTGCGCCGCTTCGGACCACCCTCTCCCACAAGGGGAGAGGGGAAAGCCTCAGCTCGCCGCGAACTTCAGCAGCTTGAAGGCGTCGAAGTCCTGCACGCCGCCGCCCACGCGCTTGGTGGTGTAGAACAGCACGTAGGGCTTCGCCGTGTAAGGATCGCGCAGCACGCTGACGCCGGCGCGGTCGACCACGAGATAGCCGCGGCCGAAATCGCCGAAGGCCACCGCGTAGCTGTTGGCGGCGACATCCGGCATGTCCTCGGCTTCCACCACGGGGAAGGTGAGCAAGCTCGCGCGCCCGCCCGCCTGCGCCGGCGGCTGCCACAAATAATTGCCGGTGGAGTCCTTGAACTTGCGGATCGCCGATTGCGTCTTGCGGTTCATCACGAAGACGCCGTTCTGGCGATAGCCGGCCTTCACCGCATAGACCAGATCGATCAGCACGTCCGACGGGTTCGAAGCCGGAAATGCTCCCGCCGCGCCGCTGGCGATGTAGCCGACATTGCCCCAGCTCCAGGAAGCATTGGCAACAGTCGTGTAAGACAGAAAGCCTTTCGGCTTGTTGCTGCCGTCGCCGTTGACGAAGGCGGCGCCCTCCTGTTGCGCGAAAACCTGCTCCACTTCCCCCGCGATCCACTGGTCGATGTTGACCGCAGTGTCTTCCAGAAGCGACGCGGTGGCCGCCGGCATGGCGTAAAGCTCCATGGCCGGAAAGCTCAGTTCGTCGAGCACCGGCGTTCCGGTCTGCGGGCGCGCATCGGTCTCGCCGACCCAGCCGACCGTCGGGCCGGATGTCATGAACGGCTTCTTGTAGACGTTGCCGCTGATCGTGCGCTGACCGGCGATGGAACGGATCGGCGAGATCGCCGTGAGCCGCGCCCCGATCACGGTCTCGATTTCCGGCGGCACCAGATAACCGCCGTCGGCATTGGAGCCGATGGACAGCGCCTTGGTCTCAAGCTGACGCAAGCCCGCGCTTTCGCCGCTGCGGACATAAGTCTCGAAGGCGGACTTGTGCTCGCGCTGCGCCAGGCGTTCCAGGCCATGTCCGTCGCGGCCAAGCGCAGGCCGTGCGGATTTCAGCGACGCTTCGTCGATCCAGCGCCGGTGGGATTCGATGGCGTCATTGATGCGCGCGACTTTTTCTTCCAGCAGCACATCGCCGCCGCGCCGTTCCATGGTCGCCAGACGCTGGTCGTTGGCTTCCTTGAAAGCCTCGAAGGCCTGCATCATGTCGGCATGGGTCACAATCGTATCCGGCGGCAGCCCCGCCTTGGTCTCCAAACGGTCGTGGGTATCGATATCCATGGGTTTCTCCTTGTGAGATGGATCAGTTTCAAGAAAAAGCCCGGCGCGATGGCCGGGCTGTGGTTCGATCCAGAGAGAACGTAGGCTGGTGCTTTCGAGCTGCGTCCAGCCGATCGAGAATTCGTTTATTGGTCTAAAGAGCGCTCACGATTGTCTCGACGGGCAAATAAAACGTCCGAGAGCCGAGTGGAGACTCGATGAATTCGTTTTCTTTCCAGAATTTTGCCGCTTCGTCATCAATCGCATGGACTAGTACAGCCCGCATGCCGATGATCTTTGATGCCGCCAAGATTCTGGAAAGCGCATCTTTTAAAAGATCGCGCCCGAGACCCTTACCGCTATAAGCAATATCTCTGGCCAGTCTACCAAGGATCGCCACAGGAATTTGCTTGGGCAGCCCTTGTACCCGCTTCATTTTTGAAGGCAGCGTGGCTCGGTCAACCGACCCGGTGCAAATACAATAGTAGCCGACAACGACGAGAGTTTTTTCACATACTACGTATGTGCGGGCCGTTTGGCCTTCGCTTGCAAGAGCGTGTGATCGCAGCCAGTCATCTAGCGGTGGCTTTTCACAGTTAAAGATATTTAGATCATGCGCAGCCGTCAGCGGAGCGGGCGCGGTTAGCTCGCGCTGCTGTGCAGCAGAAATTGGTTACTTCTCCCAAAGCGGCGTTCGCTTCATAAGAGCCTTAAGCTTCGGCCCCGCTGGCGGCGAGTTGTCCAGCGCGTGAATGAAGGCGTCATACTGCTCTGGCTCTAAAACGAAGAGTCTTTGGTCCAGCAGCACCTCTATGGCTTGCTTTCTCGCGCTTTCCAGAGTGAATTCACTGAGTGATTTACCCACCGCGGTTGCGGCGGTTTCAATGAGTTCCTTTGTTTTCCGGGGTGCCCTTATGTGTATGGTTGCATCGCGCTCGACACGCCTCTTCGAACGCGGCTCGCGCTCCAATGCAGCTGTGCGCATGGCGAACTCCTCTGTATACACGTTGTGTATATGGTTAGGTACACAACGTCAACACATAATGGAGCCGCAGTCGGTTTCGCCGTTTAGGGAATAGGCTTTCAACGACCTTCCCATATCCAGAGGCTTTTGGCATCGCGCGATGTCGCTGTAGCGTGCCGGGATCACTTGTGGATCGTAACCGGTTGCGAAAACGAATGGTCACGCTCGTATAAAGAATTCATTTCGCGTCCTGCTTAATCTCTCAGGAAAAAGCCGGTGTCAGCGGCAAAATCGAGAACCTTGCCGTCGAACTTTTCATAGTCCCTGGACTGCGGAAGGAAACCACCTCGATTCCCGATACGATTTGGATCGCCGCGGCAATTTCATCATATTGCGACCGACCATAAAATGTCACGGCGACTTGCTCATAGGGATCGCCGGCATTGGGCATGTACTTCGCCCATCCCACGGTCGGAACCATCGCGGCATCGGAAGACCGCGCGTTGAACGCCTGGCGCAAATTATCAATCCCATGCTTGGCATTTTCCGAAATCGTGAAATTCGCGACGGGAATGTCTGGAAGTTTCATGCCAATGCTCCGCAACTACTTATTTAAGAGCGCCGCCAATACGGCGCCCGGCGTCGTCAGGATGTTGTCGGCAGGCCGTTAGAGAAGCCGCCCGTATTTGGCGATGTCTGCGTCGATTGCGCCGGGGAGAGCCGGATGCGAGGCCAACACCTTTTTCAGGACGTTTGTATTAATGCCGTCAATCGCCGCAGCAATGGCCCGCGCGTATGTTTTGTATTCTTCAGGTGTACATTGGTCTTTTAGCAACGGGATGAGGTTTTCTAGCTCCGTCTCACTTCGAAAAATGGCCCTTATCACGTGGCGTGCTATGGTATCTTCCATATCTTATTTCTCACGCTGGCATGCATCCATGCATTTATGAAAGTCGTACTTGTTGTAGTCGACCCCTGGAAGCTGAAATCTCTCTAAAAGAGGATAGCAGAGATCGAGACATCTTTGGTACGTTTTTGGTCCTGCCGCGAAAAGGTGTTTGATCCTTGCTTCAATATCTTGCCCTTCTGGCCGTGCGGTTTCTCGATTCGTGGTTGCTTGACTAACGCCAATTTGGCTGTGTGGCTGATTGTCGGCAACTTGTACCATGCCCGTGCTTGACCCGCCGTCAAGAGTCCATCTCCCATGATCATCCCGCGGCTGATCCGGGCTATACTTCAGTGCCAGCGCATGCTTGCGCATGGCGCGTTCGAAGTTCGCCGCCGCTACCAGCCATTTCAGCCGCAGCAGCGAACTCTCGATGATTTTTTGCGCGCGCATGCGGTCAGATCCCAACCGGACGGCGGCGCGGCAGACGCCGCGGCTCACCCGTCGCCTCCGCGAACACCGCGCCTGACGTCGCCAGCGTCTTCCACTCCCGCTCCGCACGCGTGCGCGGGAAGGAAATCCGCGGGTGTTGACGCAACAGGCGCTCGTCCGATGCCTGCTTCACCGCGCTGACGCGCGCTCCGGCCAACAGCGGGAAAGTGACGATGGAAATTTCCCAGAGATCGACGGCGTCGAGCTTGCGGATGCGGGTCTTCGGATCGATGCGGCCCTTCACGGTGCGAAAGCCGATGGAGAGGCCGTCGCTGGCGCCGGCGCGCAGCAGCGCCAGCACTTCCGCCGCGCGCTTGACGTCGGGGATCAGCCGCCCGCGCGCATAAAGCCCGCGATGATCTTCGCGCAATTCGAGCCAGATGCCGATCGGCTCCGCCGGATCGTGCTGGAACAGCATCGGCACCCGGCGAACGCCGCGCAGCCGCAGCGATTGCGCAAAGGCGCCGGGCATCATCATGTCGCGCGCGGCATCGATCTCGCCGAACAGGCTTGCGTAACCTTCGATGGCGCCATCGGCGTCGATGCTGGTGCGCGGGCGGAAAAGCTGCGCGGCGGTATCGTTGGGTGCGAGCATGGTGTTGCCAAAATTTCAGCTGTCATCCCGGCCAAGCGCCGCGCAGCAGCGCGCGAGGCGGGACCCATATCCACCCGTCTGATCGCAGCCGGCGTCATGGGTCCCCGCTTTCGCGGGGACGACAATGATGGAGTTGTACGAGCTTACTTTCTTCCGCGCCGCCCGCCCGTCTTCCCGTTCTTCACCGGCCGCGCAGCCGGCGCCGTGCGCTTGCCGATACGGTCGAGATGGCCAAGGAATTCGCGGAAGACGAAAAGATGATCGCGCCGGGCTTTGCTCTCGCCGCGAATGCTACGCAGCACCGTATGCAAGGTATCCATCAGCCTTCTCCCCCGAATGTTTTGTTGAAGCGCGCGAGTTCGCGCACGAAATCATCGAAGCGGCGCATCGAGGCGGTGAGTTCGCGCAGCGCAAAAATAGCGAGCGCGCTCGCCGAACTCGCCCACAGGAACAGCGCCAGATGCGCGAGATCGCCGCGCGCGGCGAAAGTTTGTGCCAGGTCGGACATGGATTCTCTTTTCACCTCCCCCTTGTGGGGAGGTCGGCGAGCGCTTCGGCGCGAGCCGGGTGGGGTCTTCGCGACAGCTTCCCCACCCCGATCGCCCTCGCTTCGCTCAGACGATCGACCCTCCCCACAAGGGGGAGGGATGAAGAATTACAGCGTGTCCCCGCCCTCCACCGGCCCGAAGCCGGTGAGCGCGCGCTTCTCGTTGATTGTCAGGAACGGCGCGTTGGTGACCCGCTCCCACAGCGCCGAACGGTCGGCGGCCAGCGCCTCGATCCGGTCGGTATCGGCGATCAGGCGGATTTCGCTGCCGAACACCGGCGCCAGCCATTGCGTCAGCGCGCCGCCGAGCCGAGCCGCGAGCGGCAGCACGGTCTGCCGCCAGAACACGCGGTTGGCCTCCTGGTAATTCGAATAGGTGTTGTCGCCGGGAATGGCGAGCAGCATCGGCGGCACGCCGAAGGCGAGCGCGATCTCGCGCGCCGCCGCATGTTTGGCTTCGAGGAAATCCATGTCCTTCGGCGTCAGCGACATCGCCTTCCAGTCGAGCCCGCCTTCCAACAACAGCGGGCGGCCGGCATTGAGGGCGCCTTGATAGGTATCTTCCAATTCGCGCTTGAGCCGTTCGAATTGGTTATCGGAAAGCACGGAGCCTTCCGGTCCGGAATAAACCAGCGCGCCGGACGGCCGCGCGGCGTTATCGAGCAACGACTTGTTCCATCGCGAAGCGGAATTATGCGTATCAACAGCGACGGCGGCAGCTTCCAACGGCGCCAAACCGTAATGATCGTCGAGCGGATGCAGCGCGGCGAGATGCAAAATCGGCGGCACCGGCGGCGCGCTTTGGTCGAAGCGGATGCTGCTGCCGGCCACGGTGTATTCGTAAGCCTCGGGCCAGCCGTCGGCGCCGGGCACCACGCGCATGCGGTCGGGCCGCAGCGCGTAAAGTTCGCGCACCGCGCCGTCGAGCGCGACCGCCTCAACATAGGCGTTCCCGGCAAGCAATAGATAGGCGTAGACGGATTCGAGAAACGCCGCGCCGTCCTGTCGCGGGTTCGGCCGCGCCATCAGATCGAGCAAAGGATGCCGATCCTGCGCAGTGGCGCCTTCATAGATCAGGAAAGCGACCGAAGCCGCGTTCTCGGCGACGAGCTTCACCGCGCGATGCACGATGGCATTTTGCACGAAACCTTCGCGCGCCAGCGCCGCATAGTCGCGCGGCGTCCAACGTGCCCGCCCTCCGCTTTCCAGCGAGATCAGGCGCGCGGTGCGCGAGGCTTTTGCTTCCGGCGGACGGGAGAGGAATGCGAGGATGTTGCGCATAAAAAAAGCCCGCCGGAGGCGGGCCCTTCTTTAGAGAGTTGAGGAACGCCGGCGCGTTAGACGACGCCGACCAGCATGAGTACGAGAACGAGTCCGAGCGGTACGCCCAGCAACCACAGGATGATCGGCATTGGTTGTCTCCCAGTCCAGTTATGATCCTGGAATAAACGCGGAAGCCGCGCCTCGGTTCCCATCAAACTACAGCGGAAACACGCGCCCAAGCTCCAACGAGAAGCGGAAACATTAACCACTTGGCGCCATCCAAGGCTTCCGCGCGCAGCCGGTCGGCCAGCGTCTCGATGCCGATCTCGGCTGCGGTGGTCACTTTATGGCGCTCCAGCATGGGAAGCGCGCTGCGGACATTGGCTGCCATCAACTCATAGCCGGGCGAATCCGGGCCGCCCTCCCCGCGGCTGCCGACAATCACCCGCGGCGGCGGCAGTCCGGCGTCTTGGAAAGTGGCAAATAACTTGCTGCCCATGCCTGTCTCGAATCCGCCGCACTCAATCGCGGTGGCGTGCAAATCGGCGCAGCGTTGAAACAGCGGAGCCAGCGGCTGACTGCGCGCCGTGCGCATGTCCATCTCCTGAAACGCCACGATCCCGTCGGGGCGCAGATGGCGGATGAGCAGGCGCAACGTCGCCGCCGGATCGGGCAAATACATCAGCACGAAGCGTCCGATCAAAGCATCGAACGGAGCGTCAGCCGAAAACGCCTCCAACTCCGTCACGGCGAAGCGAACGTGCCGCGCTCCTTCAGCCTTGGCACGGCGGCGCGCGGCGCCAATCGCCTCTTCGGTGCGGTCGATGCCGAGCACGAAACCGGACGGGCCGACAAGCTCCGCGGCAAGCAGCGACACATCGCCGCCGCCGCAGCCGATATCCAGCACCCGCATGCCGGGCGCCAGGCCGGCGCTGCGCAGCAGAGTTTCGGTAGTGTCTCCGTAAAAAGCATTCTGCCGCGCGAGCCGTTTGATCTCCGGATCGGAGTGACCGAGAAAATAGTCGCGGTTGTCTTCTTTCACTGCCATCGGCCGCCAACGCTGACCCAGATGAATGACCTAGGTAATATGTCCAAACTTGGCCAAGTCAGACGCGATCTTGTCCGCTAATTCCGGATGGGCCGACAGCGCTCGATCCGTCAGTTGAACATTGATTGAATCAACTGCCGCTGCAATCCCCATAGCATAATGCCGGTATTCGTCAGCACTGCAGTTTTCTTTTAAAAACTCCAACAGCCCCTGCAAATCAGCCGCGCAACGAAAAGCGGCTTGGATAATCCGCCAGGCGACATCTTGCTCCATATTTTGATTCCCCTTAGCGGTTTCGCTCTTGCCTGCCACGCTCATACCCCACTCAAACTCCCGTGATGGCTTAGGTAGGCTTAAAAATTCCCTGATCCAAAGCATCGAGTGTCATACCGGCGTCGCCTGCTTGCGGATACTTTCGCGAGCTGGCGATGGTTTCGATCAAGCTTCGCCCTGCATCCGGCGCCACCGCTAAGCTCGCTCTTGCGGCCTGCAAACGGACTTGGGCGTTTGGGTGCGTGTAAAGGGCAAGCAATGCCCGGCGCTGATCTCCAGGCCGAGACTTTAGCTCATCATCCGTCGCTCTCATTTGTTTGAAGAGGCGGTTGAATTTTGCAATATTGGAGTAGAGGAGAGCCTGATCCTGATCGAGGCAAATCGAAGCGAAACGGTCGACCAACTGGTCGACGGTCATTTCTTCCAGATTCGTTCGTTTCATGGTTTGAGCACTCCGAACCGCCTCAGCGCGCTAAGGCCGACTCTTCGCCGTTCGTCCCAATCTTTCCCGCTAAGATACTCGCGTGGTGATACATCATCGTACTCACGATTCGCTGTCTGATACCAAGCGTTGATTTCCCAGTGCTTCATCCTTGGAATGCGCGCCAGATTATCGGGCGCATCGATCATCCGTCGCGGATATCCGTCCTCTTCCGCTGACGATTGCTCGACAATGTGGTGCCGATCATATCCCGGTTTCGACGTTGAAGCATCCTGCTGCAATTCATCCAAGGTTTTAGGAGCGTCAACGTAAGAGGCAATGGACGGAAGCGCGTAGTAGAGCCAGGAGCTCTTTGCGATAGCCTCGCCAACATTAGTTGCGGCTATACCCGCCTCGGCGAGGGCAATGGCTACAGCTTTGGCGATTGCAGTCCGCTCCCCAGAGGTCGGCGGACGCACCGGGGGGATTCTGGGCAGCCCAGCGGCAACATACAGGCGAGGCTGCGTAGGCGGGGGCGAGGCATCATTCGAAGACGACGTTTCATTCGAGGGTGAGGCGTCATTCGAGGACGAGCCGTCACTCGTCCACTGCCCGCCGTCAGAGCTACCCGCCGGCACGCGCGGCTGATCGGGGCTGAACTTGCGCTCTACACTCTCGTAGAACCGGTAAAGCGGATCGTTTTCATGCCCCGCATTCCAAAAACGCCGCCAATCAGGACGGATGTATCGGTGCGCGTCCGGCCGCATCCAGCGTTTGAGCTGGGCCTCGGTTTGGGCATCGTTGAAAGGCGGCATGTTCGAATCTCGCGCGTTTCAATCACGCAGCCAGAGTTTCTTTGCCCGGACGACGCCACCGGGTCCGCGCAACGCGCGGCCCGGTGACAAGCCCGGCGGGAACCTTAAAATCAGAAATCTGGCGGAGGCGGGAAGTCGTAAAACTTCTGCTCTTTAAAAATACGTTGGGTCGTCGCCTTGCAGGAGACCGCGCAACGTTGGCACCACGGGAAATCCATAGCCTTTCCCAGGTGCATCGACACACAGCATGCCTGACTTATGATAGTTGCTGCTGTAGATCTCGGCGCCGATTATCTGCATCGTGAGCACGAGCGCTTGCACCGAGTCGGCACCCCAAATGTCCATCTTGTGATTTTCGCCGGGCCAATCGATCTCATAATGACAAAACCATGAACCGTTCGCCGCCTGCTTGGGAGCAAAAATCCGGACGGGAATAGCGATTTCACTATTCTTATCGCGCAACTTCAGCATACGGCTTGCGATCAACATAACAGAGCCTCAATAAGCCATAGCGACCGCCGCTTGTTCCAGCAGGACATTGTACCGTTCGCG
The DNA here is from genome assembly GCA_034668785.1 of Alphaproteobacteria bacterium. Lineage (GTDB taxonomy): Bacteria > Pseudomonadota > Alphaproteobacteria > Rhizobiales > Xanthobacteraceae > CANKHA01. The sequence goes on from JAXDOS010000071.1 coordinate 13,900, forward strand.
CATATCGAGTCGAGGCTTC
>JAXDOS010000072.1:0-6036 GCA_034668785.1 Alphaproteobacteria bacterium
GTCGCCGCGGACGAGATCGCCCAGATGGACCAGCGCCAGGGTGTAGCTCAACGATGGGTTGTAGGAGCGGAAAGCGAAGAAGTTCTGACCGACGAGGAAGGCCGGTCCGCCCGATACGGGCAGCCACAGCCGCACGTTATCGCCCGCCCGCGCGAACGGCTGCCCATCGGCTTGGGCCACGCCCATATCGTGCCATTTCGCATAAGACCGCCAGGTTCGATTGTCGGCTAGTACCGTCTTGAAGCCCGCCGGCAACTTGACCTCGCAGCCCCAGGTCTCGCCGCGCCGGTATTTGCCGCGCACGGCCAGATAGCGCGCGGTCCCGGCGAGCGCGTCGTCAGGCCGACCGAACGGCAAAATGCGGCCGTCGCCGTCGTAATCGACGCCCATGTGCAGCCAGACCTCCGGCATCCACTGGGTATGACCCATGGCACCGGCCCAGGAGCCGACCATGTCCTCCGGGTTGGCCCAGCCGCGCTCGACAATGACCAGCGCATTGAGCAGTTCGGCTTCCCAATAGGTGCGCCGCCGCGGCTCGCCCCAGGCCAATGCGGCGAGCGCCGGCAGCACCGGACGCATGTATTTTGGATTATCCACCACGGTGCCGAATGAGGATTCCATGCCCCAAAGGCCAAGGAGGAGGAAACGGTCGATGCCGTAGTCGCGCTCGATACGCCCGAGCAAATCGGCATGTTCCTGCGCGCGGGCTTTTCCGGTGGTGACGCGGAATTCCGAGCAGCGGCGATTGATATATTGCCAAAGCTGCTCGGTGAATTCGGGCTGCGAGCTCTGCAGCGCATACACCCTGGTGTCGGGCTTGATCGCGCCCATCACGCGGTCATACGTCTTTTCCGAAACACCACGCGCGAGCGCGCGATGGCGGAACGTCGCGACCCACTGATTAAACGACATCCGCGACGATTGCGCGGATGCGTCACCAGAGATAGCTAGGGAGGCGACAGCGCTCAGCGCATTCCGCAGCCAGACACGCCGGGTTAAAATCGTTTCTGTGAACACGCCGGCATTCTAGTCAGCGGCCTGTTTTTGGCAAAGGTGCTTTTTGCCGGCTGTCGCGCGTAATACGGAGAAAACCTGCCCGTGACGGAACGCCGCAGCGGCTACCCGCGACGCAATCAGTCTTTCGCGCGCTCCACATAGGAGCCGTCCGCGGTCATGACGACGATGCGGGTGCCGGGAGTGATATGCGTGGGCACCATGGTGCGCCCGCCGTTCGATAGCTTCGCCGGTTTAAAAGATCCCGAAGCCGTCTGGCCCTTCATGGTGGGCTCGGTCTCCACCACTTCTAGCGTGGCCCGCGGCGGCAGTTCGATGGCCACAGCCATGCCCTCATAGATGCTCAATTTCACTTTCATGTTTTCTTGCAGATAAACCGACTGATCGCCCACGATGTCGGCCGGCACGGCGACCTGATCGTAGGTCTCGTTGTTCATGAAGTGGAAGCCGTCGCCGTCCTGATAGAGGTAATTGAACTCATGATCCTCGACATGGGCGCGCTCGACCTGCTCGGTGGTTTTGTAGCGCTGCTGCGTCTTTACGCCGTCGCTGATCCGGCGCATGTCGACCTGGGTGGTCGGCGTGCCCTTGCCGGGGTGGAAGTTTTCCGCGCCGAGCACGACGTAGAGCCTGCTGTCGATCTCGACGATATTGCCTTTGCGAAGCGAACTGGCGATGACTTTCACGGATATTCCTCGATGGCTGGGTAGCGCCCCGTCAGCCTGAGGGCAGGGCGGGTGCGATTTCGGTCGCAACATACCCATCCTGGGGCTCAATGCCAGCGATTCCGGTAGTTTTGGCTTTCATTGAGGAAAATGCACGGATGTCCGGCCCTTCCCCCTGGTGGACCCCTGACGTGCATGCGGACCGCCGCCCGTTTCTTTCGGCACGGAGCCGAATTGCGGCCCGCTTGCGGCAATGGTTCGCCGCGCAGGATTTCATAGAGGTCGAGACCGCGATCCTGCAGCTCTCACCCGGCAATGAAACCCATCTTCATGCGTTTACGACGGAGCTTCAGGCGCCCGACGGCACCCGGTCGCAGCGCTATCTGCGGACTTCGCCGGAATTTGCCTGCAAGAAGCTTTTGAGCGCGGGTGAGCGCCGCATTTTCGATTTCGCCCGAGTGTTTCGCAACCGCGAGCGCGGCCCGCTGCATTCTCCCGAATTTACCTTGCTGGAATGGTACCGGGCCGAGGAGCCTTACGACGTTTTGATGCGGGACTGCGCGGCACTGCTGGCGGCGGCGGCGGCGGCGGCCGGGACGACGCGCTTTTCTTTTCGCGATCGTTCCATGGACCCCTTCGCGCCGCCGGAACGTCTCACCGTCGCCGAAGCGTTCAATCGCTACGCGGGCATCGATCTGTTGGCGACGCTGTCAGTGCCAAACTCCGACCGCAACGCTCTTGCCGCCGCGGCGCAGTCCGCCGGCATTCGCGTGGCCGAGGACGATACCTGGGGGGACATCTTCAGCCGGGTTCTGGTCGAGCGCGTCGAGCCAAATCTTGGCCTCGGCCGCGCCACCATTCTCGATGAATATCCCGCCGTGCAATCGGCGTTGGCGCGGCGGAGCCAAGCCGACCCGCGCGTGGCGGAACGGTTCGAGCTTTATGCCTGCGGCGTGGAACTCGCCAATGGATTTGGCGAACTCAACGATCCCGCCGAGCAGCGCCGGCGGCTGATGCAGGAGATGGCGGAGAAGCAACGCATCTACGGCGAGAGCTATCCGCTCGACGAAGATTTTCTCCAAGCGCTGGGCGCAATGCCGGCCGCCAGCGGCATCGCGCTGGGCTTTGATCGCTTGGTGATGCTCGCCACCGGCGCTTCGCGCATCGAACAAGTATTGTGGACGCCAGTGGTTTGACTAATCGTTATGGCCGGCGATTTAAATGGACTGACACGATGAAACCAACTGAACGAACGTTGCGCAGCGCCGAAGAATTGTACGCGAGCGGCTTGATCCCGTCCGAGCGCATCGCCGACATCGAGCAGGTCGCGGCGCGATACGCAATGGCGCTGACGCCAGCGATGGCCGATCTGATCGATCCGGGAAACCCCGACGATCCCATCGCCCGCCAATTCGTTCCCGACGCGGCCGAACTCGATACCAAGCCGGAGGAGAGGACCGATCCCATCGGCGATGAGGCGCATAGTCCGGTCGAAGGCATCGTGCACCGCTATCCCGACCGCGTCCTTTTGAAAGTAACGCATGTCTGCGCGGTCTACTGCCGTTTCTGCTTCCGCCGCGAGATGGTCGGCCCTGGACGCGCACGCGGGCTTTCGGCGGCGGCTCTGCAAAAGGCGCTCGCTTATATCGGCGACCACAGCGAAATCTGGGAAGTGGTGCTCACCGGCGGCGATCCCTTGATGCTGTCGGCGCGGCGTCTCGCGGACGTGGTGAAACGGCTATCTGGCATCGAGCACCTGAAGGTCATCCGTCTGCATACACGGATGCCGGTCGTCGACCCTGCGCGGATCACGCCGGTGCTTGTTCGCGCGCTCAAGGGGCAGAGCACGGCGACCTATGTGGTGGTCCATGCCAATCATCCATGCGAACTGACGCCTGAGGCACGCGCCGCCTGTGGCCGCTTTGTCGATGCCGGGATTCCGGTGCTGAGCCAGTCGGTGCTGCTGCGCGGCGTCAACGACGACGCGCAAACTCTCGGCGAACTCATGCGCGCTTTGGTCGAAAGCCGCATCAAGCCTTATTACCTGCACCATGGCGATCTTGCACCGGGCACCGCGCATCTGCGCACGACGATCGCGGAAGGTCAGGAGCTGATGCGCGCGTTGCGCGGGCGGTATTCCGGCCTGTGCCAACCGACCTATGTGCTCGATATTCCCGGCGGCCACGGTAAATCGCCGGTTGGCCCTAACTATCTCAAAGTTGGGGATGACAAGGGCGCGGCGCGGCAGTACGAGGTCGAAGATTATCACGGCGGCCGGCATTGCTATCCGCCGCGTCGGTAGTGCTTGCGAAGACGGAGAGGAGAAATGCGTCCTGTCTTAGCTTTAGGTTTCGCGGCGTGGCTGGCGTTCATCCACAGCGCCTCGGCGCAAGACAAGCCCCGGCCCAATCCGACGCCGCCTGTTCACCAGCAAACATCCACGGCACCAAAGCCGCCGAAAGCTCCGGAAGCCGCCCCCCAAAACCCGTCGACGGATCCCATCGATGTAGACCAGCGCGAGCAAAAGCTGCTGGACGAGAAATTGAAGGGCATCTGCCGCGGCTGTTGACCGGAGCTGCGCTGCCTCAGCGGGTCAGGCGCTCCAACTCCGGAAATGGCTCATAAGCGGCGCTGGCGCAAAATTCGCGCAGCGGCTTGTTACGTTCCGATTCCTCGCCGGTGCCGCCAAGCTCGATCAAGCGATCGAGTTTCCCGGAGATGAACACCGCCGCGTTATCCTTTAGCCCCCCATATTGGCCGTTGCTTTTCTTGGCATTGAAACGCACGCAAGCCACAAAACGAGGGATAGAGCCGACCGTTTTCAACTCAGGCTGGGAAATCGCCGCGTTGCGGACACGCGTCGGGTCGTTCAGATAGGTGCGCAGAAAAGCGATGGCATCCGCCCTATAATCGATAGGTGGGATGTTCTTCGCCTCCTCGGCCCGACGCTGGGATTCGGATTCAGCCCAGGGCGACCCCGCGCAGCCTGCGAGAGCAGCGGCAATTATCAGGATAGGCCAGCGCATGTCGGTGATGCCGTTCTCTAGAATCGGATCGAGTATCCACCTTTACGATAGCTAAATTAGTTTCCGTCGCCGCGAAACCCGCAAACTGATGCCGCGCATCGGTTCACGGCTTGGAACCCGCCTGTCCGCAAAAAGTTGATGAGGTACTTGGGTCTGCACCGTCCAATATTTGCATCGGAATTTATAGGGAGAGCATCCATGATTCACATTCGAAACGCGGCGATTTCCATCATTTTAGCTGTGACCATTACATCCGGCTTGGCCGTGGCCCAGACATCGATGCCGCCGTCGGCGAAGGCTGCGGAAACAAAATCGTCGGCGAAGCCGTCCTCCAAGGCGACGGAAACCAGTTCGACGTCGGTTTCATCGGCCGTGACCTCAGTTGAGAATTGGAGCCGCAAGCAATGGAACGCCACGACTAAGGAATGGTCGAAGGATAAGGCGAGATGGTCCGATTGCCGCAAGCAATCGACGGACCAGAAGCTTTCCGGCCGCAAAAGCTGGTCGTTTCTTTACCAATGCATGAAGAAGGCGTAACCGCGGTCTTGCTCGAATGCAGGGATTAACGACGTCCATCCCGCCTCGCATAAGCGGCGGTGGGGTAACCCTGCCTAGGTAAATGGCGGGGGCCGGTTGCAATGGAGGTGGGATCGGCCTATTTGTGTGGCCGTTCGAGATTTCGCCTGATCTTGCTACCTCCCCATTGGGGCTTTCCAAGATAACGCTGAATTCGGACATCAGGCCGCGCGATGGTCGTGCGGCCGAAAAGACGCCGATGTGCGTTATAGGAGCTACTCTAATGGCTGTAGGTACTGTTAAGTTCTTCAACTCGCAAAAAGGCTTTGGCTTCATCCAGCCGACCGACGGCGGACCCGACGTGTTCGTTCACGTCTCCGCGGTAGAGCGCGCTGGAATGCGTGGCTTGGTTGAAGGACAGAAGGTCAGCTACGACGTTGTCAGCGAGCGCGGCAAGACCGCTGCTTCGAACCTGCAAAACGCGTAACGATCAAAATAGCTGAGAAAAAGCCCGGCGCCTTTGCGTCGGGCTTTTTCTTTATGTGTTTAAGGCAGCGACGAGTATTACGTAACCTTGAGATTTTCCGCAGACTGCTTGCCGCGATTTTCCACGATTTCGTATTCGACGACTTGCCCTTCGTTCAGGGTGCTGAGGCCAGCGCGCTCCACAGCCGAAATATGTACGAACACGTCCCGACCGCCGCCGCCCTGCGGCTGGATAAAACCATATCCCTTGGTCGGATTGAACCACTTCACAGTGCCTCGAGCCATCGTCGATCTCCAATAGTGAAACATGCGGCCACGCTCGCGGCCAC
>JAXDOS010000073.1:0-9220 GCA_034668785.1 Alphaproteobacteria bacterium
GCGGTGGTCCGCAATCAGATATTCCTGCGCTTCGATGGTGCCGATACGGTGGCCGCCGTTCGCGGTGCGTCTCTGCTGAGGAACCGGCAACACGTGGACACCACGCTCGTTGCCGACCACGTGGCAACGGGCTGCCAGAGCCGCGAATTGTTCAAGACCGTGCTGGACGACGAAAGCCGCGGCATTTTCCAGGGTAAGATCATCGTCCGGCAGAAGGCGCAGAAGACCGACGCCAGGATGCTGACGAACGCGCTGCTGTTGTCGGACAACGCCGAAGCCGACAACAAGCCGGAGCTGGAGATTTTCGCCGACGACGTGCAATGCGGGCACGGCGCGACGTCTGGAGCGCTGGATGAAGATCTTCTGTTCTATATGAAGGCGCGCGGCATCCCCCAGAAGGAGGCCGAGGCGCTGATGATCCAGTCTTTCGTGGGCGAAGCCATTGAAGGCATCGAGCACGCCGGGCTGCGCGAGGTGTTGATGGAAGCGGTCGTGGCTTGGCTGAAGGCGCGGGGACGGCCATGACGCATCCGGCCGTCAGCAATGGCTCCTATGATGTCGAACGCATCCGCGACGATTTCCCAATCTTGGCCATGCACGTCTATGGCAAGCCGCTGGTGTATCTCGATAACGCGGCGTCGGCGCAGAAGCCGAGGCCGGTGCTCGACCATATGTACAAGAGCTACACGTCGACCTACGCGAATGTTCACCGCGGGCTGCATTACCTCGCCAACGAGGCGACGGAAGCCTATGAGGGCGCGCGCGAGAAAGTGCGCGGCTTTCTTAACGCAACGCGCAAGGAAGAGATCATCTTCACCCGCAACGCGACGGAGGCGATCAACCTGGTAGCGGCCACTTTCGGCCGCGAGCGCATCAAAGCCGGCGACGAGATCGTGCTCTCGATCCTGGAGCACCATTCCAACATCGTGCCCTGGCATTTTCTCCGCGAGCGCCACGGCGCCGTGATCAAATGGGCGCCGGTCGACGACGAAGGCAATTTCCTTCTGGATGAATTCGCGAAGCTACTTGGTCCACGCACCAAGATGGTGGCGGTCACGCAGATGTCGAATGCGCTCGGCACCATCGTTCCGGTGAAAGAGGTGGTGAAGCTCGCGCATGCGCGAAACATCCCGGTGCTGGTCGACGGCAGCCAGGCCGCCGTGCATCTCGACGTCGACGTCCAGGATATCGGCTGCGACTTCTACGTCTTCACCGGACACAAGCTCTATGGCCCGACCGGCATCGGCGTGCTGTACGGCAAACACGACCATCTCGTGGCCATGCCGCCCTTCAATGGCGGCGGCGAGATGATCCGTGAGGTGTTCGAGGATCGTGTCACCTATGGCGATCCGCCGCACAAGTTCGAGGCCGGAACCCCCTCTATCGTCCAGGCGATAGGGCTCGGCGCCGCCGTCGACTACGTTAATTCCGTCGGCAAGGCGCGGATCAGGGCGCACGAGAACGCGCTTGTCACCTATGCCCAGGATCGCCTGCGCGAGATCAACTCGTTGCGCATCATCGGCACGGCGAAGGAAAAAGGCGCCATCGTCTCGTTCGAGATGAAAGGCGCGCATCCTCATGACATCGCCACCATCATCGATCGCGCCGGCGTGGCGGTCCGGGCCGGCACCCATTGCACCATGCCGCTGCTTGCCCGTTTCGGAGTCACCGCGACCTGCCGCGCCTCGTTCGCGATGTACAATACCCGGCAGGAAGTCGACAGTCTTGCTCAGGCCTTGATTAAAGCTCAGGGGTTCTTCGCATGAATGACGACACGAAAGAACAGGAGCCGGCCGTTGCCGCTCCGGCAGTCTCTGCCGCACCGGACGGTGAGGCTGCGTCCGAGGTTCAGAGCGCGGAAGAGATTCCCCCTTTGCCGCAGGAGGAGGTCGCGCGCCTCACCGATGATATCGTCGCCGCGCTTAAGACTGTTTACGATCCGGAAATACCCGCCGACATTTACGAGATCGGCTTGATCTACAAGATCGATATCGAGGACAACCGCGCGGTGAAAGTCGACATGACCTTGACCACCCCGAATTGCCCCTCCGCGCAAGAGCTGCCGATCATGGTCGAGAACGCGGTGGCGAGCGTGGCGGGCGTCGGCGAGGTCAAAGTGAATGTGGTTTGGGACCCGCCATGGGACGCGAGCCGCATGTCCGACGAGGCGCGGCTTGTGCTGAACATGTGGTAGCGTTGTCTTTAGAATTTGAACGCTTACATATCTGGAAGTGAAGCCGCGAGCGGCTTTGAAGAGGAAAGAAGCAATGGCCACTGCGACCCTGCGGCCGCGACCTCAAGTGATGCGGCTGACCGATGCCGCCGCTATGCGCATTAAAGATGTGATGGCGAAAGCGGAAGGCTCGATCATTGCCGTGCGTGTCGGCGTCAAGAACGGCGGCTGCGCCGGCATGGCCTACACGATGGAATATGCCACGCAGGCCGGCCCGCACGACGAGGTGGTCGAGGATAAGGGCGTGCGCATCCTGGTCGATCCGAAGGCGGTGATGTTTTTGCTCGGCACCGAGATGGACTACAAGACCGATAAGCTTTCCACGCAATTCGTCTTCAACAATCCAAACCAAACATCGGCCTGCGGCTGTGGCGAGTCGGTACAGCTAACCCCGGCGCAGGATTCCGCGGCAGCTCCAGCCAACAGCCACTAACTTTGAATCAGGCCACCTGGGCCTCGGCGACAGCGGACGCTTTCGGATCGGTCTCGCTGACCACTAGATTGCGCCCGTTGTGCTTGGCGGCATAGAGGCAGGAATCTGCGCGCCCGAGCAAGGATTGCGCCGTATCGCCGTTGCGCAGCGTGGCGACGCCGATCGATACCGTGATGCGCCCGAGCTGCTCATGGGTGGAGCGCTTCATCAACTGCTTTGTCATCACCGCCTGGCGGATGTGATCGGCAACCGTGATCGCCGATCGCAGCACGGTGTTGGGAAGCAGGATGGCGAATTCCTCTCCGCCGTAACGCGCCGCGATGTCCTGGCCCTTGACGTTGTTTTTCACCGCGATGGCGACGAGGCGGAGCACTTGGTCGCCGGTGAGGTGGCCGAAGCTATCGTTGAAATTCTTGAAATGATCGATGTCCGTCATCATCAATGACAGCGGCTCGCGCTTGGTGACGGCTTCGGCGATCGCTTTTTCCAGGGCTTGGTCGAAATATTTGCGATTGGCCAGCGTCGTCAGCGGATCCGTCAGGTTCTCGTGGCGTACCGTTTCCAGCACGTGTTGGAGCTGATTGATTTCTTCCTTGGAAGCGGACAACCGCGCCTCCAACGTTTGGTTACTCTGCTCCATCTCCTTGGCAGTGTGGACCAAGCTCTCGACGATGGCGCGCAAGCCTTCTCTGTCTCTGGTGGAACCGAGCTGTTGGCTCACGTCCGCCAGACTTTCGGTATAATTCGTGGCTGAGCCGGCCGCGACCTCGATCATGGCCATGACCTGATCGATCTCGTCCTTGACCTGCGACCCCACCTGGTCGAGCCGCTGCGTCAGACGAGCGGGAGAAAAATGCGTATCGTGGATGCGATCGAGGTCGGCCTCGGTGATATGCCCATGGCGTTCCAGCATCTCGTTGATTGCTGTGTTCAGCTGAGGATTGTAACCGGTGGCGTATGTATACCACACCTCGTAATTTCTCGGGGAGGCGGCTTGGCGTAACGCTCGAATCTGGCTGAAAACGACTTTTGCGAACGCCAAGGTGCGTTCGTATTCGTCCCCAATTTTCTCAGCCATTCCCCACTCCATCACCGAAATCGGCCCGGCGGACGATAGTGCTCATATGCGGGCAAACGGTATTGCAGGCGGGTGAAGGACGGGTAAACGGTTCAGTGCCGGCGCCTAGCACAAAGGCTAACGCCCAATATTGTTACGCCTTGGCGCGCACGGGCCGGAGCAGGAACGCCGGAAGATGAGACCCGTCGGTTTCCTCGGAACGTTCAGCAGGTATTTCCGGACGCTCTTGGTTAGGCTCCCGGCGGGCGGGCCGCACGTCGTCGAGCCGAGCGACAGGACTGGGAGTGTGCTTGGGCCGCTGAGGTGACGCGCCGCGGCTTCGTTTCCCGCGATGAGTGTCTTCGCGCCGAGGTTCTACTGCATCGGTTCGTGGCGGCTCGCCCATCCAAGGGATGGTTTGGCCTGTGAGTTTCTCGATTGCTACGACGGCCTTTTGATCGATGGGAGCAACGATAGTGATCGCCGTTCCACTTTTACCGGCGCGGCCGGTGCGTCCGATGCGGTGGACGTAATCGTCGGCATGATGAGGGACATCGAAGTTAAAGACGTGGCTGACTTCGGGAATATCGAGTCCGCGCGCAGCGACATCGGACGCAATCAGCAGCTTGGCCTCACCGTTACGGAACTGATCGAGCGCCGCGGTGCGGGCGGACTGATCGAGGTCCCCATGCAAGGCGACGGCGTTGAAGCCATGGCTCACCAGTGACTTGTGCAGCAAGGCGACTTCGCGCTTGCGATTGCAAAAGATAATGGCGTTCTTGAAATTATCCGCCGAACGCAGCAGGCGGCGCAGAGTTTCGCGTTTCTCATGCGGCTCGCGGGTCGTCGCGACGAGAGCTTGGGCCACGGTGATCGCGGTTGTCGCCGGGCGGGAAACTTCCACGCGTACTGGATTGTGCAGGAAGGTGTCGGCGATGCGCTGGATTTCCGCCGGCATGGTGGCGGTGAAGAACAAGGTCTGCCGTGTGAAGGGAACCAGCTTTCCGATGCGCTCGATGTCCGGAATGAAGCCCATGTCGAGCATGCGGTCGGCTTCGTCGATCACCAGAAGCTCGACGCCGCTGAGCAACAAACCTCCGCGCCCGGCATGGTCCAGCAGGCGGCCTGGCGTCGCAATCAACACATCGACGCCGCGCGTCAGCTTGGTATCTTGATTGTCGAAGGATACGCCGCCGATCAGCAGCGCGACGTTGAGCTTATGATTGGCGCCGTATTTGATGAAGTGATCCTGCACCTGCGCCGCGAGTTCGCGCGTCGGTTCCAGGATCAGCGTTCGCGGCATCCGCGCGCGGGCGCGGCCCTTCTCCAGCAAGTTCAGCATCGGCCAGACGAAAGCCGCGGTCTTGCCGGTGCCGGTCTGAGCAATGCCGAGCACGTCGCGCCTTGCGAGCACGTGCGGTATCGCTTGTTCTTGGATAGGGGTTGGAGCGGGATAACCAGCCGTCGCAATGGCGGCGAGAACTTTGTCGGACAAACCAAGTTGAGAAAAAGCCATATAACCTCAATGAGGACCGCCCGATCCCGGCGCCGGATCTGAACGACGAACTGCAATTGCGCGGGGGCGAGCGGTCGAATCTATCGTTCGGACCGTTACCGGAACATAAGCACGTAGGCGTTAAAGTCAACCTTTGGCGCTGCAATAAGTCCGATAATCATTAATCTTTTTCACGAAATCGTCACGGCTTTGGCGTCCATTTGACGTTCCGTGGTCCAGGCTTGGCCGACGCCGGCGCTGGTGGGGAAGATCAAGGATTTGATCACAACTGTCACCGCGCCCGAGCTCTCAAGCATCGCACCAATGTCGATATAGTCGAATTCTTTCAGCTCCAGTCCGTCGATCGACACGATCGGATTGGCGAACCGCATCTCCTCACGCAAATGGATGCCGAGAAGACCGCCGACATCACCGTCGCCGACAAGCACCAGCGGATGTCCTCGCTTGAGGACCGCGGAGAGACCGTCCACCGCGCCGCGGCAAAAGCCGTCAAGCCGCTGGAATGTCGCCGAACCGCGCCAGGGCACGAAAATAGCGACAGGAGTTTTTCCCTCGGCCAGATCGAGCTGCCGCAACGCGGTTTGGATCGCGGTGGCGACCGCTGCGGCGTCGATCGTATCGTCCAGCGGCAAGGCGGGCGCGATCACCGGCACATTGCGCAGCGGCAATGTTTCCAGCGGCGACACGAAGATGGTGCTGCCGCTCACCTGAGTGGTGTATTGCGAAGCGCCGATCACGGTGGCGCGAATGCCTTGATCGGGAACCTCGATACGCGGGCCCCATGCCTCGACCCGCTTACGGATTTCCGCGGCGAGCAACGGGCCGAGATCGCCGAAGGAACTCTTCTCCCGCGCATAGATGAATTCGGAAACCCCGCCGGAAAAAGTGATTTCATCTACGTTGCCAGTGTAGGGCAGGGCATCGAGCCGCAGCAGCTTGGCGCCGCCCGCGCTCGGCGATTGTCCGCGCATTGCCTCGAACAGGCGCTGCGCCATTCCCGTAGCCAAGTCTTGCGCAGCTTTTGGTGGAAGCACATCGCCGAGCTTGAGGCTGATGCCAAGCTCCGCGGCGAAGCGTCGGCCGGATTCCTCGATGCGCACGATCTTTCCGGCCTCATCGATACATACGAGCCGCGCGCCGACGTCTACGGCAGTTAGCGCGATAACTTTTCCATCGGAGCATACCGCAATTTTTGACGTGCCGCCGCCGACGTCGACATTCATCACTGTGGAGCTGTCGCGGATCGAGCGCGCAGCGGCGCCGGAGCCATAGGCCGCCATCACGGTTTCCAAATTGTCGCCTGCACTCACCGCGACCAGTTTGCCAGCCTGCTGCGCGAACAGCTCGCCGATCTTGCGCGCGTTGCGCCGGCGCACCGCGACACCAGTAAGGATCAATGCGCCGGTGTCGATCTCGTTGGGGTCGACATTGGCATCGGTGTATTGCTGCTCGATGAAGGCACCGAGCGCGGTGGCGTCTATTTCCTCGTCGGCGAGATAAGGCGTGAGCAAGATGTCGGATTGATAAAAAGTTTCCCGCTGGACGACGACATAGCGACTGTCGAGCCGTTCCAGCACGATGCGCGAGAAGACGAGGTGCGAGGTCGAGGACCCGATATCGACGCCGACGCTCAGGATGCAGATTTCGTCTTCACCTTCGAGCGTGCGTCCCGTGCTGGAAAAGTAGATCCGGCCGCCGCTTTCATCTTGTTCGATGGACATTCGTTGGAGGCTCCGGTCGCGATCTCCCTCGCCCCGCTTGCGGGGAGAGGGTAGGGGTGAGGGGGATTTCCAAGCAGATAGCCTGTCGAGAGTCCCCCTCACCCGCCACGCCTTCGCCCTGCGGCATTCGGCGGGCGACCTCTCCCCGCAAGCGGGGAGAGGTAACAACAACTATTCCGTCGGCAGCGGGCCCTTGTAGTTCTTGTCGTAGTATTCCGGGCGCATGCGGTTTTCGACGCCTTCCGTTTTGAGCCTTGTGTCGTATTCCTCGCGGATGAACGGATCCTCCATCCAGTAGGGAATGGCGGTGCCGCCTTCGGGAATGTCGCGGCCGGTATAGTCGGTGTGTTTCTCGCCCGGGGGGCCTGGCTCGCGGCCGGGATTAAATGGGCCGAACCAGGCGCTGAGCCGCAATGGGTCTTGCGAAGCGGCGAAATGCTGGTGATACCAGCGCGCGCCTCCCGGAGCCGCGGTGACGATGCCGCCGAATTCGTAATCGACGCGCTGGACCTCTTCTCCCTTGCCGTCCTTCCACGGCGTCACGCCGTTCCGCTCCGGCCAGGTGTAGGTGTAGCCCTTGCCCTTCAGGCAGACGAGCACCGCGGCGGACGTATGCGCGTGCGCCTTGGAGTAGCGGCCCATCTCGTGTTGACCGATCCAGTAATAGAACTGGTTATTGGTCATGAAGGGCTCGACACGGCGCCATCCGGGCGATCGGCGGTTGTCCAATGGCAAGTCGCAGTTGATGACGTCGGGAATGAAGTTGGTGCGGCGCATGGCAAGGCCGCGCACCGGATCGGGCTCGACGTCGTCCTTATATTTGTAGAAGTCGTCGGCGCCGCTAAAGCGGTCGGTGAACTTGAAGGGGTTGTTGAACACCGCATCGACGTTGTTGATCATATTCAGCACGTTCGGCGCGGTGGTGCCGGCGAGCAGCAGGGCCGGACTCGAGCTCGCATTGACGATGCGATGCATGGCGTTCATCGGGATCGAAAACATCGAGCCCTTCTGCCATTCGAAGGTGTGGCGCTTGGTGTCGCCTTCCAGCCAGACCTCGGTGGAGCCGCGGCCTTCGAGCACGAGGTAGATTTCCTCGTACATGTGCTTCTCGGGATTAAGCGCGCCGGCGCCGGGCACCTCGACCACGTAGCAGCCCCATTTGCCTTCGGTGCCATAGAGTTGGATGTAGCTGCCGCGGCCGCCGGTGCGCTTCCACGGCTGCAGTGGAAGGTCCTGCGTGCGCTTGCAACCGACGCCGCGGAAAACTGGGATGCCTTCCGACTCCATAAACACGTCATAGGGGGTCTTCGGCCGGCCGAAATCGCCGAAGCCGGCTTTCCGGCCGCCGGACGGTTCGTGCCAATGGGATTTCGCAGTTACTTCATGCATGGCAACTCTCTTCCTCTGCCAGCTGATCTCGGCAGCTTATTGCGCAGCGCTCGGGTGCGGATCGCCGCTCCCTCCTTGCCCGAAAGCTCCACTCAGTCAAGCAATGGAGACATAGGCCTACCAGGGCCAGGCGGCAACCAGGACACTTTAGTGCAGGCACCGGGCTTTGCCTTGCTCCGCATTCTGGAAATCACCCTTCTCGCCGCTTTGACGATCACTATAGGATGTGGGCAGGGGATGTTGATGCACACGCAGGTCGGAATCATAGGCGCGGGCCCGGCGGGGCTGATGCTGTCGCATCTGTTGCACCGCGCCGGCATCGAATCCGTCATCCTGGAATCCCGTAGCCGCGACTATGTTGAGCAGCGGGTCCGTGCCGGACTTCTGGAACAATGGTCGAGCGACTTGCTGGCGGAGGTCGGCGTTGGCGACCGCATGAAGCGGGAAGGGATGTTCCACAACGGAATCCATCTCTGCTTCAATCGGGAGCTGCATTATCTCGATTTTCGCAAGCTCGTCGGCAGAGGGGTCGCCGTCTACGGGCAGCAGGAAATCGTCAAGGATTTGATCGCGCGACGCCTGGCAGACGGCGGGAAAATCCTTTTCGACGTCGAAGACGTGAGTGTCCATGACTTCGACGGCACCAAACCAAAAATCCGGTTTCGCCACGAGGGCGGCGATCACGAAATTTCTTGCGGCTTTATCGGCGGTTGCGACGGCTTTCACGGAATATGCCGGCCCAGTATCCCCGCCGATACGCTGACGGCCTATGAACGTGACTATCCGTTCGCTTGGCTCGGCATCCTCGCCGACTCGCCGCCGCCTGACAGCGAGTTGATCTACGCCTATCACCCGCGTGGCTTCGCGCTCT
>JAXDOS010000074.1:0-2539 GCA_034668785.1 Alphaproteobacteria bacterium
TATCGGCCGGCGCCATGACGAAGAACGCACCCTTTGAAGCGACACCAAACATGCGCCGTCCTTCGACCTCGCGCTCCTCGCCCAGCGCCACGAGATCGTAGAACAGCGCGCGGGTGACTTTCGCCCACAGTTCGCGCCGCACATGCAGATAGGGCTTGAGCCCGCCGGTTCCTGGCTCGGGCGTAAAGCGCAGCGCATGATCCGGTCCGCATTCGATCCAATCGTCGACATTGGTGCGGAAATGCAGAACTCGGCCATTCGGCGTTTCCTCGGCCCACATCTCCACGGCGAGGAACGGTACGTCTTCGACGACGATGCCGCATTTCTCAACCGGAGTGACCAGGAAATACTTTTCCCCTTCTCTTTTCAGGATCGACGCGAACAGTTTCACCAGCGCCGGCCGCCCGATGGGCGTTTTGAGGTAATGCCAGGTCCCGTCGGCGGCGATCCGCATATCGATATCGCCGCAAAACGGCGGGTTCCACAAATGCACTGGCGGCGGCCCCTTGGCCGCCTCGCGCTTGGCGGCGCTCGCAATGGTGTCGAGGCCGCCCGGCAGTTCCCGCCCTTCCTTCGCCATGGTTTATCTTACGGTAACCGGCATCTTTGAGGTCCAGTCGCATGATCGTGATCGGTGGCACCCGAAGGGAAAGATAGCGTAAGCTTCAGGCCGGTAATCGGAATCGATCCTATACAAGGAGCCCAAGCATGGCGTTGGCAAGCGAAGAAACCCCGGAAAAGCTCGAAGACATGATCGTCCGAGCGGCGGAAACCACGGCCGTACATATCCGCGGCGCCAAGGCGGCCATTGCATCGGTAATCTTCGGGCAGGAAAAGGTGGTCGAGCAGGCGCTCATCACCGTGCTGTCGGGAGGTCATGCCCTTCTCGTCGGCCTTCCCGGCCTGGCCAAGACCAAGCTGGTCGAGACCATGGGCATCGTGCTCGGCCTCGATGCGCGCCGCATCCAGTTCACGCCCGACCTGATGCCGTCGGACATCGTCGGCAGCGAGGTGCTGGAAGAAAGCCCCGGCGGCAAGCGCAGCTTCCGTTTCATTCCCGGCCCGATCTTCGGCCAGTTGCTGATGGCGGACGAGATCAACCGCGCCAGCCCGCGCACCCAGTCGGCGCTGTTGCAGGCGATGCAGGAATTGCACGTCACTGTCGCCGGTAACCGTCACGACGTTCCGCGTCCCTTCCATGTACTCGCCACGCAGAACCCCATCGAGCAGGAAGGCACCTACCCGCTTCCAGAGGCGCAGCTTGACCGCTTCCTGATGCAGATCGACGTGCCCTACCCGGATTTGGCCAACGAGCGGAAGATCGTGTTCGACACCACCGGCGTGGAAGAGAGCAAGCCGAAGGCCACTATGACCGCCGACGAACTCGTCGCCGCGCAGCGCCTCGTGCGCCGGCTGCCGGTCGGCGAATCCGTGGTGGAGGCGATCCTTACGCTCGTGCGTTCGGCCCGCCCCGGCCCGGACACTGGCGATATCGGCAAGCTGATCTCCTGGGGCCCCAGTCCGCGTGCCAGTCAGGCGTTGATGCTCGCAGCACGCGCGCGCGCGCTGATTGATGGCAGGCTGTCGCCTTCGATCGACGACGTCCTCGAGATGGCGGAGCCTATCCTTAAGCACCGCATGGCGCTCACCTTTGCCGCGCGCGCCGATGGCGAGAGCATGCAAGCCGTGATCGGCAAGCTCAAGCAGCGCATCGGATAGCGGATGGCGGCGAAAGGACGGGCAAGCGGACCGGAGATCAAGGCAACGGAGCGGGCAAGCGGCGAAGCCCGTTCGCTGGCGGAAACGATGCCTCGGCTCATCCTTGAGGCGCGCCGCATCGCCGCGACCGTGATCCACGGGCTGCATGGCCGCAAGCGCGCGGGCCCCGGCGAAAATTTCTGGCAGTACCGCCGCTTTATCTCCGGTGAACCGGCGCGCCGCGTCGATTGGCGCCGCTCGGCGCGCGACGACACGTTGTATGTGCGCGAACAGGAATGGGAAGCCGCGCATACGGTGTGGATCTGGCCGGACCGTTCGCCATCGATGACCTTCACCTCGTCGCTGGCGCAGCAATCGAAGCTCGAACGCACGCTGGTCCTGTCCTTCGCGCTTGCCGAGGTTTTGGTCCACGCCGGAGAACGTGTTGGTGTGCCGGGTTTGATGCGGCCGACCGGCAGCCGCAACGTGCTCGACAAAATGGCGAACGCGATCATCCACGATACGGCCGAGCGCGCGAGCTTGCCGTTGGCCTTCGCGCCGTCCTCCCTTGCCGAGATCGTCATGGTGTCGGATTTCTGGAGCCCGATCGCCGACGTGCGCAAAACCCTGGCGCAGCTTTCGGCAACCGGCGCCCATGGTCATACCGTCCAGGTCGTCGATCCTGCGGAAGAGACATTCCCGTATTCCGGCCGCGTCGAATTCATCGAGCCGGAAGGCGGCGGTTCCATCACCACCGGCCGCGCCGAGAATTGGAAAACTGAGTACGTGGCGCGGGTGGCGAGCCATCGTGCCTCCATCCGAGGCGAGACCGACAAGCTCG
>JAXDOS010000075.1:0-10574 GCA_034668785.1 Alphaproteobacteria bacterium
CTCCAAAAAAATACAACCGCGGTTGCAGAGCCAGCAGCCTCAGCACCTAGCAGGGCGGTTCCGGGTGCGCAACTGATGCTGTCCGACGTCGTGATCTGCTTGTCGGCTATCTATCTTACGCTCATGAGTGGAAACCTGCCGCGCGTCACCGCTCGCGCGTCGGGACCCATTCCAGCGCGCGCAGGCGGGCGCGGGCGATCTCGCCGCGGGTCATCTTGGTGGTCACGGCGTCGCGCAGGCGCGCCCGCGCCTCACGGGCGCGCCGAGGCGCGGAGGCGGTGGAGAGGTTCAGCCATTTGTTGGCCTCGACGATATCCTGCGGCACGCCCTGTCCCTTGTCGTAGAGCAGGCCGAGCGAGTATTGTGCGAGACTGTCGCCCTGCTCCGCGGCGCGGCGGTACCACATCGCCGCCTCGGTGTAATTTTTCGGAACGCCCCGGCCTGTTTCGAACATGAAGCCAAGATAGGTCTGGGCCGCGGGATCGCCATGCTCGGCCAGCGGAAAGAAATTTTGCGAGGCCAACAGATATTCCTGGCGGTTGAAGGCGGAGACGCCCTGTCGGAACGAAGCCGCGTCGGCAACGGACGCCAGCAGCGTCGCCGCTGTCGCCGCAATGAAGAAGCTTCGCCTGTAGCCCATACCCATCGTCAGTCCCTGTCTCGCCGGTTGCGAGGCACCCTAATCGCGCAGCTGAAGAAAATCCATACCGCGGCATGCAAGCGCGCCGTTAATGATAATGGCCATGGCAGGCGCGCCTGAGATGGAAAGAGCCCCGGGCAAATGCCCGGGGCTCCGGTTTCGTCATCATCCCGGCCGGGATGAGCAAGGCGCTGTTACTGCTGACCGTGATCCGTCGTTGGCGCACCGACGGTCGGAACCGTGCCTGCCGCACCGCCGAATATCCGGTTGTTCCCGAACGAGGTGGTCGCGCCGGTAATTCCCGTGGTGTTGAAGAAAATGGACGTGTTGGAGAGCGACATCGTGCCATTGCTTGAGAGACCGGTGGCATTTCCGGAGACAAGCGAATTCTCCAGGCCGATCTGGGAACCAGGATCGCCCTCGACCCCGGCCGTGGTGTTGCCGGAGAATACCGAGCGGGCGATGCTGACCTTGTTGCCGGTGGCCGCGGCGACCCCGAAGGCGCTGTTGATCGCGTGGACGTTTTCGATCGAGACGTTATTGGGGTTCGCCCCGGCGGCGGAGATGGCGGAGCCGGTAACGTCCCGGATCACCGAATTCCTGATCATGAGCTTGCCTCCGGTGCTGGTCCTCGCATCCGAAATGCCGTTTGTCACGAAGTCCGAAATCACCGTGTCCTCGATCTCCACCACCGCGGCGTCGAGGATTCTGACGCCGCGAACCCCGGTTCGCGTGCCGATGGTCCCCGATGAACCCGTACCGTTGATGCTTAGGCCGCGCAGCCGCACGGTCCGGAACGGGTCGTTGGCGCCGACCGGGATACTGATGGTGACGCCGGTGGTTCCGCTGGCGAGGATCGATCCGAAGGTGCCGGTACAATCGATGGTAATGGATTTGGTGACGGTCACGGCGCCATAGCCGCCCGGATCGAGGCAATCGATCTCGCCGTTGATGAAGGTCTTCGATATCGCGCCGGCGAAGGTCTTGCAGGGCGCGGTCCGGCTGCATGGATTGAGATCATCGCCGACGCCCGAAACCCAGGTTCGCGTCGCTTGGGCGTGCGCCGGCGCCGACACTGCGAACAGTGAAAGCGCCGTTGCGGCGACAGCCAATAGTTTTGATTTGTTATGCATAACCAGTCTCCCGAATTGGGTTGAGAAATGTTTGCCTGGGCGAATGGCCCAAAACTGCCTTTTCAATTGGCCCTACCCGTCCGCTCTTGCCGAAGGACGGAAAGGATGGAGAGGTCCTGTTACTCCTGACCGTGATCCGAAGAAGCCGCGCCGAGGGTGGGAACGGTGCCCGCCGAGGTATTGCCGAAGATGCGGTTATTTCCGAACGAGGTGGTCGAGGTGGCGATCCCGGTGGCGTTGAAGGAAATTTCCGAATTGGAAAACACCATTGTTCCGGCGTTCTGCAGACCGACAGCGTTCCCCGTGACCACGGAATTATCCATTGCAAGCTGGCCGCCGGCGTCGGTTTCGACACCGGCCGTGGTATTGCCGGCGAATACCGACCGCACGATGGCGACGTTGTTGCCGTTGCCGGTGGCGACGCCGAAGGAATTGTTGAGCGAGTGAACGTTATCGATCGAGGCGTTGTTGGTAGCCGCTCCGGCGACGCTGACGCCGGCGCCGGTGTTGTTTCTGATCACCGAATTCCGGATGATGAGCTTGCCGCCGGTGGTAGTTCTCGCATCCAGGATGCCTTGCTGCGAGAAGTCGGAGATCACGAGATCTTCAAGGATGACGACCGCCGCCTGCGTGATGCTGATACCTTTCAGCCCGGTCCGCGTGCCGATGGTTCCCGAGGCGCCCGTTCCGTTGATGGTGAGGCCGCGCAGCCGCACGGTCCGGAACGGATCATTGGCATTGACGGCGATATTGATGTTGAAGCCGTTGGTTCCGCTCGCCAGCACGCCACCGAGCGTGCCGGTGCAATCGATGGTGATGGATTTGGTGATGGTCAAGGTGCCAAAGCCGCCGGGATCGAGACAGTCGATCTCGCCATTGATGAAGGTTTTTGAAATCGCGCCGGCGAACGTCTTGCATGGCGCGGTGCGACTGCAGGGATCGGCGTCATTGCCGACTCCCGAAACGAAGGTGCGGGTCGCCTGGGCGTGAGCCGGCGCCGACAATGCAAGAACGGCAAGAAGCGTTCCCGCAGCAGCCAACAATTTTGATTTGTTATGCATATTCAACCTCCGATTAGGCTTGAGAACTGTCTGTTCGGTGAGCGCTCCGGAAAAATACCGGGCAGGCGAATTTGAACGAAGTTTGAGACAGAAAAAACTGACACAACTTTCCGGTCACGGACCGAGCCGTGCGGTCGCCGCTTAGGCCGAGGATAGCCTGCAGATTGGTCGCAGTTGAAATCCGTAGGTTCACAACCCGCGTCAACGCGCCGCAGCGCCATGCCGGTTAGAAAACCCCTGAATAACAAGGCCTTGAACAAAAAGAACTCAGTCAAGCTTCAGCAGCGCAGCGACAAATCCCGCACCGGCGGTGGTAAGGTGTCCATAGTCCCAGGACAGCAGCTCTGCTCTCGATTTCGAGGTATGGGTCAGACAGCCGTCTTCATTGCACAGCGCATCGAATGCCGAGATAAACCGCACATGAGCGGCAAGCGATACTGCCGCGAGAGCCTCGTCCACCTTGCGGTACGCGATTGGAGTCGGCGGTAATCGGTCGGGAAGCGCGCCGCTGGAGCGCCACGAACGGTAGACCTCGGTCGGCAGATCGGGAGACCAGAGCGGGGTCGGCCCGAGAACAACGACATCGTCGACGATCTTCTTAAGATCGACAAGCGTAGCCGCCAGCCCGCTATTCCGCAGGTCTCCCGTCCCGTAATCGTTGTAGGTCATCCAAGCCGCAAACAGAATCACTTTTTTCGGCTTGAGCTCCGCGATCTTGCGCAGAATCGCTGCGTTACTTTGCGCGCAGGCCTCGTTGTCGCTGCCGAGCGACGGCACACAGCCGTCCCTGACAAATTGTGCGACGTCGATCCCGTCCCTTTTCAGTCCCGCGTAAAGCCGGCCGGCGTGGGAGTCGCCCCAGATCAGCGTGGCGCCAATGCCGCATTCAGGGCTGAAATCCTCGAACGGCGAGGTGGCGGAGAGCCAGCATTTGAATACTCGCGCATTCGATGCGGGATCGTACAGCATCGTCGCCAGCACCGGCCGGATTACATCGGGGTGTCGCCAGGGCGCTCCACCGCTTCGCCAGATCAGTGCCGAGCCGGCAACGACAACGATCATCGCGGCCGTGGATACGGCAACGCCGGATTTCCTGATGCGGCCGAACCGGACGGGACGCTCGACGAGCACGGTGGTCAGCGCTGCAAGGACAAAACTCGCCGCAACAATTGCAACCTTGGCCGGCACCGACGTCAGGCCGGCGATCGAGGCGAACGACAAAAGCGGCCAGTGCCAGAGATAAAGCGGGTAACTGATCAGCCCGATGGATACCGCCGATTTGTGGCTGAGGAGTTTCGAGCCGAAAACGATAACGAGCGCCGTTCCGGTCACCGGAATCAGGGCCAGCGCTCCGGGGAACGGATCGGTCTTTTTCAGAAAAATCGCGCTTCCGACAATGAGCGCTAGTCCGAAAAGCGATACGAAACTTCGATTCCTTGCACGCAGATTCGCCGCGGCGAGGATTCCGCCCAGTCCCAGTTCCCACAATCGCGACAATGGCGAGTAAAAGCCGGCAGGGGGCTGATGCGCAGTCGCATAGCAACTGTAGAGAAACGACACCACCGTGATCAGCGCCAGACTTGCGATCAGCCTCTTCGGCCGCCTGTTCAGAACCACCAGCAGCAACGGCCAGACCAGATAGAATTGCTCCTCGACGCCCAGCGACCACAGATGCAACAGCGGCTTTGCTTCCGCGGCCGCGTCAAAATACCCGACCTCGCTCCACGACAGCAGGTTCGGAAAAAACAGCGCGCCTGCAAGGGTGTGAAGTCCGAGACTTCGATAGGCCGCCGGCAACAGCTGCCACCATCCGATCGCAAGGACGCCGGCAAGGACAACCGCCAGCGCCGGAAGAATCCGTCGGGCGCGCCGCGCATAGAAGCCGGCGAGACTGAAATCGAACGAACGCACACCGGACAGGATTATTCCGGTAATCAGGTATCCGCTGATGACGAAGAACACGTCTACGCCGATGAAGCCGCCGCTGACAAGGCTCGGGAACGCATGAAACGCGACCACCAGCACGACCGCGACGGCCCGCAGGCCATCGATATCGGGGCGATAGTTGTGATCGTTGTTCTCGGTTCGGTAGCCGGTTTGGCGCATCCGGTCCTGTCCTCTATATCGAGCGTCGGGAGGGCAGAGGCGCCGCCACCATTGACGGTACCGTCATCTGCGCACCTATACCGCACGTCCAACGACGAAGCGGCTACCGCCTGCCGGCCAGTTCAGCCCGGCCAACGTCATGCGAATTTCTCCGCGCAGGATCGCGGTGAAGAGACTGTTGACGCGGGGGTCTAAACTGAACTCGCGGCTGACATCTTCATCCCGTGCGCTACCTCGACTTCTCAGGCGGCTTGCCGCCATGAGCGGCAACAGCAAGGCGGTGAAGGAGGATGAAAACAGGATTTCGAACCCATTGCGGAGAAGTTTTGCTTCCAGTTCCCCGCGCCGATATCGGCGTTGATGATATGCAACATCATCGGCGCGGCTCCACAGCCATGGATGCTGCGGCACCGCGATAATGGTCCCTCCCCCTGTCTGCGTGGCCGCGCGCATGCCCCGCAAAACCGCCTCGTCGTCCGCAATGTGCTCGATCACGTCAAACGCGCCAACGAGATCGAAAGCCCCCACGGCTGGAATGTTACGTGCATCCATCTGCACGAACTCAACCCCGGACGGCAGACGTTTTCGCGCGTATGCCAACCCGGATGGATGCAATTCGGAGCCGACCAGGCGCTCCCAGGCGCGTGATGCGGCGACGGCCCGAAGCACGGCGCCGTTGCCGCAGCCGATTTCGAGAAACCGGCGCGCCTGCGGAAAGTGCTTGTTTGCAAGACCGAGGATGAGCTCGTTGCGAACCACGAACCAGAAATGCTCGGTTTCGATTTTCGAAAGCGCCTCGAAAGAGCGTGGATCCATTCCGCTGATCGTATCGGCGAGTTCCGGCGCGAACATCGCGATTCCCCCGCCTTGCTCCACCACGCGTCCGCACGAAAAGCATTGCCAGCCCGGCGGCCAGATCGCTTCGTGCGCGCCGACCGGCTCGACGGCGTCGCAACCAAGACAGCGCCGCAGCGGTCCGGTGACCTCGTTCATGCGATACACGCTCGGGTGCCCGCGAGCTGAGCCACAATAACCGGTGATCTTGTCATCGGGCGACTATAAACATTGCGGGCAAGCGTGGCCAGAAGCGACAGCAATCCTTTATCCGCGCACGTGTTCGCGTCGGCATTATCCAGTCCCCGCCGTTCCATGAAGGCCGACAGGCAGCATGGCACGCAAAAAAGTCCCGGGCAGCGGCAGCTGACCGGGACTTCCGTTGTGTCGTCTCCGCTCGCCGATGGCGGGCGGAGCAGCAGTCTCAGTTGTTACTGCTCACCAGGAACCACCGCGGCAAGGCCGGCGCCGTTGCTGGTGTTGCCGTTCATGCGGTTGTTGCCGTAGCTCTGCGCACCGGTACCGGCGGTGGCGGTGGCATTATTGGCGATCTCCGAATTCGACATCCGGATCGTGCCGTTGGCCTGAATGCCGACGCCATTGTTGTTGACCGAACTGTCATCAACATCCATCTGCGCCCCGGCGTCGGTCTCGACCCCGGTCGAGTTACCCGCAATGACCGACCGCTTGACCACCGTGCTGTTGCCCGTGCCGGAGGCGATACCGTTCAGGTTGTTGAGGATGGAGGTGTTGACGATATCGGTCTTGCTGGTGTTGGTCGCCGTCAGAGAAATACCGTTTCCGCTATTGTTGCTGATGATCGTATCCCGGATGAAGAGTTTGGTATTGCCGGCGGTACGCTGGTCAGCGATGCCCTGCTGTCCGAAATTGCTGATCACGGAGTTCTCGATGGAAACTGCATTGGCGGCAAGGATGCGGATGCCGATGGTGCCGGGAGTGGCGGTCTGGTTGATGCCGGTGAGTTGGATACCCCTTATCGTGACGCGGTCGGTAGCGCCGGTAGCGTTGACGGTGATGCCGGGCACGCCGGCGACCAGGATCGAGCCGAGCGTGTAGCCGCAGTTCAGCGTGAGCGCTTTTGTCACGGTCACGCCGCCGTAACCGGCCGGGTCGAGACAGTTGATTTCGCCGCCAGTGGCGGTCTTGGACATCGCTCCGGCGAAAGTCTTGCATGGCGCGGTGCGGCTGCATGGATTGGCGTCATCACCGACGCCGGAGACCCAGGTACGGGTCGCCTGGGCGCTGGCCGGCGCTGCGGCCAGCAACGGAGTTAAAAATCCGGCAGCAATAGCGAGTAAAGCAATACGACGCATGGTCTACCTCCTTGTTTCGCTGAGATTCGCTCAGCCGTGTCAAAATCACGACGGTAGGGCTTGGTTCGTTAGCTAGAGAACGGTCGCCGTAGCGACATTGTGTCAAATGAATGTCTAGAACAGCCTGCCGAACCCCTACCCCCGGTTCGCTCGCTTGTAGTTTGTTCTTTTACGCGTTTTACGACAGAGATGCTCAGACAGCAAAAAATTTGCAGTAACGCAAGTCGAAATTGCAAATCGGCCGGCATCGCATCGAAAGCCGGACTCCGGCTATGATAGGTCTGGCAATTTCCGTACAGGTTCAAATTGCATTATGGTTTTTTCCAAGCGTCAAAACGGCGACTGCAGGCGTGTGTTTTCGATGCAATTAGTCCATTATTGGAACGGGTTCCCGTGGGATTGAGCCCTTAACGCCGGCCAGCTATGCTCGTTCCCGGCCCGGAACTCATACTGCCGTGGAGAAATAGCCGTGAAACTCTCCATAGTCACCACTCTCTATCAATCGGCCGAATGCGTGGACGAATTCTACCGCAGGATGATGGAAGTTGCCGAAGCAATCACAGACGACATCGAACTGGTGATGGTGAACGACGGCTCGCCGGATCACAGCATCGACCTTGCCCTCGCGCTGCACCGGGCAGATCCTCGAGTCGTTGTTGTCGATCTGGCGCGCAACTTTGGCCACCACAAGGCGATGATGACCGGGCTTTCGCATGTCACTGGAGACTTGGTGTTTCTGATCGACAATGACCTCGAGGAACGGCCTGAAGATCTCGCGCTATTTCATCGGCGTTATGCGCTGGGCGACTGCGACGTCGTCTATGGCGTGCAGCAAACGCGCCGCGGCGGCTCGATAGAGCGCGCGACCGGCTCGCTGTACTTTTCCTTGCTTGACGCATTGAGCGACCGGCCCGTGCCGCGCAATCTGGTAACGTCGCGTCTGATGACGCGCGACTATGTGAGAGCCCTCGTCCGCCACCGCGACCGCGAGTTCGTCATTTCGGACCTGTGGCAGGTGACGGGCTTCAGGCAGCACCCGATCGTCGTCGAGAAACTGTCGCTATCGCCGTCGACCTATTCTTTGCGAAAACGGATCGAGCTTGCGGTGAAGCACGTTACGACGACGTCCACGAAATTGCTTTATCTCGTCCTGTATACCGGTCTTTTTATTTTCTGCCTCTCTATCGGAGTCATCCTGTACTACCTCGGCAGATATTTCACTTCGGGCATCGGTGTCGACGGCTTTACGTCGCAAATCATCTCGATCTGGTTTTTGGGCGGGCTTATTACGCTGGTTCTTGGAATACTGGGAATCTACATGGCGAACATCATGGCCGAAACGAAACGGCGCCCGTACACGATCGTACGCCGGGTGCATCGGGCCGATGGCGCAGCTGCCGCCACGCCCAACGTCATTGGGGTGCAAGGGCACGGCTCGCGGCTGGACGCAGGCAGCCAAAGGTGAGCGATGCTGCCTCACCGGCGATTCTGTCCGAAGTCGCTGCATACTATGCCGCAAAGCTGGAGGCGCACGGCTCGACGCCGCAGGGCGTGGATTGGAACGGAGCCCAATCCCACCAACAACGCCACAGCCAGTTTCTCCGTCTGCTCGAGGGAAGCCCGACTGCTTCGATCATCGATCTTGGCTGCGGCTTCGGTGACTTCCTGCGATTTCTTCGCGCTGCCGGTCACCGAGGCCGCTTTACCGGCTATGACATCGTACCAAGCATGATTGAAAAGGCGCGCGAACTCCATGGCGAAGCCGAAGACCGGCAATGGCGGATCGGAGCAGAGCCGGACGGCGTCGCCGACTTCGCTATCGCAAGCGGAATATTCAATGTCAAAGGCGACGTTCCGCACGAAATCTGGGCGGGTTATGTTCGGCGGACCGTCGAAACCCTCGCCGGTGCCGGCCGGCGTGGCTTCGCCTTCAATATGTTAAGCCTATCGAGCGATCCCGAACGGCGACGCCAAAATCTCTATTATGCCGATCCCGCCGAGATGCTGGCATATTGCCTTTCGCATTATGGGCGATCGGTCGCGCTGCTGCAGGATTACGGCCTTTACGAATTCACCGTCGTGGTTCGGCGCGACCGACCAAACAGCTAGGTGAGCAGTTAATGAACTGCGCGAGGTTTCATGCAATCTGAACATTCCGGACGGTACGGCGTCATCGAGCAGACCGCGTCGGAAACCGACGTTGAATACGCCTGCGAATCGATACGCCATCTTGGCTATGCCGTCATCGACGGCGGCTACGAGCCGGAATGGCTAGCGGCGCTATCGGACGCGTTCGAACGTGCCCGGCCGCGTCATTATTCGGAACATGGGGGCAAAGAGGCACTGGAGAAAATCGACGAACACAATACCATTCGATTGCCGCTAGCTTACGAGCGCATCTTCCTCGAGCTTGCGGCCAACGAAAAAATCCGTGCGATCTGCGACCGCCTGGTTCCGGGTT
Organism: Alphaproteobacteria bacterium; assembly: GCA_034668785.1. GTDB lineage: Bacteria > Pseudomonadota > Alphaproteobacteria > Rhizobiales > Xanthobacteraceae > CANKHA01. The sequence goes on from JAXDOS010000075.1 coordinate 9,570, forward strand.
ACGTTGTGCTGAACCAGCAAAACGGCATCATCAATCCCCCTCGCGCAGGGCGCTATAATCAAGGAGCGTGGCATCGCGACCTGCCGTACCAGCATTTTGTCTCCTCACGTCCGCTGGCAATCAACGCCTTGTTTTGCTTGGATCAGTTTACGGTTGAAAATGGCGCGACCAGAGTACTGCCTGCGTCGCACCGTCAGGAGGCGTTCCCGTCAAATCGCTTTATTGAATCCGAGGCGATGACCGTCACGGCGGCAGCCGGCGCGTTTATCATCTTGGATTGCATGATGTTCCACAGCGGCGGCGTTAACACGACCGACGCGCCGCGGCGCGCGGTCAATCATGTCTACTCCATTCCGCTCATCCGCCAGCAGATCGACCTGCCCCGCGCGCTTGGCGAGGATTTTGTAGCCGACGGCCAGCTTCGGCGGCTGCTCGGATATGACATTCGAACGCCCGGCTCTGTTGCCGAATATCTGGCTGGCCGCAACCCCAAGCCGTAGGGCGACCGCCGCGGGCTAAAGCGGATAGGCGCCTTCCCATACCGCCAGTCCGAAGCCGGTCGCGCCATAGCCATTGCCGTTATAGGCAAGCCACAGCCGGTCGCGATGCCAGAACAACGCGGGATAACATGTCATCTCGCTGTCCCAGCCGCTGTCCGAAGCAGCAAGCCCCATCGCCGCGTCGAGCCGCGTCCATTTGACGCCGTCCTCGCTCGCGGCAGCGCCAATGCGGTAACTCTTGCCGCGGCACGCAAAGCTCATCAGCAGTCGGTCACCGACCTTCACGACGCTGGGACGCGCCAGCGCGTGCTCGTCCGGGGCGGCAAAACCGACCACGGTCGCGCCGTCCCGCGTCCAGCGAATTCCGTCGCGCGAGCGGGCGAGCTTGATGACATGGGCCATATCGGCATTGCCGACAGCCGCCACGAGATTCGAGCCGTACCACATCCACCAATCCTGCGGGCCGAGCCGAAGCACGCAAGGATATGAGAGGGTGTAAGGATCT
>JAXDOS010000076.1:0-24876 GCA_034668785.1 Alphaproteobacteria bacterium
GAAGCAGTTGGTCGGCTCTACCGAGCACAGGCAGAGAGCTGGAGGGACTGGCTGCGTCTGGATTTTAAATGGCTGGTCATCGGCCTATGTGTGGCGCTGGTTGCCTGGCTTGCACTAGTTCCCCTCGTTTTTCTGTTTTGGGAAAGTTTCCTGACGCCGCAGACCGCGACGGTGGCGGCGGATTTCACGTTGCAAAATTATAAGACAGCCTATCTCAGCGCTGAAACCGTCCGTCTATTTGTCAATTCGGTGCAGTTCGCCGTCGGCGCTGCGATCTTCTCGCTCTTGGTCGGCACCTTTTTCGCCTGGATGAATGAACGGACGAACACGCCGTTCAAGCAACTATTCTTCGGCTTAACGCTGATACCGCTGGTTATTCCCAGCATCCTCTTCACGGTATCCTGGATCATGCTTGCCAGTCCGAAAATCGGGATTGCCAATCTGGTATTTCAATCCTGGTTCAATACCGATGCCGTCCCTTTCAATATTTATTCCATGGCTGGAATGATATGGGTGGACGGCTTGCATTACTCGCCGATGGCATTCTTGTTGATGACGGCCGCCTTCCGCTCGATGGACCCCTCGCTGGAAGAATCGGCCATGATGAGTGGCGCGTCGATAGCGCAAATCGCATGGCGCATCACCATGCGGTTGGCGTGGCCGGCGGTGCTTGCTTCCTGGCTCATCCTCTTCGTCCGCGCCATCGAATCCTTCGAAGTTCCCGCTCTGTTGGGCCTTCCGGTCGGCATTCAGGTCTACACGTCGTCGATCTATCAGGCGATCAATCAATATCCGAGCAAGATCGGGCTTGCCTCCGCCTATGCTGTGACGCTGCTATTGGTCACGTCGCTTGGCATTTATTTTCAGTCGCGGTTCTCCGGCCAGGGCAGCAAATACGCCACCGTGACCGGCAAAGGCTTTCGCCCGCGGGTCATGGATCTCGGCAAGTGGCGCTATCTAACCGCCGCGTTGTTCATTTTGTATTTCTTGATTGTCGTGGTGCTGCCGTTCTTGATACTGGTGTGGTCGTCGCTGCAAAAATATTACAGCGTTCCGTCGATGGCGGCGCTGAAGAACTTAACGCTCGATCCGTACCGGGCCATTCTGTCTTATCCGGCGTTCGGCACCTCCGTCTGGAACAGCGTGAAGCTGTCGCTCGGCACCGCCACGGCGATCATGCTCGTTACCTCGGTCATCGCCTGGATCGTGGTGAAAACCAAGCTCCCCGGGCGTTGGGTGCTCGATAATCTGTCGTCGCTGCCGCTGGTATTTCCCGGCTTGGTTCTCGGCCTTGCCATCATGGTTTGCTACCTGAATCTGCCGGTCGGCGTCTATGGCACGATCTGGATCATGTTCATTGCTTATGTCACCCGCTTCCTTCCCTACGGGATGCGCTACAACCTGACCTCAATGCTGCAGATACACAAAGAGCTCGAGGAATCCGCCGCCATGAGCGGCGCCTCATGGACCACCACCTTTCGCCGGATTGTGCTGCCGCTACTGAAGCCGGGCCTAATGGCAGGCTGGATCTATATTGTGATTGTTTCGATACGCGAGTTATCCAGCTCGATCCTGCTCTACAGTCCGGGAACGCAGGTCGTGTCCATCATGATCTGGGAGCTATGGCAGAACGGTCAATATGTGGAGCTGTCCGCGCTCGGCGTCATGTTGATCGCCGTGCTCTTCTGTTTTGTCATGACGGCGCAATTCCTCGGCAGAAAATTCGGCATTGCGGAATCCTGATCGTCAGTAAGTGGAGGCACAAGTGCTGCGGGTGAAGTCGTTGTATACCGAGTACCCGGGCGCGCGGGGAGTCAACGTCAAGGCGGCACAGGACGTCACCTTCGACGTGCCGGAAGGCGAGCTGTTCACCCTGCTTGGTCCCAGCGGGTGCGGCAAGACCACGACCCTTCGCTCCATCGCCGGGCTGGAAAAACCGACATCTGGAGAGATCGAGGTTGGCGGCGAGATCGTCTACTCATCTGCCAAGCGCATTTTTGTCGCGCCGAATAAGCGCAATTTCGGCATGGTGTTTCAATCCTACGCCATTTGGCCGCACATGAACGTGTTCGAGAATGCGGCCTTTCCGCTCCAGGTCCGCAAGGACAAGCTGGGCCGGAAGGCCGTGGCAGACAGGGTGATGCGCGTCTTGAATGCGGTCGCCTTGGATCACTTGGCGGACCGGGAAGCGACAAAGCTTTCCGGCGGCCAGCAGCAGCGTCTCGCCCTGGCCCGCGCCTTGGTCATGGAGCCGCGGCTGCTGCTGCTGGACGAGCCGCTGTCAAATCTCGACGCCAAACTGCGCGAGCGGATGCGTTTCGAACTCAAGCGGCTTCAGCGCGAACTAAAACTAACCACGATCTACGTCACCCATGATCAAAGCGAAGCGCTCGCCCTGTCGCACGAAATCGCGGTCATGAACGAAGGCCGCGTGGTGCAGATCGGCTCGCCACGGGATATTTACGATCGTCCCGCCAACAAGTTCGTCGCCGACTTCGTCGGCACCACGAATTTCTTCGATGCCGCCATCATCACCTTGGATAGCAGGAGCGGGCGGTGCAAGGTGGCGACCAAGCTTGGCGAGTTGATGGTCCAGTGCGAAAATGGCGTCAGCCAAAATGACGCGCTGGTTGTCTCGGTGCGGCCTGAGGATGTGGAATTGTCCGAGGAGATGCCGGTGTCGGACGGCGAATATAATGTATGTTCCGGCATCGTTGATGCTAAAGCCTTTTTGGGCGAGCATCTAGATTTTCAGGTCAAGATCGGCGAATGTGTCCTGCTTGCCCGCGGGCATCCGTCCCTAAGAACGCCGGTCGGCCAGCCGATTCATGTCCGCATGAAAACAGAAAAATGCGTCGCAATTTCTGCCCGTCAGCGCGAGCCGGCCGGGCAGGCGGAGCCCCTAAAACTCAAAGCGTAGGAGATTGGTATGGCAAAGAACGCCATTGTTTCGGATGAATTGGCGAATAAATTCGCGACGGAAAAGGAGACGCCTTATACCCGCTGGGTGGCGAAAGAGGGCCTCGACATTATTCCCTCCCTTTATGTGGAGAGTCTTCGCACCGTGGAGTTGAAGCCGTGGCCGAGGCGCGGCGGGCGTGGCGTTTTCATGAACCACGAAGCTTCACGGACCTCCAATGATTGTTATGTGTGCGAGATTCCGGCCGGCGGGAAGCTTGCGCCTCAGCGTCAGCTATTCGAGGAGATGATCCTCGTCCTCGACGGCCGCGGCTCCACTACGGTGTGGAACGACGCAGGCCAGCGCATCACCTTCGAATGGAAGGCAGGCGCTCTATTCGCGATTCCGCTTAACGCCTGGCACCAGCATTTCAACGGATCGGGCCAAGACCCGGCGCGATTTGTATCCGTGACCAACGCGCCGCCGGTCATCAACCTTTATGAGGAAACCGAATTCGTCTTCAACACGGCCTACGACTTCAAGAGCCGCTTTGCGGGAGAGCCGGATTATTTCAGCAACAAGGGCGAACAGAAGGGGCTCTTGCTGGTGACCAACTTCGTCGCCGATGCAATCAATCTGCCGCTCATCAGCGCCAAGGAGCGCGGCGCCGGCGGCGGCCATATCCGCTTCAACATGGCCAAGGGCTCCATGAACAGCCACATCTCGCAGTTCCCGACCTCTACCTACAAGAAAGGGCATGCGCATGGACCGGGCGCTCACGTCATCATCCTTTCAGGCGAGGGCTACTCGTTGATGTGGCCGGAAGGCGAAGAGCCGAAGCGCTATGAGTGGCAAGTCGGAACGATGATCGTTCCGCCGAATATGTGGTTTCATCAGCACTTCAACACCGGCACGACGCCGGCGCGCTATCTCGCCTTCAAGCACGAGGCGGTTTCGATCCGCAACGCGCAAGGCGTGCCGAAAGCTTGGATCAGCCGCAGGGTTGGCGGCGACCAGATCGACTATGCCGACGAGAGCCCGCTGGTACGCACGCTATTTGCCGACGCGCTCGCCAAGCATGGTTTGAAGTCCAAGATGGACCAGGCCTACGAGACCGAAAAGGTCGAGCTGGCGAAGTCAGCCTGACGCAGACCGCTGTCATCCCGGAATCCGCCAAAGGCGGCTATCCGGGACCCATGGGTCCCGGCTCTCGCTGCGCTCGGCCGGGATGACAAGGAGGAACTGCTATGCAAACCTCCATTTCAGGAGGAGGTAACGGGGCTTGGCTGTAATCCATCGCCCGCGCCTCCTTTTCTCCTCGCCACCCGCTGCCGCAGGTTCTCCAGCATCAAATAGATCACCGGCGTCGTATAAAGCGTCAGGAACTGCGAGACCAGCAGGCCGCCGATGATGGTGATGCCGAGCGGGCGGCGCAATTCCGAACCTGGCCCGGTCGCGATCACCAGCGGCAAGGCGCCGAGCATGGCCGATAGTGTTGTCATCAGGATGGGCCGAAAGCGCGCGAGGCATGCCTCGAAAACGGCGCGCTCGGGCGCAAGTCCGCGCCGCCGCTCGCCCTCCAGGGCGAAGTCGACCAGCATGATGCCGTTCTTCTTCACCAAGCCGATCAAGAGAATGATGCCGATGAAGGCGATCAGGTTGAGGTCGGTGCGGAATATTTGTAGCGCGAGCAGGGCTCCCAGTCCCGCCGGCGGCAAGGTGGAGATGATCGTCAGCGGGTGGATCAGGCTCTCATACAACACGCCGAGAACGATATAGATGGCGAGCAGCGCCGCCAGGATCAGCAGCGGTTGTGCGCCGATGCTTTGCCGGTAGGTCCGCGCCTCGCCGGCAAACTCGGCATGCACGGTGTCGGGCATATGCAATTCCGCGGCGGCGCGAAGCACGGCCGCGGTGGCTTCTTCGATCAGCGTATCCGGCGCCAATTCATAGCTGATCGTCACCGCCGGAAATTGGCCCTGGTGATTAATCACCAGTGGCGCGAGGCCCTTTTCGACCCGGGTCAAGCTTGAGAGCGGCACCTGGACGCCTCCCGCGCCGGGAACGTAAACCTTTTCAAGATCGCTCGGGTCGCGTTGGTATTGCGGGTCGATCTCGAGGATGACGCGATATTGGTTGCGCTGGTTATAGATGGTCGAAATCTGCCGCTGCGAAAAGGCGTTGTTAAGCGCATTGTCGATGTCCTGGATACGGACGCCCATGCGCGCCGCCGCGACGCGATCGATCACCACATTCGCCTGCAGTCCGCCCTGATCGCGGTCGGTATTGACATCGACCAGTTCCGGCAGCTGGCGCAACTTCTCGACAACCTGCGGAATCCACTTCTGCAGCTCGTCGATGTCTGGATCCCATAAGGTGAATTGATAGCGGGACTGGCTGGCGCGACCACCGGAACGCAGATCCTGCGCTCCGACCATGAAGACGCGGATGCCCGGAATAGCGCTGAGCTGCGGGCGCAAGCGATTGATGACCTGAGTGGTGCTGACGCCGCGCTCCGATAGCGGCTTCAGGCTGATGAACAAGGTGCCGCGATTGACCGAGGCATTGAACCCGGCTGATCCAACGGAAGAGCCGACACCTGCTACCGCGGGATCGGCCATCACGATCGCGGTCGCGCGTTGTTGAATCTCGGACATCGCGGCGAAGGAAATATCGGTCGAGGCTTGCGTGCCGCCGAAGATGAGCCCGGTATCGTCCTGCGGAAAATAGCCCTTTGGAGTCTTGATATAGAGATTGACCGTCAGTGCGATGGTGGCAAGGAACAACACAAGCACCAGCACCCGGTATTGCAGCACGAATTCAAGGCTTGTGGCGTAAGCGCGAATGAGCCGCGACAGCACCGCGTCGACAGTGCGATCCAGCCAGGTCGCATTCCTGCTTGGCGCCGCCCGTACAAAATAGGCGCAGATCATCGGCGTGACCGAGAGCGAGACTATGGTGGAGATCGCAATGGCAAATGCCAGAGTGACGGAGAACTCCCGGAATATGCGGCCGATGATTCCGCCCATGAACAACAGCGGGATGAAAGCGGCGACCAGCGAAATGCTGATGGAGATCACGGTAAATCCGATCTGCCGCGCGCCGGCTAAGGCTGCGCGCAATGGCGACATTCCCCGCTCCAAGTTGCGGAACATATTTTCGATCATGACGATGGCATCGTCGACCACGAAGCCAACCGACACCGCCAAAGCCATCAAGGAAACGTTGTCGATGGAAAATCCGGCGACCCACATCGCGGCGCAGGTTCCCGCCAGCGATATCGGGACAGTGATACCGGCGGCGATGGTGGCCGCCGCCCGCCGCAGAAACAGGAAGACGACCAGCATCACCAGAATCACAGTGGCACCGAGCGTGAGCTGCATGTCACGGACACCGGCGCGGATGGTCCTGCTGCGATCGGAAAGAACAGAAATCTCGATGTCCGCCGGAATCCAGCGCCTCAACTCCGGAATCAAGTCGTAAATCCGCGCCACGGTTTCTATGACATTGGCGTCGGCTTCCTTGGTGATGACGAGCAGAACGGATGGCTGGGCATTGTACCAACTGGCGGACCGGTTGTTGCGGACGCCTTGTTGGATTGAGGCGACCGTCGATAAGCGGACGACGTTGCCGTTAACGTTCTTGACAATAATGGACTCGTATTGCCGCGCCGCTTGCAGCTGCGTGTTGGTCGCAATGGTCTCGGCACGCGTAGAGCTGTCGAATACGCCGAGCGGCCCGATCGCATTGGTGTTGGCGATGGCGGTTCTAACCTCCTCCATGCTGACACCGATGGAGGCAAGCGCGCTCGGGTTGACCCGCACGCGAATCGCCGGCTGCTCCGCGCCATTGACGCTCACTTCGGCGACGCCCTCGACCTGCGAAAGACGCTGGGCGAGCACGCTGTCGGCGGTGTCGTAGATATCGCTTGGCGAAATGGTCTTCGACGTCAACGCCAAAATGAGAATCGGCGCCGCGGCTGGGTTTGCCTTGCGGAAGCTGGGCAATGTCGGGAGGTCGCCCGGCAAATCGCTTAATGCGGCATTGAGCGCTGCTTGCACATCACGCGCGGCGCCGTCGATCTTCCGGCTGAGATCGAACTGAATGGTAATCCTGCTCGAGCCGAGCGAACTCACCGATGTGAGTTCAGTCACGCCCGGGATCTCAGCCAGCCGCCGTTCGAGGGGTGCCGCTACCGTCGCGGCCATGGTCGCCGGGTCGGCTCCGGGTCGGCTGGCGGAAACGCTGATGGTGGGCAGGTCTACGGTCGGCAGGCTTGCGACCGGCAGAAAATTATAGGCTACCGCCCCGACAAGAAACACTCCGATGGCAAGAAGCGTAGTGCCGATCGGACGACGAATGAAGGGGTAAGAGAAATTCATGACTCACTCGGCGGGCCGGGTGACAGGCGGCTCTTGCAGCGGACGATTTCTCGTGGACGCGCCTGGAGCACCGCCGGTTAGCCGAATTCTCACGCGCTCCATGGCGAGATAGATGACCGGCGTGGTGTAAAGGGTCAGCAATTGGCTCAGCAGCAGGCCGCCGACGATGGTGATGCCGAGCGGATTGCGCAGTTCGGAGCCGGTGCCGCCTTCGAGCGCCAGCGGTAGCGCGCCGAACAGAGCGGCCAGCGTCGTCATCATGATCGGTCGAAAGCGCAGCAGCGCGGCCTGGACAATCGCATCGCGCGGCGACATTCCCTTTCGGCGCTCCGCTTCCAGCGCGAAGTCGATCATCATGATGGCGTTCTTCTTCACGATGCCCATCAACAAGATGATGCCGATAAGCGCGACGATGGAAAGGTCCTGCCCGCACAGCATCAACGCAAGAACGGCGCCGACGCCGGCGGAGGGCAGGGTGGATAAAATCGTCAGCGGATGAATGAAGCTTTCATAGAGAACGCCGAGAACGATATAGATGGTTACGATGGCGGCGAGGATCAGCCACGGCTCGCCCGCGAGCGATTTGGCAAATTCAGCGGTGTCACCCGAGTAATTTCCAATCACCGACGAGGGCATTCCGATATTCTTCTCGGCGTCTGAAATAGCCGCGACGGCGCCGCTGAGCGCAGCGCCGGGGGCAAGATTGAAGCTGATAGTCACCGACGGAAACTGTTCTTGATGGGCGATAACAAGCGGCGCGGTGATATGCTCGGTGGTGGAAAACGAGCTTAGAGGCACCTGCACGCCGCCGGTTCCGGAAACATAGAGCTTAGAAAGCGATGAAGGATCCTGCTGGTATTGCGGCAGTGCTTCCAGGATCACCCGATACTGATTGGCCTGCGCGTAGATGGTCGATATCTGCCGCTGGCCGAAGGCATCGTTCAGCGTGTCGTTGACGGCCTGCAATGAAACCCCAAGCCGGCCTGCCTTTTCCCGGTCGATCTGAACGAGCATTCGCAGCCCGCCTTCCTGGGCTTCGGAGGCGACATCGCGCAAAATCGGATTGGCTTGCAGGCTTTCGGCGAGACGCCTGGACCAGTCGGAGACCTCGTCCGTATTGGTGCCGGTCAGCGTATATTGAAACTGCGCCCGGCTGGCGCGCGTTCCGATCTGGATGTCCTGCACCGGCTGGAAATAGACGACCACGCCCGGAATTGACGCTACCGAGCGCTGCAATCGATCGACGATCTGGCCGATCACCGAACTACGGTCGTCCCGCGAACGCAGCGTGATCGTCGCATGGCCGACGTTGGGCGTCGCATTGATCGGGCTGGTGCCGACAACCGACACGATGCCGGTCACATCGGTATCCTTCCGGATCGCATTCTCGACCGCCATTTGCAGCCGCTGCATCTCCCCGAACGATATCTCCGGACCGCCCTCCACCACCGCCGTGATCAGGCTGGTATCTTGCTGCGGCAAGAAACCTTTGGGCACGATGATGTAAAGCAGGATGGTCGCTACGACAGTCGCCGCTGTCGTCAGCAAGGTCAGCTTCTGACGCTGCAGCACCCATTCCAGGCTGCGGCGATAACTCTCCACCGACCAATCCACCACACGGCTGAAGGCATTAGGAGGGCCGTCGCCCGCTTCCGCGGGCCGATGCCGCAGCAGCCGGCTGCACATCATCGGCGTCAAGGTCAGGGACACAATGGCGGACACCACCACGGCGATGGTGAGCGTCAGCGCAAATTCGCGGAACATGCGGCCGACCAGGCCGGTCATGAACAGCAGCGGAATAAACACAGCGATCAGCGATACCGTCAGCGAAATCACGGTGAAGCCGATCTCGCGCGCTCCGCGCAATGCCGCCTGCAGCGGCGGCTCGCCGTCTTCCAGATGCCGCACGATGTTTTCGATCATGACAATGGCGTCGTCGATGACGAAGCCGGTTCCGATCGTCAGCGCCATCAGCGACAGATTGTCGAGGCTGAAGCCGCAAAACCACATCACACCGAATGTCGCGATCAGCGACATCGGCAGCGCCACGCCGGCAATGATGGTGGCGCGGATCGTGCGCAGGAACAGGAAAACCACCAGCACGACGAGGGCGACGCTCAGGACCAATGTGAACTGCACGTCACGGATCGATGCGCGGATGGTGTTGGTGCGGTCATGAACGACGGTCAGGTTGATGCCGCGCGGAATCGCGCGCTGTAGCCGCGGAAGCTCCGCTAGAACGCGCTCGACAGTTTCTATGACGTTGGCGCCCGGCTGCCGTTGGATATCGATGATGACCGCCGGCTTGCCTTGATACCATCCGCTGACCTTGGAATTTTCCAGGCCATCGATCACTTGCGCGACGTCGCGCAACAGCACCGCGGACCCGTTGCGATAAGCGAGCACGACCGAGCGATAGGCGTCGACGCTGGCGATCTGATCGTTGGTCGCGATGGTGTAGGATTGGTGCGCCCCGTCGAGCGCTCCCTTTGCGCCGGAGACGTTGGCGCCCACGATCGCGGTTCGAAGCTCCTCCAAGCCGATGCCGTAGCTGGCGAGCCGCGCGAGATCGGCCTGGATCCGCACCGCCGGGCGGATTCCTCCCTGAATCGAAACGTGGCCGACCCCGGTAAGCTCGCTAAACCGCTGCGCCAGCAGCGTGTCGGCGAGATCGCTGAGCTGCCGCAACGATATCGTGTCGGAAGTCATCGCCAGCGTGACAATCGGCGTATCCGCCGGATTCACTTTTGAATAAGTCGGCGGATAGGGAAGATTGCGCGGCAGCGTCGAGCCGGCGGCGTTGATCGCCGCCTGCACATCCTGGGCGCCGGCATCGATGTCGCGGTTGAGATCGAATTGCAGCGTGATCTGGCTGATACCGAAAGAACTGGACGACGTCATCGTCGACAACGACGGAATTCTGCCGAACTGCCGCTCCAGCGGTGCCGTCACCAGCGAGGCGATCGTGTCGGGACTGGCGCCGGGAAGCTGGGTCGTGACCTGGATGGTTGGAAAGTCAACTTGCGGCAGGGCGGCTACCGGCAGCAGCCAGTAGCCGAGTGCGCCGCCCAGCACGACCGCGACACCGAGCAGGGACGTCGCGATCGGCCGATGGATAAAGGGTGACGAGACGCTCATGGCGGCTGGCTCGGTGCCGCGCCGGCGCTGGAACCCCCATCCTGTCCGGCACGCGCCGCGCCCGCGGGGCGGGCGCCTCCTGCGTCCGGCCTGGCGGCATCAGGGCCGGGAGGCCGATTTTGTTGCCGCCGGTTGGCATTCGGCGTCGAGCTTACGGCGGGTGGTGTGCCACCTTCGCTGGTGGCGACATTGACGCGGCTTCCCTCGGAGAGTTGCGCGAACCCGGTGGTGACGACGCGGTCGCCGGCCTGCACGCCGCTGGCAATGACCGCCTGCACATCGTCCTGCTGCGAAACGGTTACCAGGCGAACCGTTGCCGTGTTGTCCGGCTGCACGACAAATACGAAGGGCCCGTTTGGCCCGCGCTGCACGGCGGCGGTGGGAATGACGATGGCGTTGCGTTTGGTGTCGATCAGCATTCGCACGTTGACGAACTGACCGGGCCAAAGCTGAAGGCTGGCATTGGGAAATTCGGCCCGCAGCTTCACGGTGCCGGTCGTTTGATCCACCTGGTTGTCGACGACTTGCAGCGTCCCCTTGTCGACCGCGACGGCGTTATCCGACGCCAGCGCCTCGACGCTGAGCGGCCCTTTGGCAAAGGCCGTATTCACCTGCGCCACGACCTGTTGCGGCAGGCTGAAGATCACGGAGATCGGGCGGATTTCCGTGATGACGACAATGCCGGTGGCATCGGACGAATGCACGATATTGCCTTCGTCGACCTGACGAATGCCCGTGCGTCCGTTAATCGGCGCCGTGATGTTGGTATAGGCTACGATGGCTCTCGCATTATCAATGGCGGCCTGATCCGACTTCACCTGTGCCTGAAGCTGGGCGACCATCGCTCTCTGGGTATCGGCCTGCTGCTTGGTGACCGAATTGGTCGCGGCCAGCCGCGTATAGCGTTCAAGGTCGAGATTGGCATTGGCGAGTTGGGCCTCATCCTGTGCCTTCTTCGCGACCGCCTGATCGAGCTGCGCCTGGTAGGTGGTCGGATCGATGCGCGCCAGGACATAGCCCTTCTGTACGTCCTGCCCTTCCTTGAAGGCGACGCTGATGAGCTTGCCGTCCACCTGCGGACGCACCGTCACGGTGTTGAGGCCGCGCGCAGTGCCGACGCCTTCCAGATAGACCGGCACATCGGCCGGATGCGCGGTGGCGACCAGAACCGGAACCGGCGCGTCTGTAGGCCCTCGCGGACGGCCGCGCCCGCCGACATTCTGTGTTGTCTGTTGCTGCTGCGGCAGCAGGTAAAGCGCCGCAGCGCCCACAATGATGATGCCGGCAACCGCAATGGCAATAAATCGTCGGTTCCTGGTCATAGCGCTTCGTCACCGTTAGCGACCGGCGTTCGCGATGCCCAACTGCCGCCGAGCGCCTGGAACAGGCTGACCACCGCCTGCAGATGCGCAAGGCGCGCTTGCGCCAAGTTGTCCTCGGCCTGGAAAAGTGTCTGCTGCGTGCCAAGCGCGGTGACCAGATCGATCGTGCCTTCGCGCAACCGCGTCTCCGAAATGTCGAAGGCGCGTCGCGAGCTTGCCACTACCTCACGCTGCAGCCGCTCGCGCAGCGCGTTTTGCTGGATGGCGACAAGCGCGTTCTCGACGTCGGCAAACGCCGAGACCACAGTCTTGCGATACCTTTGCAGCAGTTCCTCTTGCCGGCCGCGCTGCAGATCGAGTTGGCCTTGCAGCCGCAGGCCGTCGAAGATCGGCTGGGTCAGGCCGATGGCGGCGGAGTAGAAAGCAGCCTCGGGCGTGAACAATAGCTTCAAGGCCGTGCTTTGATATCCAGCTTCCCCGGTCAACTGGATGCTTGGAAAAAAGGCGGCGCGGGCGGCTTCGACGTTGGCGTTGGCGGAGGCGAGTTGCGCCTCGGCTTCCCGGATGTCCGGCCGTTGCGCCAGCAATGCGGACGGCAGGCCGGGCGTCACCCGCGGGATCGCGACACGCCCCATGCCGCCGCCACGAATGGAGAAAAACTCCGGAGGACGCCCGACAAGCACCGCGAGCGCGGCAATGTTCTGGCGCAGTTGCTGTTCCAGCGGCGGAATCGCGGCGCGTTGCACGGCGACGACGCTTTCCTGCTGCGCGATTTCCAGCGACGACGCGGTGCCAACGGCGAGACGCTGTTGGATCAGCGTCAGAATCCGGGCGGCACTGTTCTGGTTTTGCCGCGCCACGCGCAGGCGGTCCTGCGCCGCAAGCACCTGGAAATAAGCGTTGGCGACGCTCGCCATCGTGGTGAGATCGACGACCTCGCGGTCAAAGCGGCTGGCAACCGCGGTCTCCTCCGCTGCACGCAGCGTCGCCCGGTTCTTGCCCCAGAAGTCGATCTCATAGCTCGCCGAGAGCGACGTACTATACGAGGTCCGCTCCGAAGGCCCGCCGGTGCCTATACCAGTCGACGACGTCGCTTGGGATGCGCGTGAGCGTGTGGCATTCGCATTCAGATCGACATTGGGCAGCAAGGGCGCTCCGGCGATCCGCGCTTGCGCGTCGGCCTGTAATATCCTGCCGATGGCGGCGCCGATGTCGAAGTTGGCGCTTTGCGCCTCCTCGATCAGCGCGGAAAGTTCCCGGGAGCGGAAACCGCGCCACCAATCCAGCCGCGGAAGCGCAGCCTCGGGCGCGCGGCCGCCGGCCCGGTAGGCCTGCGGAATATCGACCGCAAGCTCCGGCTTTTCGGAGCCTAGGATGCACCCGGACAGCAGTTGCACGAGGCAGACACCCCCAAAAATCGAAAGGAATGAACGAAGGCGCGCGGCATCGACGCGAGACACAACGAACGGAAACTTGCGACCCATACGAAATGTCTTTCGCGACTGCGGCTACAGCGAAACATCAGGGCAAAGGTGTACTACATCACAAGCCGGCATCGTACCGTCACAGGGCTGGCTGTGGCAGCTTTCCTCAACTTCCACCCGATAGGGACGGCGTTGTCCTCAGACAATGAGTTCGGGCGGAAACCTGCCGTTTGGACAAGTGAAATTTTCGTCACATGGCTCCTGCCCGAAGGCAAAACGGCCGAAGGCAGCGATCTATGTTGCTGAGACCGACGCATTCCTAAGAACAAAATACCCATATGAGGGCATATGGCCTGAATATTATTCTTTTTTCTGCGCTTCTCTTGTGCGTTTAAAGAAGAACATCCTATTTGCTGGAACCAAACGCATTCCGCGGGGGGAGACCTATCATGTCCAGCACGACCGAAACGGCTCGTATCGCGAGCGCGCCCGCAGCGGCATCTTGGGTCAACGAAGACTGGCTGTCGGTCGGCATCGGCCTGTTGATTTTTGCCCTAGCGCTTGCCGCCCTTGCAGGCTCTGACCTCCTCGGCTGGTCGGTGACCACATCGGTCTGGACGGACCTGACTCAAGCGCTCGGCCCCGTGTCGAAAGTCTATGCTTCCCTCGGCGGCTTGGGGGCACTGATCGCGACCTATGGTGCGCTGCTGGTCTTGCTTAGCGCCGCCGTGGCCGCCCTGAATTCCGATATGAAGCGCTTCGCTATCGCCTTCACGGCGGTGTTCTGGATCGCCTACGCCAGCTGGATCGTCGGCAGCTACGCTCATGTCGCGGCGGTCGCGCCGGCTGACTTGCAGAAATTCGGTATCGGCTGGTCGCTCAAGCTCACCAACGAAGGCGGCTACATCGTCGCGCTGATCAGCGGACTGGTTATCGCCAATTTCTTTCCGCGTTTTGCCGAATGGCTGAAGGAAGCGATCCGGCCCGAACTCTACATCAAGATCGCCATCGTGATCCTGGGCTCTTTCCTCGCGGTGACCGCGGCGGGCAAGTTGAACCTCGCCACCTCGCTGTTGCTGCGCGGCGTCGCCGCCATCGTCGAGGCCTACCTGATCTATTGGGCCGTCGTCTATTTCGTCGCCCGCAAATGGTTCGGCTTCAGCCGCGAATGGGCGGCGCCGCTGGCGTCCGGCATTTCCATCTGCGGGGTGTCGGCTGCGATCGCCACCGGCGGCGCCATCCGCGCGCGCCCGATGGTGCCGATTCTCGTTTCCTCGCTTGTTGTCGTTTTCGCAGTCGTGGAAGTGCTTATCCTGCCGTTTCTGGCGCAGGCCTTTCTGTCGCATGAACCGATGGTCGCCGGCGCCTGGATGGGCTTGGCGATCAAGACCGATGGCGCCGCCGTCGCGGGCGGCGGCATTACCGAAGCGCTGATCCTGGCCCAGGCCGCATCCGAAGGCATCCGTTATCAGCCCGGCTGGATTCTCGGTACCACGGCGACGGTGAAGGTGTTCATCGACATCTTCATCGGCATCTGGGCTTTCATCCTCGGTTATATCTGGACCAACCACATCAACGTGACCCAGGATGGCGACAAGGCGCGCGCGGGCGAAATCTGGCAGCGCTTTCCAAAATTTATCCTGGGCTTCGTCGCCACCTTTCTGATCGGTCTCTATCTCGCGCTGGGAACCTCGGCTGAAACCGCTGCCAAGCTTCCCGCTGCCATCGGTGAAGCCAACACCTTCCGGGTGATCTTTTTCGTCCTGACGTTTTTCTCCATCGGCGTTCTTTCCAACTTCAAGAAGCTTTGGGAGGAAGGCATCGGCAAACTGGCGGCGGTCTATCTGCTCAGCCTGTTCGGCTTCGTGATCTGGGTGGGACTGCTGATTTCCTGGATCTTTTTCCATGGCGTGAAACCGCCGCTGGCCACCTGATAGGAGAAGACGATGCAACCCGACATCCGTGATGAGCTCCGCAATGCTCCCGTCGAACCGCTGCTGCCGATTGAAAAAAAGCTGATCGGCTGGAGTCTGGGGACCGGCATCGTGCTGCTGGTCATCCTCGTGGCCATTAACCACTTCTTTCCCGTGACGATCTGATCCGGCTGGCGCCTGACCTAGGCTGCGGGGCTGAATAAGGGGGGCATAGCGCCAGCTTTAATGGGGCGGCTAAAGCATAAAATAACCATTATTCCGGCTAAAACGACAGTAACGTTCTTTTCACCTCGCCATTATTGCTTTTTCAAAGAAAATCATTCTATAACAGAGATATAACAAGGCCTCCCTTCGCCAAAAAACAAACTGGGCGTCTCATGACTTCTCCTATTCCGACCACGGCTCCCTTCGCGCAAGAGGAAATCGAAATCCTCAATCGCGTTGTCGGTCCCGCGAGCGCCACGCAACGGGCGTGGCTCGCCGGATTCCTGGCCGGATTGGATGCGGCTGGCGGCGCGGCGGCGCAGCCGGAGCTTGCGGCCCCGGCACAGCCCGCCGAACCGCTCACCATCCTTTACGCGACCGAGTCCGGAAACTCCGAGAAGCTCGCCTCCGACATGGCCAAGGCGGCGCGCAAGATGGGGCTGAAGCCCTCCATCGTCGACATGGCCGACCTCGACGTGGCGTCACTCGCCTCGGTGAAGCGTCTGGTCGTCATCGCCGCGACCTGGGGCGAGGGCGATCCGCCCGCGCGCGCCGTTCGCACCTATGGCGAGTTGATGGGCGAGGGTGCCCCGCGCTTGGACGGCGTGCAGTTCGGCGTGCTGGCGCTTGGCGACACCGCCTATGCGGATTTCTGCGGCGTCGGCAAGAAGATCGACGCGCGGCTCGAAGCCCTCGGTGGCAAGCGCGTCGCCGATCGCGTCGATTGCGATCTGGATTTCGCCGACCCCGCCGGCAAATGGATCGAGACCGCGCTGAAGGCGCTGGCGCCCGAAGACGGCGGCCGTGGCCGCGTCATCGCGGTGGACTTTGGTGCGAAGGCAGGCGCAGCCGAGCTTGGCCCCGTCGAGGCCGAGATCACCGAACTCATCGATCTCAATTCCTCGCAGTCGGAAAAAGAAACCTACCATCTGGAGCTTAGCTTCGACGGCGCCGCGCCTGCCTACAAGCCCGGCGATTCTCTGGATCTCTATCCCGAGAACGACCCGGCCTATGTCGACGATCTGTTGAAGGCGGCGGGCCTTGGTTCCGACGGCTCTTTACGCGCGGAACTGACGAAGAACCGCGACATCACCACGCTGTCGCTGAAGACCCTGGAGACCTACGCCTCCGCGACCGGCCACCAATACGTCAAGGAGTTGCTCGACTCCGGCGACGCGCGCAGTTGGATCGCGGGACGCCAGCTCATCGATCTGATCCAGCAATTCCCCATCGCGCTCACCTCCGAGCAGCTTCTCAAGTTCACGCGGCCGCTGGCGCCGCGCGCTTATTCCATCGCCTCCTCGCGCCGCGAAGTCGGCGAAGAGGCGCATCTGCTGATTTCCGCGGTGCGCTATGAAACTTTCGGCCGCGCGCGCAAAGGCGTCGCTTCCGGCTATGTCGCCGATCAGTTGAAGAAGGGCCAGCGGCTGCGCGTGAAGCTGCGGCCCAATAAGCATTTCGCGCTGCCCGCCCCGGACAAGGACATCAT
Source organism: Alphaproteobacteria bacterium (assembly GCA_034668785.1). Lineage (GTDB taxonomy): Bacteria > Pseudomonadota > Alphaproteobacteria > Rhizobiales > Xanthobacteraceae > CANKHA01. The sequence continues at coordinate 16,793 of JAXDOS010000076.1, forward strand.
CATGGTCGGCCCCGGCACCGGCGTCGCGCCGTTCCGCGCCTTCGTGCAGGAGCGCCGCGCGACCGAGGCGAAAGGCCGGTCCTGGCTGTTCTTCGGCGACCGCCAGTTCACCCACGACTTCCTCTATCAGCTTGAGTGGCAGGACGCGCTGAAGGATGGCGTGCTGACGCGTATGGACGTCGCTTTCTCCCGCGACACGCCGGAAAAGGTCTATGTGCAGCATCGCATCTGGGACAAGCGCCGCGAACTCATCGAGTGGCTCGACAAGGGCGCCTATTTCTATATCTGCGGCGACGCCAAGGCGATGGCGAAGGACGTACGCGCGACGCTGGTGCGCGCTTACGCGGACGTGAAAGGCTTGAGCGCGGAAGCGGCGGAAAAAGCGGTGAGCGATCTGGACCGCGAGCACCGCTACCTGCAGGATACGTATTAGAATAAATTCGTCATTCCGGGGCGACGCGAAGCGTCGAGCCCGGAATCTATATTCACAAACCGGGGTTCTGGATTCCGGGCTCCCTCGCTTCGCTCGGGCCCCGGAATGACAACAGCCGAGCACGACATGACCAAAGACCTCTCCCGCAACGAGCACCTGAAGGAAGCGAGCGCCTTTTTGCGCGGCACGCTGGCTGAGGGGCTGCGCGAGGAGATCACCGGCGGCATCATCGAAGACGACCAGCAGCTCGTTAAATTCCACGGCATGTATCTGCAGGACGACCGCGACCTGCGCAGCGAGCGTGGGCGGAAGAAAATGGAGAAGGCTTTTGCCTTCATGATCCGCGTGCGCATTCCCGGTGGGGTTTGCACGCCGGCGCAGCTTCTCGCCATCGATCACATCGCGCGGACGTATGGCAATCACACGATGCGCATCACCACGCGGCAGACTTTTCAGCTGCATGGCGTGATCAAGTCGAACTTGAAGGCGACGATGCGCGAAATCGACCGCGTGCTGCTGACCACGATCGCGGCCTGCGGCGACGTCAACCGCAATGTGATGTCGAATCCAAATCCCTATCAGTCACGCGCGCATGCCGCAACGATTGCGATGGCGCGCGCCTTGTCCGACCACCTGCTGCCGCAGACTCCAGCCTATCGCGAGATTTGGCTCGACGGCGAACGCATCGCCGGCGGCGAGGAGGAGGTCGTCGAGCCGATCTACGGCAAGACCTATCTGCCGCGCAAATTCAAGATCGTCATCGCCATTCCGCCGTCGAACGATGTCGATGTTTTCGCCCACGATCTCGGCTACATCGCCATCCTCGATGAAAACGGCGAGATCGGCGGCTACAATGTCACCGTCGGCGGCGGCATGGGCATGACCCATGGTCAGCCGGAAACCTATCCGCGCACCGCCGATGTCATGGGCTTCTGCAAGCCAGAGCAGGCCGTGGCGGTGGCGGAGGCCGTCGTCACCGTGCAGCGCGACTGGGGCGACCGCAGCAACCGCGCACATGCGCGGCTGAAATACACCATCGAGGATCGCGGCCTCGATGCTTTCCGCGCCGAGGTGGAAAAGCGCAGCGGCGTGACGCTGGAGAAGGCGAAGCCGTTCCAATTCACCTCGACCGGCGACCGCTACGGCTGGACCGAAAGCGAGGACGGCAAGGGTCACCTGACGCTGTTCGTGCAGAATGGCCGCATCAAGGATATCCCCGGCGGGCCGCAATGGCTCACCGGACTGAAGCACATCGCCGAAGTCCACGACGGCGATTTCCGCCTCACCGCCAACCAGAACATCATCATCGCCAACGTCGCATCCGACAAGCGTTGGGATATCGGCAAGCTGGTCGACAAATATAAGCTCACCGCGGACGCTTCGCCGGTGCGCCGCAATTCCATGGCGTGCGTGGCGCTGCCGACCTGCGGCCTGGCGCTGGCGGAGAGCGAGCGCTATCTGCCCGATCTCATCAGCGAGATCGAAGCGCGTTTGGCTTCGCACGGGCTCACCGACGACGAGATCGTCATCCGCATGACCGGCTGCCCGAACGGCTGCGCGCGGCCTTATCTCGCCGAGATCGGCTTGGTCGGGAAGGGGCCCGGCAAATACAATCTTTATCTCGGCGCCGCCTTCGATGGCTCGCGCCTCTCCAAGCTTTATGCCGAGGATCTCGACAACGGCGCGATCGTCGCTCATCTCGATCCGCTCTTCGCCGCCTACAAAAGCGAGCGCGAAAACGGCGAGCGCTTCGGCGACTTCGTCATTCGCGCCGGCTTTGTCGCCGCCACGAGCAACGGGCCCGATTTCCACAAAAGCACCGGCGCTCAGCGATCAGCCGAGTTGATTACAAAATAAGCATCTTTATCCCTGCTCAAGTTTTCACCAGCTTCCGCATTGACCTTGCGCAGCCTGCCTTAAAAGCCGTCTTCCAGGGCTAAATTCTCCTTAGATAACAATCACTCCGCTTTGGCACGTCCTTTGCTGCTTTGCAGCAGACCAATGGCCCGCGTGGCCTGCCGAACAGGAGTGACCATGATCGACAAGCCGGTAAAAGCCACGTCCACGCCCCGCGGCATGAGCCGGCGCGCGCTGCTGAAGGCAGGCGCAGGCACCGCCGCGCTGCTCGGGGCGCTGAACAGCAGCTTCCCGTTTGGCGCCAATGTCGCCCACGCCGCCGGTCCGGAGGTGACGAAGGCGACGCTCGGCTTCATCGCGCTCACCGATGCGGCGCCGCTGTTCGTCGCCAAGGAGAAAGGCATCTTCGCCAAATACGGCATGCCGGATGTCGAGGTCGCCAAGCAGGCATCCTGGGGCACCACGCGTGACAACCTGGTGCTCGGCTCGGAAGGCAACGGCATCGACGGCGCCCATATCCTGACGCCGATGCCCTACCTGATCTCCTCGGGCAAGGTGACGCAGAACAATCAGCCGACGCCCATGTACATCCTGGCGCGGCTCAATCTCGACAGCCAATGCATTTCCGTTTCCAAGGAATATGCCGATCTGAAGATCGGTCTCGACACCGCGCCTTTCAAAACCGCGCTGGAAAAGAAGAAAGCCTCCGGCAAGCCGGTGAAAGCGGCGATGACCTTCCCCGGCGGCACGCACGACCTTTGGATTCGCTACTGGCTCGCCGCCGGCGGCATCGATCCGGACAAGGATATCGAAACCATCGTGGTGCCGCCGCCGCAAATGGTGGCGAACATGAAGGTCGGCACCATGGATTGTTTCTGCGTCTGCGAGCCGTGGAATTTGCAGCTCATCCATCAGGAGATCGGCTACACTGCGATCACCACCGGCGAATTGTGGAACAAGCATCCGGAAAAATCCTTCGGCATGCGCGCGGCCTGGGTCGACAAATATCCCAACGCCGCGAAAGCGCTGCTGATGGCGGTGATGGAAGCGCAGCAGTGGTGCGAGAAGATGGAAAACCGCGAAGAGGTCGCGGCGATCTGCGCCAAGCGGCAATGGATCAACTGCCCGGTCGAGGACGTCACCGACCGCATGAAGGGCAAGTTCGACTACGGCACCGGTAAGGTGGTCGAGAACTCGCCGCACATCATGAAGTATTGGCGCGACCACGCCTCCTATCCGTTCCAGAGCCATGATCTCTGGTTCATCACCGAGGACATGCGCTGGGGCAAATACGAAGCCGGCATGGACGGCAAGGCGCTGATCAAGAAAGTCAACCGCGAAGATCTCTGGCGCGACGCGGCCAAGGAACTCGGCGTCGCCGCCGCCGACATTCCCGCTTCGACCTCGCGCGGCAAGGAGACCTTCTTCGACGGCAAGGTTTTCGATCCGGAAAATCCAGGCGCGTATCTGAAGAGCCTGTCAATCAAGCGGGTGGAGGTGTGATGCACCGTCATGGCCGGAACAAGTCCGGCCATGACGAAGGAGAGACAAGCAGACCGGGAAACAAAATGAATATGCCAGCTACCAGAACTGAAACCGGCGTGCCGTTACCGGCAAAAGCAGCGACGATCCTGCCGCTCGCCAAGCCCAAAGGGCCGCCGCTGACAACACAGTTACTCAACAAGCTTCGCACTATCGCCGCCAACGTCATTCCGCCTGTTATCGTGATCGCGCTGGCGCTGCTGGTGTGGGAACTAATATGCCGTAAGGCGGGCGCAACGCTGCCGCCGCCGTCGCGGGTGATCAAAGACACTTGGGAGCTGATCGTCGATCCCTTCTTCGACCGCGGCGGCATCGATCGCGGCTTGTTCTGGCATCTCTCCGCCAGCTTGCAGCGCGTGGCGTTGGGCTACGCGCTGGCCTCGATCGCGGGCGTCGCCATCGGCACCTTGATCGGGCAATCGGCCTGGGCGATGCGCGGGCTCGATCCGATCTTCCAAATTCTGCGCACGGTGCCGCCGCTCGCCTGGCTGCCGCTGTCGCTCGCCGCCTTCCGCGACGGGCAGCCTTCCGCGATCTTCGTGATCTTCATCACCGCGATCTGGCCGATCATCATCAACACCTCGGTTGGCATCCGCAACATTCCGCAGGATTACCGCAACGTCGCGCAGGTGCTCCGTCTCAATCACTTCGAGTTTTTCTGGAAGATCATGATCCCCGCCGCCGCGCCCTACATCTTCACCGGACTGCGCATCGGCATCGGCCTGTCCTGGCTCGCCATTGTGGCGGCCGAAATGCTGATTGGCGGCGTCGGCATCGGCTTCTTCATCTGGGACGCCTGGAATTCCTCGCATATCAGCGAGATCATCCTGGCGCTCGTCTACGTTGGCATCGTCGGCTTCGTGCTTGATCGCATCGTCGCCGCCATCGCCAATATTGTCACCCGCGGCACCGCCGCCAGCTAAGGACGAGCCATGGCGCCGTATCTCAAGCTTGACCACATCGACAAAGCGTTCTCGCGCGGCTCGAACACGACGGTGGTGCTTAAAGAGATCACGCTCGGAATAGAAAAGGGCGAGTTCGTCTCCATCATCGGCCATTCCGGCTGCGGCAAGACCACGCTGCTCAACATCGTCGCCGGGTTGACGCCGGTGACCCGCGGCGCCGTGCTTTTGGAAAACCGCGAGGTCAACGAGCCGGGTCCGGACCGCGCGGTGGTGTTCCAAAATCATTCGCTGCTGCCGTGGCTCACGGTCTACGACAACGTGCGGCTTGCGGTGGACAAAGTGTTTCCCGCCAAAACGCGCGCCGAGCGCAACGCCTGGACGCTGCATAATCTCGACCTCGTGCAGATGACGCATGCCAAGGACAAGCGGCCCTCGGAAATTTCCGGCGGCATGAAACAGCGCGTGGGCTTGGCGCGTGCGCTAGCGATGGAACCGAAAGTATTGCTGCTCGACGAACCGTTCGGCGCGCTCGATGCGCTCACCCGCGCGCATCTGCAGGACTCGGTGATGGCGATCCATCAGAAGCTCGGCAACACCGTGCTGATGATCACCCACGACGTGGATGAGGCGGTGCTGCTGTCGGACCGCATCGTGATGATGACCAACGGACCCGCGGCGCATATCGGCGAGGTGCTCGATGTGCCGCTGGTGCGCCCACGCCGCCGGCTCGAGCTTGCCGCCAACCAAACGTATCTGAAATGCCGCCAGCGCGTGCTCGAATTCCTCTACGAGCGCCACAGCTTCGTCGACGCAGCCTGAGAGGTCGGATGTCAGGCGATTTCGAGCCCGAACAGAAACGGTATCTTGAAGGCTTTGTCGCCGGTCTGCAGATCGCAAAGACGGCGCGCGGTTTCGCGCGTCCGGGCGCGGAGGGAGCGAAGTCTGCGGTTGTTGCTGCTCCTGAAGTCACCGGCCCCGACGCGTCGGCGCTGCAAGCGCAGGATCGCGTTCTGAAGGGTGGGGGCAAGTTATCCGACCCGGAGAAATTCAAGCGTGAGCAGAATCCCTTCGACGCTTATGCCCGGCTAAAGCAACAAGCGGCGGCCAATGAATATCCGAAGCCGCCGGATAATTTCCGCTGGCGCTTCCATGGACTGTTCTATGTGGCACCGGCGCAGAACTCCTACATGTGCCGGCTACGGCTGCCGAATGGCATTCTCAAGCATTGGCAATTCGCGGGTCTAGCCGACCTCGCCGAGCGCCATGGCGGCGGTTATTCCCACGTCACCACCCGCGCCAATCTTCAAGTCCGGGAGATCGAGGCCAAGAACGCCGTTCTTATGCTGGAGGCGATCCAGGACCTTGGCCTCTGCTCGCGCGGTTCCGGCGCCGACAACATCCGCAACGTCACCGGCTCACCGACGGCGGGCATCGACCCGCAGGAATTGATCGACACCCGGCCTTATGCCCGCGAATGGCACTTCCACATCCTCAACGACCGTTCGCTCTACGGCCTGCCGCGCAAGTTCAATGTCGCCTTCGACGGCGGCGGCATCATCCCGGCTCTGGAAGATACTAACGATATAGGATTTCAGGCGTTTCACGTGAAACATGGGAGCGAGTCGCTCGTTTGGTTCCGCCTCTGTCTTGGCGGCATCACCGGGCACAAGGATTTTGCCCGCGACACCGGCGTCATGGTCAAGCCCGGTGACGCCACCAAAGTCGCCGACGCTGTGGTGCGCGTCTATATCGACAACGGCGACCGCACCAACCGCAACAAGGCACGGCTGAAATACGTGCTCGATGCTTTGGGCGTGGAAACTTTCCTCGGCCTCGTCGAGGAAAAGCTCGGGCACAAATTGGACCGAGTCGCTGCCGATGCCCTGGCCCCGCGTCCTGCCTTTGATCGCGCCGCCCATATCGGCGTGCATCCGCAGAAGCAGGAAGGCCTGCACTGGATCGGCGTGGTGCTTCCGGTCGGCAAGCTCACGGCGGCGCAGATGCGCGGCTTGGCCGCCATCGCCCGGGACATGGGCGACGGCGATATCCGGCTCACGGTCTGGCAGAATCTGCTGATCTCCGGCGTGCCGACGCAGCGCGTGAAAGCGGCGGAAGCCGCCATCGAGGCCATGGGGCTCTCGACGAACGCCAGCTCGATCCGCGCCGGGCTCGTGGCCTGCACAGGCAATACCGGCTGCAAATTCGCCGCCTCCGACACCAAGAGCCACGCGGAAGAGATCGCGCGCTGGTGCGAAAGCCATGTGGCGCTCGATGGCCCGGTGAACATCCATCTCACCGGCTGCCATCACTCCTGCGCGCAGCACTACATCGGCGACATCGGCCTGCTCGCCTGCAAGGTGGAGATCTCTGAGAACGAGGAGGCGGTCGAGGGCTATCACATCCTGGTCGGCGGCGGTTTTGGACCGGACGCTGCGCTGGGGCGCGAGCTTTATCGCGACGTGAAGGCCGTGGACGCGCCGAAGACCGTCGAGCGCATGCTCAAGGGCTATCTGGCGCATCGCGCATCGGCCCAGGAAAATTTCCTCACCTTCGCGCGGCGGCATGAAGTCGAAACGCTGCGTCAATTCTTTGCCGAGGGAGCAGTCGAATGAATGCTCCCCTTTTCTTGCTCGCCCCTGAAAGGCGAGGGTTGGGTCACTTCAGGTGGCCTGGAGTTGGGCCTGTTTGGTCTCCCTCGCGGACGGCTCCGCTGTCCGGCCCTCCCCTTTCAGGGAAAGCGGCGAAGGAGGCGACCCCATGAATTCGCCGCCGCGCCCGCCGATTCCTTCCTTCATTCCCGAGACCGCGCCGTTCACCCCGGAGCAGCGCACGTGGCTGAACGGCCTGTTCGCCGGGCTGGTCTCGATGGAAGACGGGGTGACGGCGCTATCGGCGGAGCAGGCGGCAACGCTGTTGCCCGGGGTGCTCGACGGCTCGTTGGCGCAAGCGAAGGAAGAGGACGACGGCGCGCCCTGGCACGATCCCGCGCTTGCGCTCCCCGAACGCATGAAGCTGGCCGAGAGCCGGCCGCTGCGGCGGAAGATGATGGCGGCGATGGCGCAGCAGGACTGCGGCCAATGCGGCTACAACTGCCACGACTATGCCGAAGCGCTGTTCCTGAAAAAGGAAGAGCAGCTCAATCTCTGCGTGCCGGGCGGCAAGGAAACCGCTCGGATGTTGAAGACGCTTTACGCGGAGTTTGCCAACGCGATGCCGGCAGCCGCGCCTATTGAAAGTGCGCCGCCTGCGGATGCGTCGCCCAGCACGCAGCTGGCCACGACGCCGGGCTTCTCACGCTATCACCCGGTGGACGCAACGCTCGTCTCCCGCACCCGCCTCAACAAGCC